>CAVWUD010000001.1:2500-168373 GCA_963757975.1 uncultured Bacteroidota bacterium
AAACTGAGAGATAGCTCGTTCTCCCCGAAATGTTTTTAGGAACAGCGTCGCATATAGAAGTTTATTAGAGGTAGAGCTACTGATTGGGCTAGGGGGCTTCACCGCCTACCAAACCCTGACAAACTCCGAATGCTAATAAATATCTGCGGCAGTGAGGCTGCGGGCGCTAAGGTCCGTGGCCGAGAGGGAAATAACCCAGATTAGCAACTAAGGTCCCTAATACGTAGTTAAGTTGATCAAACGAAGTTTGAATCCTATAACAGCCAGGATGTTGGCTTGGAAGCAGCCATTCATTTAAAGAGTGCGTAACAGCTCACTGGTCGAGGGTTCAGGCACGGAAAATAATCGGGCATCAAACTGCGAACCGAAGTTCTAAGATCGCCACTAGTGGATGATCGGTAGGGGAGCATTCTGATCTGCAGTGAAGGTGTGCGGCGACGCATGCTGGAGCGTTCAGAAACGAAAATGTAGGTATAAGTAACGATAAATAAAGTGAAAAACTTTATCGCCGTAAGTCTAAGGTTTCCTGATCAACGTTAATCGGATCAGGGTTAGTCTGGTCCTTAGTCAAACCCGAAAGGGGTAGATGATGGAAAACTGGTTAATATTCCAGTACCCGCTTTAATTTCGATGGGGCGACGCGGAAGTGACCCACACACGAGGGAAACGGAATTCCCCGTTTAAGTATGTAGTTATAGCTTTTACAGGCAAATCCGTAAGAGTTGACGAAGTACGAAAGTATATGAGGGCTTCGGCCCGATTGAGAGTGCTAATAGCCGCCAAGAAAAACCTCTAAGGTTAGGTTAAAGCAGCCAGTACCGTAATCCGACACAGGTGGACGAGAAGAATATTCTAAGGCGCTCGGGTGAGCCGTGGAGAAGGAACTCGGCAAATTGATGCTGTAACTTCGGGATAAAGCATGCCCACTTCGGTGGGCCTCAGTAAAATGGTTCAACCAACTGTTTAACAAAAACACAGGGCCCTGCAAAATCGTAAGATGACGTATAGAGCCTGATACCTGCCCGGTGCTGGAAGGTTAAGGAAGGATGTTCGGCGCAAGCCAAAGCTTCTGACTGAAGCCCCAGTAAACGGCGGCCGTAACTATAACGGTCCTAAGGTAGCGAAATTCCTTGTCGGGTAAGTTCCGACCTGCACGAATGGTCTAATGAGTTGAACACTGTCTCCTCCACGAGCCCGGTGAAATTGTAGTATCGGTGAAGATGCCGGTTACCCGTCACGGGACGGAAAGACCCCGTGAACCTTCACTACAACTTTGCATTGATTTTGAATTACGGATGTGTAGAATAGTTGGGACGCTACGAAGCCTTGCCGCTAGCTGTGGTGGAGCGGTCGGTGAAATACCAACCTTCTTTGATTTAGAATCTAATCCCTCGCGGGAAACAGTGCATGGTGGGTAGTTTGACTGGGGTGGTCGCCTCCTAAAGTGTAACGGAGGCTTGCAAAGGTACCCTCAGTACGGTTGGTAATCGTACGAAGAGCGCATTAGTATAAGGGTGCTTGACTGTGAGGCATACATGCCGAGCAGGAGCGAAAGCTGGCTAAAGTGATCCGGCGGTTCTGTATGGAAGGGCCGTCGCTCAAAGGATAAAAGGTACTCCGGGGATAACAGGCTGATCTCCCCCAAGAGCTCATATCGACGGGGAGGTTTGGCACCTCGATGTCGGTTCGTCACATCCTGGGGCTGGAGAAGGTCCCAAGGGTTCGGCTGTTCGCCGATTAAAGTGGCACGTGAACTGGGTTCAGAACGTCGCAAGACAGTTCGGTCCCTATCTGTGATGGGCGTAAGAAAATTGAGTGGACATGACCTTAGTACGAGAGGACCGGGTCGTACGTACCGCTGGTGTATCAGTTGTGCCGCCAGGTGCAGTGCAGAGTAGCTATGTACGGACAGGATAAACGCTGAAAGCATCTAAGCGTGAAACCTTCCACGAGATGAGTTTTCTTTTAAGGGTCGTCAGAGACTATGACGTTGATAGGCTACAGGTATAAAACTGGTAACAGTAAAGCCGAGTAGTACTAATTGCCCGTATGCTTTAATTTTTTTATTTTTCTGTTTCGTACAGTGAAATAAAAATTCAATAATATTCCTGTTACAACTCCCAATATGCAATTTATTAAGCTGAAAGCTAAACAGCTGAATAAGCGCCAAAGCTTAAGGCCTTAAGCCTTAACCTCTTAACTTTTACCGTTTTAACTTTTTATGGTGGTTTTTCCAAGGGTGTTCACCTCTTCCCATTCCGAACAGAGAAGTTAAGCCCCTTATGGCCGATGGTACTGCACCACAATGCGGGAGAGTAGGTAGCTGCCATATTCATTGAAGCCTCGTCTTTTATTAGACGGGGCTTTTTTGTGTTAAATAAGACCAGAAGTCCGGGAAATTATTTTAATATTCATTGTGGAACTGTATAATTAAAAATGTGGAAGTTGAATTTGGGCATATGAATGGTTTTCTCATTTCCATTTGATTTTAACGATGGAACATGAAATTTGAAAAATACCCGATGCCTGTGAGCAACCTCCTTGGGTTTCGGATCTAATGATAAAAATACTGGCGAAAGAGACGGACAAAAATAAAAAGGAGTTTTAGTATTCCGTAGACCGGCTTTGAGCTTTAAGCTTTAAACTTTTCAAAGTTCTTTCTCATCGCAACGGGATAATCTGCCAGCGCAATCTGGGGATCTAAAATTTCGGGATGCCATAATTTCTCCCATTCAAAACTGTAGTAACCTGGATAATTGTTTTTGTACAATATATCAATAGCGTGAAAGATTGGAACAATACCTGTACCAAGCAACACATATTCTTCCTTGCCATCAATGATTTTTAAGTCCTTAATATGCGTATGTTTTATATAAGGTTTCAGTACGGCATACACTTCATCGGGCGATTCTTTCGTAACACTCCACATATTACAGATATCCCATACCAGTCCGACATGAGCATTCGAAGCTCCTTCCATTACGGCCAACAGATCTTTTTTGTAGATGAGTTCGCCATGCGATTCCAGCAGTACTGTCACTTTTTTATCAGATGCATATTCACCGAGTTCGCGCAATCCTTCAATAATTAAATTGATCGACTCCTGCCGGTCACGGTCTTTCGGCAACTGATTGGGGAATACACGTATATAAGGGCAGTTGAGTTTTTGGGCGAGATCAATGAATCTTTTTCCCTCATCCAGGTTTTTTGTTCTTTCATCTCCCTTCGGTAAATGCATCGCAGCTGATGAGCCCAGATCAACAAAAACCAAACCACGGTCCTGCATTTTTTTCAAACTGACAACGATCGCTTCCGCGTTGGAAAACTCCGGCACTTTAGTGAGATCCATTTCCCGCATGATTCCGCGAACTTCAATACCCCTATAATTATTTGCTTTTGCAAAATCAATGATTTTATCAAAGGACCAGTCGGGGCAACCCAGGGTTGAAAAGGATAATTTATAGAATTTTTCTTTTTTCATTGTATCTAAAATTCCTGGCAAAGAGGCAACCACTGGGATAGTCGCAAGGAATTTTTTTCTTGAAATATTTTTTTGCATTTGAAACTAATTGATGGTATGCATTAATCCGCCGGTTGGACGAGTAATTTTCTAGCCTTCAACCGGTTTATGATAATAACGCAAATTAATATAAATAATACCCCAACACCCCCTTCAGCGAGCAACATAAATCTGCTGTTGTATTGATCATGTGCCCAGCCGTCAAATGCAGTCATGTAAACTACCGGCACATTTCCGAGAGAAGATAACAGGGCATACTTGGTAGATGCATTTTTTTTACCGATTGCAAATAATATGACCGATGAAAATGCTGCGTTAAGCAAGCCCAAGCCGAAAGCATAGGCAAGCACTCCGCAGACATATACGTAGGGCCACAGCGGCGAAACTGCCATGGCAGTGGTAACAATTGCACATACTAACCCTGCGCCCAAATACGCAACCCAATTGCCCCATTTGTCGGCAATAAAACCACCCGAAATACAACCCAGCGCACTCACCAGTCCGCTAAGTAAACCGGTAACCAGCGCCACCGTGTCTGCATTCGTTTTCCAGTCTGCTGCGATAGCAGACCATAAATTGTTTGCCGCGCCCGTACCGATGGGGAAACAAAGTAAAATGACAACAAATAAAACAACGGGAACACGGACCATGGACAGGATATCCTTTCCCATGCTCATTAATTCGGATGCCAGAAGTTTATCTTTTTTATGATGCACATCTTTTATTTTAAAAATGATTACAGCACTCAAGAGAGAAGCAGCTGATAATACCAGGCCTGCGGTTATTATGTTAACATGAGTAGCCAGCCATAACCCAACCCCGCCACCTAATCCAACCCCGCCGAGGTTGCCAGTCTGATACCAACCTGAAGCACGACCTTTTCTATTCAGTTCAATACGATGCGCCATGATTCCACCAACAGGCAAGAGGACGAGGTTTGCTGCTGCCTGGGATATAAAATAAATCACCGTCAGCAATATGGCTCCCTTTAAAGTAATGGGTGTCACACAAAGAAGAAGTATGGAGATAATAGATGAAATAACGGCAATTATGTACCATTTTCTGAGACTGAGTGTAAGATCTGTTAAAGGACCTGCAGCGAAGCGCCAGAGGCTCGCCGAAACGCCCAATGCAACTATTCCGGCAGTTTGTGCTACAGAAAAACCTGAATGGGTTAAAAGATATGGGAACGTAACCGTCGCAAAACCAAAATTAATCCCGCAAGGAAGAACCAGGAAAAGAATATTGACAGGTCTCGTGAAGAGATTTTTTTGCAAACGGAAAGCTTAGTGCTACAAGATAAGAAATTAAATAAGCCTAAAGCCCAAAGTTGAAAGCCTAAAACTTTTAATAAATAAATCATTAAAATAAAAAGTAATTAAGAATTAGCGTCAGTGATCCAGAGAAAGTTTTAGGCTTTAAGCTTTCGGCTTAAAAAAGTTTTAGGCTTTGGGCTTTGAGCTTTAGGCTTAGAAAGTTACTCCAATCAGCGAATGATCCCTGGTTTCGAGGAGTGAAGTCCCCATGAGGAATTCATCTACTTTACGTGCACATTCCCTGCCTTCACTAATGGCCCACACAACGAGTGACTGACCCCGGCGCATATCTCCGGCGGAAAATATTTTTTCAACATTGGTCTGATAGGATTTCTCACTGGCTTTTACATTTCCCCGTTCATCAAGTTCCACACCCAGATCATTCACCAGTCCCTCCTGTTGCGGATGCACAAATCCCATAGCCAGTAATGCGAGCTCACAGGGAATGATCTGTTCTGTTCCGGGAACTTCTATAAACCTTGCCGGCCGGCCGTCATCAGTCATTTTCCATTCCAGCTGAACAATCTTCAGTGCTTTCAAATTGCCATTCTCATCACCTATGAATTCTTTAGTTGCCATAGCCCATTGTCTTTCACATCCTTCTTCGTGAGAAGAAGTTGTTTTCAGAATCATTGGATAAGTGGGCCAGGGCATAAATGATGTTCTGTCTTTTGGCGGCTGGGGAAGTAATTCGAATTGTGTAATCATTTTTGCGCCGTGACGGTTGGAGGTTCCCACACAATCACTTCCTGTATCACCTCCGCCAATTACTATCACATTTTTATCCGTTGCAAATATGTCTTCTTCAAATACCGGAATATTACTAATCCTTTTGTTTTGCTGCTTTAGAAAATCCATCGCAAAATAAATTCCTTTCAGGTCACGGCCCGGAACCGGCAGATCTCTTGGAATGGTGGATCCGCCACTCAGGACGATGGCATGAAAATCACGCATCAGTTCATTGATGCTAATATCCACACCTACATTGGTATTAGAGCGGAAAATGATTCCTTCCTGTTCAAGGATATTAATTCTCCGATCGATAATCCACTTTTCAAGTTTGAAATCCGGTATGCCATATCGCAATAATCCACCGGGTGCATCATCTCTTTCGAAAACAGTCACGGTATGTCCCGCTGAATTCAACTGCGCAGCAGCAGCAAGTCCTGCCGGACCAGATCCTACAACCGCAATATTTTTTCCTGTACGGAGATTGGGTTGTTTTGCTTTTACAAATCCATTCTCAAAAGCAATCTCAATAATATGCTTTTCTATTTCTTCAATCGTTACGGCTGGTTGATTAATTCCAAGTACACAACTGGTTTCACAGGGAGCGGGGCAAATTCTACCCGTAAATTCCGGGAAATTATTTGTTGAAATAAGGATATCGTAAGCATCCTGCCAGGCTTTACGATAAACGGCATCATTAAATTCAGGAATCACATTTCCCAGTGGACAACCATGGTGACAAAAAGGAATGCCACAATTCATACAGCGGGCGGCCTGTTTATTCAATTGTTCAGGCTCATATTTATTTACGAATTCCTTATAATCCTTTCTTCTTTCCTGTACCGGACGTTTTGAAGGAAGTTCACGTTTATATTCCAGAAACCCTGTCGGTTTACCCATTGCTTAGTTCTTATAATTTATGAATCAGGAATTGACGCCTACGAGGGCTTTCTTTTCAGACAATACCTTTTTATAATCCTTTGGAAACACTTTAACAAAGTTGCGCAGCTGGTTTTCGAAATCCTCCAGTACAAATTTCGCAACCGTACTTCCTGTATATGTATAGTGCCGTGAAATCATTTCTTTCATTTCCCTCACGTCTTCTTCATTCAATGGATCCAGATCGATCATATCCATATTGCAGAGAGAAGAGAATTTTCCGTCCACATTATAAACATATGCAATTCCACCGCTCATGCCCGCTGCAAAATTGCGACCGGTCGATCCCAGGATCACCACTCTTCCTCCCGTCATATATTCACAACCGTGATCCCCGATGCCTTCTACTACTGCGTTTGCGCCGGAATTACGAACAGCAAATCTTTCACCCGCTTTTCCGCGGATAAATGCTTCACCTGAAGTGGCACCATAAAACGCTACGTTTCCGATGATGAAATTTTCTTCCGGAACAAAACCTGCATCCGGTGCAGGATAAACGATCAGTCGGGCACCGGAAAGTCCTTTACCGAAATAATCATTTGCATCACCTTCCAGTTCCAGCGTAACACCATGCGTGTTGAATGCGCCAAAACTTTGTCCCGCGGTTCCTGTGAGTTTGAAATGTATACTGTCTGCAGGCAGTCCCTTTGCTTTGTATATTTTTGAAATTTCGTTTGAAAGAATCGTTCCGATGGTGCGGTCTGTATTCTTCACTTTGAACGATGCAAAAACTTTTTGCCCTGATTCAATGGCGGGTTTGGCTGCTTCCAATAATTTCCAGTCAAGAACTTCTGCGAGTCCATGATCCTGGTCCTCCATATGATGTATACCGGTGTACATGGATGCCGGTTCTTTGTAAAGTATCGGCGACAGGTTTAATTTTTTTGTTTTCCAGTGTTTGTGACTGTCATTCACTTCAATGCATTCCACTTGTCCCACCATTTCTTCAATCGTGCGAAATCCAAGCTCTGCCATGATTTCCCTTAATTCCCTGGTAAGGAATTTAAACAGGTTCACCACATGATCCGCATTTCCTGAAAAACGTTTTCTCAATTCAGGATCCTGCGTTGCAACACCCACCGGGCATGTATTCATATGGCATTTCCGCATCATAATACAACCTTCCACAACCAGGGCTGCAGTCGCCACACCCCATTCTTCAGCACCCAGTAAAGTAGCGATGGCTATGTCACGTCCGGTTTTTAATTGTCCGTCTGTTTGTAATACAACACGACTGCGTAATTTATTTTTTACTAATGTCTGATGCGATTCAGCAAGGCCAAGTTCCCATGGAAGTCCTGCATGGCGAATGGAACTGATAGGTGAAGCACCCGTACCGCCATCATGTCCTGATATGAGGATTACATCTGATTTTGCTTTGGCGACACCGGCAGCAATAGTACCCACACCTGCTTTTGAAACAAGCTTCACACTTATCCTGGCATCGCGATTTGCATTCTTCAGATCAAAAATCAATTGTGCCAGGTCTTCGATGGAATAAATATCATGATGGGGTGGAGGAGATATCAATCCCACACCGGGTGTTGAATGCCTGACTTTCCCAATCCATTCATCAACTTTATGTCCGGGTAATTGCCCCCCTTCACCGGGTTTAGCACCCTGGGCCATTTTAATTTGTAATTCATCGGCTTGCGTAAGATAATAACTGGTAACTCCGAAACGGGCAGATGCAACCTGTTTGATTGCGGAGCGCATCGAATCGCCGTTCTCAAGTGTTTCGAAACGGAATTCGTCTTCTCCGCCTTCTCCTGTATTACTTTTAGCGCCGATCCTGTTCATCGCAATTGCCAGGGTTGAATGCGCTTCATGTGAAATGGATCCGAAACTCATTGCACCTGTAGCAAATCTTTTCAGGATGCTTTCTTCCGGTTCCACTTCTTCCAAAGGAATGGATGGGCGGTTTCTTTTCAACCGGAACATCCCCCGGATAGTTGCAGATTTTTCCATCTGGTCATTTACCAGCTTGGAATATTTTTTGAACGATGCATAATCGTTCATGTGCGTGGAATATTGCAGGTAGTGAATGGTATTCGGGTTGAAAAGATGGAATTCTCCTTTTCTTTTCCATTGATAAACGCCTCCTGTTGGTAATCTTTCTACCGGAATAACTTTTCCGCTGAATGCGAATAAATGTTTTGCAAGTGTTTCCCTGGCAATTTCATCAAGACCCATGCCTTCAATACGGGAAGTAGCGCCTGTAAAATATTTTTCAACTACGGAATGATTGAGGCCGATGATCTCGAAAATCTGGGCACCCTGGTATGATTGTAATGTGGAGATTCCCATCTTTGAGAAAACCTTCAGCAATCCATCGTTGACTGCTTTCACATAATTTTTTCTGAGGTAATCCGGATTCAGATCCGTTTGCAGTTTTCCTGTAACACGTGCATCATGAATGGTAGCAAGTGCCAGATAAGGATTGATGGCCGTTGCTCCGAAACCAATGAGACAGGCATAATGGTGTACTTCCCAAACATCGCCTGCTTCTACGATAATTCCAACCTGTCCCCGCAATCCTTTCCTTATAAGGTGGTGATGAACTGCAGCTGTTGCCAGCAGTGTTGGTATAGGCGCATGATCGGAATCAATGGCCCGGTCAGATAATATCAATACTTCAAATCCGTCGAGTGCCGCATCGACAGCATAACGGCAAAGCCTTTCCACGCCTGCCTGCAATGAGCCGGGCTTTCCATCGGCCCTGAAATATAACTGCAATGTTTTAGCCTGAAAGATACCGGTATCAATACTGCGGATCTTTTCCAGTTCATGGTTGGAGAGTACAGGATGTTTCAATGCAACACAATGGCAGGCCAGCGGTTCTTCAACCAAAAGATTTCCATTATTTCCGGCGAATGTTGCGAGCGACATGACCAGTCTTTCCCGAATCGGATCGATGGGCGGATTGGTTACCTGCGCAAATAATTGTTTGAAATAGCTGCTGAGGTGCTGTGGTTCATCACTGAGCACAGCAAGTGGAATATCCGAACCCATGGAACCGATCGGTTCCTTTCCGTCTAGTGCCATCGGCGTAATGATGGACTCAATATCTTCTGTTGTATACCCGAATGCTTTCTGGTATTTGAATATCTGATCGTGGTGAAGTTCAGTAAACAGCACGCGTGGTTCAGGTAATTCTTCCAGGCGGATCTTATATTTATTCAGCCATTCTGCATATGGTTTGGATGAACATATTTTATTCTTCAGTTCATCATCACTGATGATCCTTCCCTGTTCCATATCCACTACAAACATTTTTCCCGGCTGAAGTCTTCCTTTCTCACGTATCATTTTTTGATCAATGGGAAGTACACCGGTCTCAGAAGCCATGATGACGCGATCGTCGGTGGTTACACAATAACGGGAAGGACGGAGTCCGTTTCTGTCAAGCGTTGCGCCGATCATTTTTCCATCTGTAAAAGAAATGGAAGCCGGTCCATCCCAGGGTTCCATCAGTGATGCATGGAATTCATAAAACGCTTTCTTTACCGGATCCATCTGATCGTTTTCATCCCAGGCTTCTGGGATCAGCATCATCATCACATGGGGAAGTGAACGGCCGCAAAGAAGCAGCAGTTCAATCATATTATCGAGACAGGCTGAATCCGACTGTCCGTCGGTAATCAATGGGCAGAAGCATTTCCATTTCTTCTTTCGTAAAGAAAGGGGATTCAAATACTTTTTCACTTGTCTTCAGCCAGTTCAGGTTTCCCTGAACGGTATTGATCTCGCCATTGTGTGCGATATAGCGGAAAGGCTGCGCAAGTTTCCAGGAAGGAAAAGTATTCGTCGCAAAACGGGAATGGATGAGTCCGAATGCAGATACGATGCGGTTATTATTCAGATCAGGAAAATAATTTCTCACCTGGAGACTGGTGAGCTGACCTTTATATACAACGGTTTTATAAGAAAGTGATGCAAGATAAAATCCGATCGGATCTTTCTTGACAGAATTTTGAATCGTATGGCTTGAATAATTCCGGAGTATGAACAGCTTGCGTTCAAATTCTTCCGGATCATTGATATGATCAGGGCTGGCTATGAAAACCTGTTCGATATCCGGCTCAACAGAAAGAGCAGTGGGTCCGATTCCGTCCGGATTCACGGGCACTTTGCGGTATCCCAGTACTTCGAGTCCCAGTTTATCTGCAGCACGGTTGAAAATATCCCTGCATTCTTCCTTCAACATCAGGTCTCTTGGAAAGAATATCATTCCCACACCATATTTGCCATAGGCGGGCAGGTGAAAACCAAGCCGGATACATTCATCAAAAAAGAATTCATGCGGAGTCTGGATCATAATGCCTGCTCCATCTCCCGTATTGCTTTCGCATCCGCAGGCACCGCGATGTTCCATATTCTCGAGGATGGTCAGTGCATCCGAGATGATCTGATGCGACTTATAGCCTTTGATATTGGCGACAAACCCGATGCCACAAGCATCCCGCTCAAAAGAAGGATGATATAATCCTTGATTTTGTTCCATTTATTTCGGTTAAGCAGTGAAATGGCATCAATACAATCGTATTCAAATGATTTTTCTAAGGAAAGGAGCGATTCGTTTAAAAATATATAAAAAAAATGATATTTCATTAACAAAAAAGGGAAAAGGTTAAAGCTTAAGGCATAAGGCTTACGCCTTTTATTTATCATACCAGCAAGCTGAACAAGGTATCATTCTTATTTATTTCTGTGTAATCGATCTGGTATTTTTTCATGTTTTCCAAAAGCACTTCATAGTCCGCCCTGCTTGCCAGTTCAATGCCCACTACGGCAGGCCCGGATTCTTTATCGGTCTTCTGCATATATTCAAACCGGGTGATATCATCATTCGGTCCAAGTACATTATTTACAAATTCTTTCAGTGCTCCGGGGCGTTGTGCGAAGCGGATAAGGAAATAATGTTTCAGTCCTTCATACTGAAGGGATCTTTCTTTTATTTCCGGCATCCGGTCGATATCATTATTGCTTCCACTTACAACACAAACAACTGTTTTACCCTTGATTTCTTCAGCTCTTTTTTCCAGGCCTGCGATGGATAAAGCACCTGCTGGTTCAACCACGATCGCTTCTTCATTATAAAGTTTCAGAATGGTCGTACATACGCGGCCTTCGGGAACAAGATCCAGTTCATCAAGCATTTCCTGACAGATCGAAAAAGTAAGGTCGCCTGTTCTTTTTACGGCTGCTCCGTCAATAAAGCGATCGATTTTTTCCAGTGTCACTGGTTGGCCTGCTTTAAATGCCTCTGCCATAGAAGGGGCACCTTCCGGTTCAAGACCGATGATCTTTGTTTTTGGAGAATAAGTTTTGAAATAAGTGCCCATACCTGAAGCCAGACCTCCTCCTCCGACTGGAACAAAAAGAAAATCGATATCTGAAAGATCTTCCAGAATTTCGAGTGCTACGGTTGCCTGTCCTTCAATGATCCGCAGGTCTTCAAACGGGGGAATAAAGACCATCTGATTTTCTGTTGTATATTTTTTAGCAGCTACCGCGCAGTCATCAAAAGTATCTCCGATGAGTTTGATCTCGACATAATTTTCACCGAACATTCTTGTCTGATCCACTTTTTGTTTAGGTGTGATGATTGGCATGAAGACGACGCCTTTCACATTTAGTTTTTTGCAGGAATACGCGAATCCCTGTGCATGGTTTCCCGCGCTGGCGCATACAACGCCTTTCTTCAGAATTTCATCCGGAAGACTACTCATCATATTATATGCACCCCTGATTTTATAAGATCTCACAACCTGCAGATCTTCCCGTTTCAGGTAAACATTACACTGATATCTTCGTGACAAATTCTGATTTAAAATCAGGGGAGTTCTTATAACTACTTTTTTTAATCTTTCAGCTGCTGCAGCAACATCCAGCGAAAAAGCACGTGTTGATGTTTCCATGTTTATACTTTTTCAGGTTGCTTCTTATCTGATTTAAGAACCGGTGCAGGTTGATTTTCCGGACGAAGGCTTCTGACTGTTTTTCCTGCCTGCCACATTTCACTGTCCCTTAGTTCCTTCAATTCCACTTCGAGTTTTTCGCGATAGTCGGGTTTACTGTTGCTATCGATTGAACGTTGTGATTCTTTACCTGCAGCCACACTTTCATAGAGTTCTTTGAATACGGGTGCTGTTGCATCACGGAATTTTTTCCACCAGTCAAGTGCGCCGCGTTGTGCAGTTGTTGAGCAGTTGGCGTACATCCAGTCCATACCGTTTTCTGCGACCAGGGGCATGAGACTTTGTGTTAGTTCTTCAACGGTTTCATTAAAAGCTTCAGAAGGCGTATGACCTTTGTCGCGCAATACCTGATATTGTGCGGCAAAGATTCCCTGTATCGCGCCCATGAGTGTACCACGTTCCCCGGTCAGGTCACTGTAAACTTCTTTCTTAAAATTTGTTTCAAAAAGGTATCCGCTTCCAACGGCAATGCCCAGTGCGATTACGCGGTCTTTTGCTTTTCCGGTTGCATCCTGGAAGATTGCATAACTGCTGTTAAGACCCCGGCCCTGAAGGAACATTCTTCTAAGTGAAGTTCCGGACCCCTTTGGAGCCACGAGGAATACGTCCACATCAGCAGGTGGTATGATACCGGTTTGTTCTTTAAATGTAATGCCGAAGCCATGAGAAAAATACAGGGCTTTTCCTTTGGTCAGATGTTTTTTAACCGTTGGCCATAATTCAATCTGCGCCGCATCGCTGAGTAAATAACATATGATGGTTCCTTTTTCAAGGGCTTCTTCAATTTCAAAAAGTGTTTTGCCCGGAACGAAACCATCACGTACCGCTTTATCCCAGGTCTTCGAATTTTTACGCTGACCTACAATTACATTTATGCCATTATCTTTCTGGTTCAAGGCCTGTCCGGGTCCCTGCACACCATATCCGATTACAGCCACTACCTCATCTTTGAGAACCTGCTGAGCTTTCGATAGCGGGAATTCTTCACGGGTTACTACCGTTTCTACAACTCCGCCGAAATTTAATTGTGCCATTTTTTTAATTATTAATTATTGATTGTTAATTGTTATTTTTAAGTCTAAAGCTTTATTTTATAGAAATTTAAATTTACTATCAGGTCTTAATTTTCATTATTTGGTTATATCGTTTTCTCACTACCATACTACCACACTTCCACACTTGTTTAGTTTTAGGCTTTGAGCTTTCGTCTTTTGGCTTATTACATTGTGAACACTTCATCCTGTTTATCCAGGTATTCATTTTCTATCAGCTCTTCACCTGGTTCAGTCTGTTCGAATTCTTTAAGTTTTTCATGAAAACCACTGCTCGCATTTATTATGGCTACTCTTGCGCTGCGTACAAATTCTATAACTCCGTAAGGCTCCAGAGCTTCCAGCAGTCCGTCGGTTTCTTCCCTGTGTCCTGTAGTTTCAAAAACGGTATAATCTTTCCGGATAACGACCGCTCTTGCGCCATACTTTCTCAGCAGCCGTTCTACTTTTACTTTCTCCACGATCTGATCGGTAGATACTTTGTATAAGGCAAGTTCCTGCCATACTATTTCATCATTCTGGTTAAAATATGCTTTCAGCACTTCCACCTGTTTTTCAATCTGGCGACAAAGTTTTTTTACAACTTCTTCCGTTTCATTGATGACTATGGTGAAGCGGTGAATGCCTTCAATTTCAGATGGGGAGGTATTCATGCTTTCAATATTGATTTTTCTCCTGGAGAATATGATCGCAATACGGTTGAGCAATCCGATCTGATTTTCTGTGTATACTGTTATGGTGAATTCCTGTTTAAGCATTTCTTTAAAAATTAAATTATGGTGTAAGGCTCAAGACTCAAGGCGTAAGGCATAAGGCTTAAGGGGATTATTATTTTAGTTAACAAATTATTTTATCAGTCCACACTCTCACACTCTCACACTCTCATACTCTCATACTTTCTCTCAGCTTAACCTGATTTCACTCACACTGCATCCCTGAGGAACCATGGGAAATACATTATTTTCTTTCCCAACCATTATTTCAAGCAGGTAAGCTCCCTTATGATCCAGCATATTTTTCAATGCCTGTTTCAGGTGCGTTCTGTCTGTAACTTTTTGTCCTTCGATACGGTACGCTTTTGCAACTTCCACAAAATCGGGGCTCTGGATATCCACGAAAGAATATCTTCTGTCGTTGAAAAGCTCCTGCCATTGACGTACCATTCCCAGAAACTGATTATTCAATACAATGATTTTAACGTCGAGTTCCCGTTTGCATAATGGTGCCCAGTTCCTGAATGGTCATCTGGAAACCCCCATCGCCTGCAATGGCAACAACTGTTCTTTCGGGTGCACCATATTTTGCACCGATGGCCGCGGGAAGTGCAAATCCCATCGTACCCAGTCCTCCTGAAGTAATATTGCTGCGTGACTGATTATATTTCGCATAGCGGCAGGTGACCATCTGATGCTGACCCACATCAGTAACCAGGATTGCATTTCCATCTGTAAGTTCATTCAGTGCATCGATCACTTCACCCATGGAAAGTATTTCGTCAGACGGATGCATTTCAGGGTATATACATTTTTCATCTTCCTGCTTTTGGTAATCCTTAAATTTCTGTAACCATTCCGTATGTGTTTTCTTCTCAATGAGTTGTGTAAGCAGGGGAAGGGTTTCCTTGCAGTCGCCCCAAACAGGAACAGTGGATTTTACATTCTTATCTATTTCTGCCGGATCGATATCCAGGTGAATTACTTTTGCCTGTTTTGCATATTTATCCAGCCGGCCTGTTACGCGATCATCGAATCGCATACCTATGGCAATTAAAACATCACATTCATTGGTCAGTACATTGGGTCCATAATTTCCATGCATGCCCAGCATGCCGACTGCCAGCGGATGATCGGTTGGAATGGCGCTCATTCCCAGAATCGTCCATGCGGCAGGGATGCCGGATTTTTCCAGGAAATTTTTAAATTCATTTTCTGCATGTCCGAGAATAACTCCCTGTCCAAAAATCACAAATGGTTTTTTTGCTTCGTTGATCAGTTTGGCTGCTTCTTCCACATATTTTTTTCGGACAATGGGTTTGGGTCGGTAACTGCGGATATGTTCACTTGGTTGATATTCTTCATAATCAAATTCCTGGATCTGAGCATTTTTGGTAATGTCGATAAGCACGGGTCCCGGTCGGCCGCTCGCTGCAATATAAAATGCTTTTGCCAGTACTGATGGAATTTCCGTTGCATCGGTTATCTGGTAATTCCATTTGGTCACCGGCGTTGTGATATTGATGACGTCCGTTTCCTGGAAAGCATCTGTTCCCAGTAAATGCGCATATACCTGACCGGTAATACAAACCAGCGGAGTACTGTCGATCATGGCATCTGCGAGACCGGTTACGAGATTTGTAGCGCCGGGTCCGCTTGTTGCAAACACAATTCCTGTTTTTCCTGAAGTCCTTGCATAACCCTGTGCAGCATGGATAGCTCCCTGTTCATGGCGGACAAGCACATGATTCATTTTTTGCTGGTAGTCGTACAACGCATCGTAAATAGGCATGATGGCCCCGCCGGGATATCCGAAAATCGTATCCACTTTTTCTGAAAGAAATACTTCCAGCAAAGCAGCTGAACCGGACAATTTCCGAATGACATGTTTTGCCATTGCTGTTTTATTTTTTTTCACTTCGAGCGTTTCCATACATTTCCATTTTTAAAATTTTTTATTGTTCGTTGACGGATGACCGTTGACCGTTGGCAGATTTTGAATTTAATTCTCACACTCTCACACTCTCACACTCTCACACTCTCACACTTTCTTTTATGCCTCATCGGTGACACATCCCTGTGAAGCATCTTTTACAACCTGGGCGTATTTAAACAAAACACCTTTTGTTGCTTTCAAAGCTGGTTTTTTCCATTTTTTTCTTCTCTCGGCGATCACTTCATCCTTCACTTTTAAAGTGATAGAATTTTTAAGCGCATCGATTTCGATGATATCATTATCTTCTACCAGAGCGAGCAGCCCTCCTTCATAAGCTTCCGGGGTAATATGTCCAACAACAAATCCGTGCGTGCCGCCACTAAAGCGTGCATCGGTAATAAGCGCGACAGTTTTTCCAAGGCCTGCCCCAATGATGGCGCCTGTTGGTTTCAGCATTTCAGGCATACCGGGCGCGCCTTTCGGACCGATATTCCGGATCACGACCACATCACCCGCATGTACTTTCCCGGATTGAATTCCCCGGATCAGATCATGTTCGCCATCAAAAACCCTTGCTGTTCCTTCAAAACGTTCTCCTTCTTTACCCGTGATTTTTGCAACACTTCCTCCTTCGGCAAGATTGCCATAGAAAATTTGTAAATGTCCCGTTGCTTTGAGGGGTTTATCCAGCGGCATGATTATTTTTTGCTGATCAAAATCGAGATCTGGAGCAGACTGTCAGATTTTCAGCAACTGTCTTTCCTGTAACCGTCAGGCATTCTCCATGCAGTAAACCATTTTTCAGCAGGTATTTCATTACGGCAGGCACGCCTCCATACTGATGCAGATCTTCCATTAGATATTTCCCGCTGGGTTTAAAATCAGCCAGCATCGGAATCTTATTGCTGATCGTCTGGAAATCATCCTGTGTAAGTGGAATATCCACGCTTTTTGCCATGGCAATCAGATGCAGTACAGCATTGGTGGAACCGCCAAGTACCATCACCACGGTAATGGCATTTTCAAATGCCTTACGAGTCATGATATCTCTCGGTTTAATGTCTTTCTCAAGTAATAATTTAATAGCTTCTCCAATGGCCGCACATTCTTTTTGTTTGTCATCACTTAAAGCGGGATTGGAAGAAGAATAGGGCAGGCTCATGCCCAGAGCTTCAATGGCACATGCCATTGTATTGGCAGTATACATGCCGCCGCAGGCGCCTGCACCCGGGCAACTATTTCTGACAATTGCTTTGAAATCCGCTTCACTCAGGTTGCCGGCAATTTTTTGTCCCAGGGCTTCAAAATTTGAAACGATATTCAGGTCCTGTCCGTTATAATGTCCTGGTGCGATGGTTCCGCCGTATAACATGATACCCGGACGGTTCAACCTGCCCATTGCCATGATTGAACCCGGCATATTTTTATCACATCCCGCAATGGTGACGATCGCATCATAATATTGGGCACCCGCATTGGTTTCAATACTGTCTGCAATAATATCGCGGCTGACAAGTGAATACCGCATGCCATCCGTACCCATGCTCATGCCATCACTTACACCAATGGTATGAAATATCAATCCCAGCAGATTTGTTTTATTTACACTGGCTTTTACAGATTTGGCCAGATCATTAAGATGCATATTGCAGGGATTTCCATCCCAGCCCATACTGGCAATGCCTACCTGCGCTTTTTTGAAATCATCTTCGGTAAAACCAATAGCATAATACATTGCCTGAGCGCCGGGTTGAGTTTCATCCTGAGTTAATGTCCTGGAATATTTGTTGAGTTCCGCCATAGTAAATTGTATAAAAAAAGAAACCCGCCTTTTGAGGCGGGTCGTTATAATGTTTTTGAAATTTTAACGCGATCAACCGCCTCCGGGAAGAACAGATATAATAATAATAATGACCACCACCAGTCGTGAAATAAGAATGTTATTATATATACTGCTTTGCAACATGAGACGTGTTGAATGCGAATATACGAACCGCTATTTATAAAACAAAGAACTAAATGATCGTTGACTTCCTGAGTGCAATATTTTCCTGATTGAGCTCGGAGCCTGATATTTTTCCGACCAGGTAATCACTGATCAGTTCACCAATGGTTGTCGTGAAATAGAAATTCACGGGATCAATATCTTTGGTAACAAATCCATTGATCAGGGTCCATTCCACGGCTTCCCTTACAAGTGCTGCTTCTTTATGCAATTCAAAATGATCCAGCATCATGGCAGCAGAGAGAACAGATCCCAGAGGGTTCGCAATATCTTTTCCGGCAGCCTGCGGATATGATCCATGAATAGGTTCAAACAGTGCAGGTCCTTTGCCGACGGAAGCGGAGGGAAGTAAACCCAGGGATCCGCTGATTACGCTGGCTTCGTCACTGAGAATATCGCCAAACATATTTTCTGTAAGAATCACATCGAATTGTTTGGGATTGACGATGATCTGCATCGCGGCATTATCCACAAAAAGAAAATCGAGACTGACGTCGGGATAGCTTTTTGAAATTTCCTGCACCACTTTGCGCCAGAGCCTGGAAGTTTCCAGCACATTGGCTTTATCAACGAGTGTTAATTTTTTCCTGCGCTGCAAAGCCTGTTTGAACGCGAGATGGGCAATGCGTTCAATTTCTTCCCTGTTATAGCTGCATTCGTCTGAAGCGCTGAACTGGTCTGCACTTGTTTCTTTCTTTCCGAAATAAATACCACCTGTAAGTTCCCTGTAAATGATAAAATCAACTCCTTCAATATTTTTTGATTTCAATGGTGAAAGATGGTGCAGGGATGGATAAGTACTTACCGGACGGATATTTGCAAAAAGCTGCAGGGATTTTCTCAGCTTCAGCAGACCCTGTTCAGGACGCACTTTTGCAGATGGATCATTATCATATTTCGGATGTCCGATTGCGCCAAACAGAATGGCATCGCTTTCCATGGCCAGCGTTATCGTTTCATCTGGAAGCGGGTTTCCGGTTTTGTCAATTGCGATGGCGCCCATCAGGCAATAACGGTATTCAAATGAATGATGAAAGCATTCAGCAATGGCATTGAGTACTTTTACTGCCTGGCGGGTGACTTCCGGTCCTATTCCATCTCCTTCAATAACAACAATGTTTTTTTTCATATAGAATTCGGGTAGGTGAGCGTTTTATTTTCGAAAGAAGTAATTTCTTCTTTCATGCTTAACAGGTAATCAATATCGTCATATCCGTTAAGCAGACATGTTTTTTTATAATGACTGATCTCAAAGTTGACTTCAGTGTTTTGCCGTCTTTTCCGGGAAGGCTGATGGACTGATTTTCGAGATCCACAGAAATTTCGAGCGATGCGTCGCGGCTGATGGCTTCAAATATTTCTTTTAGAAAATCTTCGCTCACAGTTACCGGCAGACAAAAATTATTGAGCGCATTATTTTTAAAAATGTCGGCAAAGAAGCTGCTTACAACTACATCGAATCCATAATCTTTGATTGCCCAGGCAGCATGTTCACGTGAAGAACCGCATCCGAAATTTTTACCGGCTACAAAAATTTTTCCTGAGTAGCGTGGATCATTCAATGCAAATTCTTTTCTCGGTTTATTTTCATCATCATTTTCATAACGCCAGTCGCGAAAAAGATTTTTTCCAAATCCATCCCGGCTGGTTGCTTTGAGAAAGCGGGCAGGAATGATCTGATCTGTATCGATGTTTTCAATATTAAGAGGAACGGCGGCACTTACTATTTTGTTAATTGCTTTCATCTTGATAAAGTATGGGAGTATGGGAGTATGGGAGTATGGGAATGAGAAGAAATTCTCACATCCAAGATGATATCATATTTGTACTCTATTTTCATTGATCTTTTTATTTATTTTTCTTAATTCCCATACTCCCATACTTTCTTCAAATAAGTTCTCTCACATCACGTCACTCTGCCAGTGATCGCAGCAGCTGCCGCAGTCAGCGGACTCGTTAAAAATGTTCTTGCATTTGGTCCCTGGCGGCCCTCGAAATTCCTGTTGCTGGTGGATATGCAATATTTGCCGGCAGGAATTTTATCTTCATTCATTCCAAGGCAGGCAGAGCATCCCGGCTGGCGAAGCAGGAATCCTGCATCTTCAAATATTTTATCGATGCCCTCCATCTGCGCCTGTTTTTCGACCTGTTTACTGCCGGGAACAATCCAAACTTGGACATCCTTTGCTTTTTGTTTTCCTTTTACAAAGGAAGCCACCAGACGCAGGTCTTCAATCCGGCTGTTCGTACAACTGCCGATAAAAACATAGTCGACTTTTTTCCCCTTGATACCCATGCCCGGTTCAAGTCCCATATACTGAAGTGATTTTTCAAAAGAAAGTTTTTCTTTTTCCTCCACATCCCTCAGATTGGGAACATGGCCAGAAATTCCAATACCCATGCCCGGATTCGTTCCGTATGTGATCATCGGTTCAATTTCTGAAGCATTGATATCAATTTCAATATCGAATGCTGCTTCATTATCGGTAAAAAGAGTTTTCCAAAAAGCCAGGGATCTATCCCATTCAGGTCCCTGCGGTGCAAATTTTCTTCCTTTGATATAAGCAAAAGTTGTTTCATCGGGAGCGATCAATCCACAACGCGCACCCATTTCAATACTCATATTGCAAATCGTCATCCGGGCTTCCATGGAGAGATTACGGATGGCTGAACCGGCATATTCAACAGCAAATCCTGTTGCACCGCTGGCAGAGATTTTAGAAATGATATACAGTATAATGTCCTTGGATAAAACGCCCGGATTCAATTTTCCTTCCACATTGATTCGCATCAGCCTGGGACGCGTTTGCATGAGACACTGGGTAGCCATTACCATTTCCACTTCACTGGTGCCAATACCAAATGCGATGGTTCCAAAAGCGCCGTGTGTGGATGTATGGCTGTCACCACAAACAATGGTCATTCCTGGCAATGTGATACCAAGTTCTGGTCCGATAACATGAACAATTCCCTGGTAAGGATGTCCGAGGCCATATAGTTCGATCCCGAACTTTTTACAGTTTTTTTCCAGTGTATCAACCTGCAGCCGTGAGAGCGCTTCCTTTGATGGGAAGGTGTTGATTTTCGGTTGGTACATTATGATCAGCTGTAGCAACAATTTGTTGAGGACGAAAGACGGGAAGGCCTCTGTCTTCCAGCCCTTTGAAGGCCTGGGGACTGGTCACTTCATGAATAAGATGTTTGTCGATATATAAAACGGAAGGTCCTTCTTCAATGGTTTTCACCACATGAGTGTCCCAGATTTTTTCGAAAAGTGTTTTTGGTTTCATAAATTCTTTAATAGCCTGATCCTGCCTTATCAGGCGCTCACAGCAATTTTAGCGAGTGCATGTAAATCTTCTTCACCTACTTCTTTTTTTGTATCGGCCAACCGAAGAAATTCCACATAGAGGACATCAATTTCATTGCGTGTGAACTCATATCCGATTATCCGGAAACGGTGGGCAAGAGCACTGCGGCCACTTCTTGCAGTCAGTACAATTTTGGAACCATCTGCTCCCACTTCATCAGGATTTATGATTTCATATGTCAATGCGTCTTTCAGGAATCCGTCCTGGTGAATTCCCGAAGAATGCGAGAAAGCATTTGCTCCCACGATAGCTTTATTTGGCTGGACCGGCATGCGCATAGTTTCTGCAACCAGCCGGCTCATCGGATTCAGCGCCTGGGTTTTAATGCTCGTTTTAAATCCCAGATCTGCGTGCTGACGTATGATCATGACTACTTCTTCCAGGGCGGTATTACCTGCCCTTTCCCCAAGGCCATTGATGGTACATTCAATTTGTCGCGCCCCTGCAATAATTCCGGAAATGGAATTAGCTGTTGCGAGACCAAGGTCATTATGACAATGGCATGAAATAATGGCTTTGTCTATATTTTTTACATGGTTAACCAGGTAAGCAATTTTTTCACCGTATTGATGGGGAAGGCAGTATCCCGTAGTATCCGGAATATTAACTACAGTGGCGCCGGCTTTTATTACTGCTTCGATCACACGCGCCAGATATGCGTTCTCTGTGCGACCGGCATCTTCAGCATAAAACTCTACATCAGCTACCCGATTTCTGGCCCATTTCACAGCCTGAACAGCTCTTTCTATAATTTCTTCCCTGTTGGAATTGAATTTGGATTTGATATGGAAGTCTGA
The DNA here is from genome assembly GCA_963757975.1 of uncultured Bacteroidota bacterium. Taxonomy (GTDB): domain Bacteria; phylum Bacteroidota; class Bacteroidia; order Chitinophagales; family Chitinophagaceae; genus Puia. The sequence goes on from CAVWUD010000001.1 coordinate 24,860, forward strand.
TGTTCCTATACCGGTATGGATTCGGGGATGCCTGGCATTTTTCAGAGCATCCGCAGCAACTTCTATATCCGCCTTTACGGCACGGCTCAACGCACAGACGCTGGCATGACGAACCACTTTTGAAATCTCTTCGACGGAATGAAAATCCCCCGGACTGGATATCGGGAAACCCGCTTCGATGATATCCACCCCCAGATGTTCCAGTTCCAGAGCCAGTTCCAGCTTTTCTTTTGTATTCAGTTTACAGCCTGGAACCTGCTCCCCGTCTCGCAGGGTGGTATCGAAAATGTAAATTTTATCGGATTTCATATCGTTTTGGGAAATGAGTTGAATCGAAGTTATTTTTGTTTGATTCAGTATACAAATCAAAATCCTGTTTGAATTACAGTTCAGAAAGGGGGGTTCAGCCGCTGAAACCCGCTCCAGTCCTTAATTCAGACGTTTTAAATTACGATGCCCAACCGCTCATCTGATACCTTGTTTCAACTTGTTAAATCTCTGAAAAAGTCTGAGAAACGCAATTTCAAATTGTATGTTAAGCGAAATACTGCTTCCGAGGACCTGAAAATCATCTATTTATTCGATGCGCTGGATAAAATGGACGTGTACGATGAAACGGAGCTTCTTACTAAAAACAAACAGCTGAGCAAACAGCAGCTTTCGAATGTAAAAGCCCATTTATATAAACAGATCCTTTCCAGTCTCCGCCTTATCAGGGGGGAGAATAATATTTTTCTCCAGTTGCACGAACAGCTGGATTATGCAGAGATCCTTTATAATCAGGGATTGTATTTGCAAAGTCTGAAAGTGCTCGACAGGATCAAAGAAATGGGCCGTGAATTCCATCAATACAGTTATGTGCTCGAGACCCTTTTCTTCGAACAAAAAATCGAAGCACTTCATATTACACGCAGCATGCAGGACAGGGCCGGCAGACTGGCTGCATGAAATGCAGGCTGTGAATGAACAGATTCTCCTGGCAGGAGCTCTCTCCAGCCTTTCGCTTCAGCTATATGGATGGTATATCCAGCATGGCGTAGCCCGAAACGAAAAAGATGAAATTGCAGTGAGGGAATTCTTCGAATCCAGACTGCCCTCAAAAATGCCTGCAGTAAATGGGTTCTATGAAAATCTCTATCTGTTTCAGAGTTATAGCTGGTTTGCTTTTATAGGACAGGATTTTCTATCCTATTATCGTTACACTCATCGCTGGGTTGAATTATTCGATAAAGAACCTGCCATGATACCGATTGAGACTGCCCACTATATTAAAGGCATGCACAACCTGCTGGGCGCACATTTCGACCTGCTGAACTATCCAAAATTTCTGGAAACTCTCATCCGTTTTGAAAAGTTTTTTCATTCGGAAGCCGTGCAGGAAAATGATAACAACCGGATACAGACTTTCGTTTATCTGCATATCGCTAAAATCAACCAGCATTTCATTGACGGTACTTTCTCAGAAGGGCTGGCCCTGGTTCCCTATATAGAAGAGAAACTGAAGGAATATGAAATCTACCTGGACAGGCACCGGATACTTATTTTCTATTACAAATTTGCCAGCCTTTATTTTGGCAGCGGTGATTACGAGCATACCATTAAATATCTCAATAAGATCATTAACTGGAAGATGGACCTTCGAACTGATCTTCAGTGTTATTCAAGATTGCTTCATCTGATTGCACATTATGAACTGGGGAATGAGAATTTATTGGAATACCTGATCAAATCGGTTTACCGATTTATGGCAAAAATGGAAAACCTGAGTAAGGTGGAGGAGGAAATATTCCGTTTTCTGAGGAAATCGTTTAAGCTGGAACCCGGAACTCAAACCCGAATTCCCGAAATTATTGGAAAGGCTGAAAACATATGAAAAGAACCGATTCGAGACACGTGCTTTTGTTTATCTGGATATCATTTCCTGGCTTGAAAGCAAAATCAGGAATGTTCCTGTTCAAAAAATAATCAGGGAAAAGTTTCTGGAAAGGAATGGAAGCAGGTAGAGAAATATATGAAAAAGTATATCGCAGGGATTATGCACGGCAAAAGATAAAATGACATGATTTCAACAAATGCATTTCTTATTTATCTTCTGCGCTTTTCACTGGCAACATTTTATTTATCAAGGTTCCCGGGACATAATGGGGATATGTCCTTTTATATTGCCCTCGTTATAGAAAAAGAACAGGGTTCCATGGAGGGTGTCGTAGAAAGGACAAAAGAAGTTCTCCGGAAGGAACTTTCCGCAAAGGAATATCAGGATCACGCTGACCGGGTCAGCGGCGTCGATCAGATGATATTCGAAAGGTACAGGATCAAACCCCTGTATGTATTACTGGTTTTGGCTTTTCACAAACTGGGATTTTCCTATATCCATGCAACCCTCGTCCCGTCTTTGCTTTGTTATTTTCTGATCGGCCTTAGTATCTGGCAGGTTGTTATAAAACGCCTGGATCCGGTTAAAACTTTTCTGGTAAGTATGGCCTGCATGTTAATTTTTCCAACTCTTCTGCTGGCCAGACTTTCCACGCCGGATTCCTTATCCTGTTTCATATTACTGAATGCAGTTTTCCTGATTTATTTCGGTAGAAGTAAAATCCTTTGGTATTCTCTATTCATGCTTGCAATCTGTACACGTCTTGATAATGTGGTTTCGGAATTGATATTTCTTTTTGCATTATGGAAATGGCCGGTTGATGGATTTACAAACAAGCTGGATACAAAAAAATATATCATGATGTCACTGGGTTTAACAGGGATCGCACTGCTTGTCAATCTCACTGCCACCCATCATTTCCTTTGGTTTATGGATCCTGATTTTTCGGAACCGAGAGGACAATATTTAAATAATATAGGGTTATACTTTTATGTTATTCCCGGGTCTTTTTTTATGTACCTGTTCGTAATCTTTATTATTTCCGGGCTCAGCAGGGGATTCAGCTGGAAACAGGAAGTGAATTATATTTTTTACACAGTTTGTGCCGTTGTTCTCGTACGATTTCTTCTTTACCCTTTTTATGAAGAACGGTATCTTACCCCTTATTTATTATTTTCCCTGCTGACGATTTCTTTTTCCTTCGCGGGCATGGAAAAAACCCTAAAAACCGGCAGCTTTCAAGGGGGCTGAATTACCTGACGGGAGTGGATACCATATCTTGGTAAATTAATACAAAGCACGTACCTTTGCCCTCCTTATGCTGGCATTTTCAGAATCATTTTCTCTGTAAATTATTGATTTTCAACAAAGTAAGTTGCGAAAAAGGATGAAGTCATCCTGTTTTAAACTGCTTTGTAAATGCATGGGTGGTAACTTATCTTTTAAAAACCTGATATTAATATATGGCTATTAAAAAAGAAAATCGTCCCAAAGCCACTTTCTCAAAAATTACCATCGGGCTTGCTTCTCCCGATTCCATTCTGGAAAGATCTTATGGAGAGGTTTTAAAGCCTGAGACCATAAACTACAGAACCTACAAACCCGAAAGGGATGGTTTGTTCTGCGAGCGCATATTCGGACCCGTTAAGGATTACGAATGTGCCTGTGGAAAATATAAAAGGATCCGTTATAAAGGGATTGTGTGTGACCGCTGCGGTGTGGAAGTAACTGAAAAGAAAGTTCGCCGGGAACGTATGGGGCATATTAAACTGGTTGTTCCTGTTGTTCATATCTGGTATTTCAAAAGTCTTCCGAACAAAACCGGTTATCTGCTGGGAATGAGTTCAAAGAAGCTCGAGAGCATTGTGTATTATGAAAGATACGTGGTGATCCAGTCAGGTATTCGCGCTGATAAAAATCAGAACCAGGGAGACCTGCTGACGGAAGAAGAATACCTTGAAATACTCGAAACACTTCCGAAGGACAATCAATACTTGCCTGACGATGATCCGACAAAATTCATTGCAAAGATGGGTGCTGAAGCTGTACATGATCTGCTACAGCGCATTGACCTCGATCAGTTGAGTTTTGACCTGCGGGCGGCTGCTGCCAATGAAACTTCGCAGCAACGCAAGGCAGATGCATTAAAGCGTCTGAGTGTGGTTGAAAGTTTCCGTGATGCAAATACCAGAATCACAAACCGCCCTGAGTGGATGGTTATGCAATATATTCCGGTTATACCGCCGGAACTGCGTCCTCTGGTACCTTTAGATGGCGGCCGGTTTGCGTCTTCAGATCTGAATGATTTGTATCGCAGGGTGATCATCCGCAACAATCGTCTCAAACGTTTGCTTGAAATCAAAGCGCCTGAAGTAATCCTGCGTAACGAAAAAAGAATGCTGCAGGAAGCCATCGATTCTCTTTTTGATAACAGCCGTAAATCCAATGCAGTTAAAGCAGAGGGTGGAAGGGCACTGAAATCATTGAGTGATGTACTGAAAGGGAAACAGGGTCGTTTCCGTCAGAACCTTCTCGGAAAACGTGTAGACTACTCCGGTCGATCTGTAATCGTTGTGGGACCAGAACTGAAACTGCATGAATGCGGATTGCCAAAAGATATGGCTGCTGAACTTTTCAAACCGTTTATCATTCGTAAACTGATTGAAAGAGGTATTGTGAAAACCGTGAAATCAGCACGTAAGCTGGTTGATCGTAAGGAAGCCATTGTATGGGATATCCTGGAAAATATACTGAAGGGTCATCCTGTGATGCTGAATCGTGCCCCAACACTTCACCGGCTGTCAATTCAGGCATTTCAGCCTAAACTGATTGAAGGAAAGGCCATTCAGCTGCATCCGCTTGTTTGTACTGCGTTTAACGCAGACTTCGATGGTGATCAGATGGCGGTACACGTTCCGCTGAGCAGTGCGGCTGTGCTGGAAGCCCAGCTACTGATGCTGTCAAGCCATAATATCCTGAATCCCCAGAATGGTACGCCCATTACATTGCCTTCACAGGACATGGTACTGGGATTATATTATATTACGAAAGGAAAGAAATCTACTGCAACAGAAAAAGTGAAAGGCGAAGGGAAAGCTTTTTACAGTCCTGAAGAAGTGATCATTGCATATAACGAAGGACAGCTTGATTTGCATGCATACATCAAGGTAAAAGTGAATGTAAGAAACGAACATGATGTTCTGGAGAAGAAATTATTAGAAACCACTGTAGGCCGTGTACTTTTCAATCAGCATACACCTGCAGAAGTCGGTTTTGTAAACCAGTTGCTCACCAAGAAATCACTTCGTGAGATCATCGGTAATATCATTAAATGGACCAATGTTCCCAAGACTGCTAAGTTCCTTGATGATATTAAAACGCTTGGATTCCGCATGGCGTTCCGCGGAGGATTGTCATTCAGTATCAATGACCTCATCATTCCGGATACCAAGGAAGAATTGCTGGTGAATGCGAAAGGGGAAGTGGATGAAGTGTGGGATAATTACAATACAGGTCTGATTACGAATAATGAAAGGTATAATCAGATCGTGGATATTTGGTCGCGCGTGGATACAAGGATTACTGAAACCCTGATCAGGGAACTGAGTTCTGACAAACAGGGATTCAACTCTGTTTACATGATGCTCGATTCAGGTGCGCGTGGATCCAAACAGCAGATTAAACAGCTGGCTGGTATACGCGGACTGATGGCCAAACCGAGGAAATCAGGATCTACCGGAAGTGAAATCATCGAAAATCCGATTCTTTCAAATTTTAAGGGTGGCCTGAATGTACTTGATTATTTTATCTCAACGCATGGTGCCCGTAAAGGTCTCGCGGATACGGCTCTTAAAACAGCTGATGCGGGTTATCTGACAAGACGACTCGTGGACGTTGCGCAGGATGTTGTAATCAAGGAAGAAGATTGCGGAACCCTGAGAGGTATTGCCACCACGGCATTGAAGGATAATGAAGATATTGTAGAGCCATTATACGATCGTATTCTTGGCCGTGTTTCCCTTCATGATGTTTACGATCCTGCAACTGACAAGATCATTGCAAATGGAGGAATCGAGATCACTGAAGAAGTTGCTAAGAAAATTGAAGAAGCAGGAATTGAAACTGTTGAAATCCGTTCTGTACTTACATGCGAAAGCAAAAGAGGTGTTTGTGTGAAATGTTATGGTAAGAATCTGGCAACAGGTTATACCGCGCAGAAAGGTGATGCCGTTGGTATCATCGCTGCCCAGTCAATCGGTGAACCGGGTACACAGCTAACACTGCGTACTTTCCATGTGGGCGGTGTTGCCGGATCTGCATCGGTAGAATCTTCCCTGATGGCTAAATTCGATGGTACGATTCAGTTCGATGGATTGAGAACCGTACTGGCTGAAAATAATGATGGAACAAAAGTACCTGTTGTTATCGGACGTACAGGTGAAGTAAGAATCATGGATGTGAAGAATGACCGACTGTTAATTACCAATAACGTTCCATATGGTGCTACTCTGACTGTAAAAGACGGACAGAAAGTATCCAAAGGCGATGTGATCTGTACATGGGATCCATTCAATAATGTTGTCATCAGTGAAATCAGCGGTAAGCTGAAATTTGAAAATGTAATTGAAGGCATTACTTATCGTGAAGAGGCTGATGAACAAACAGGTCACCGCGAGAAAGTTGTAATTGATACAAAGGATAAAACAAAAATTCCTGGTATTGTTGTAGAAGGCGGTAAAGAAATTAAAAACTATAATCTGCCTGTCGGTAGCCATATTATTATGGAAGAAGGTGAAGAGGTTCGTGGCGGACAGGTTATTGTAAAAATTCCACGCGTACTTGGAAAACTTCGTGATATCACGGGCGGTCTTCCGCGGGTTACGGAATTATTTGAAGCAAGAAACCCCGGCAATCCTGCTGTTGTATCTGAGATTGATGGCGTAGTTACATTTGGAAATATCAAGAGAGGTAATCGTGAAATTATTGTAGAAGCCAAAGACGGTATTATTAAAAAATACCTTGTTCCGCTTACCCGTCAGATCCTTGCCCAGGATGGTGACTTTATTAAAGCCGGCGCTCAGCTGTCTGACGGACAGGTTGCACCAGCCGACATACTTGCCATCAAGGGACCATTTGCAGTGCAGGAATATGTGGTAAATGAAATCCAGGAGGTATATCGTTTGCAGGGTGTAAAGATCAATGACAAACATATTGAAGTCATTGTAAGGCAAATGATGCGTAAACTAAATATTGTTGATCCGGGAGATACGCGTTTCCTTGAAGATGAAACTGTTGACAAGATTGAATTCCTGGATGAAAATGACTGGATCTTTGACAAAAAAGTGGTTACTGATGCGGGTGAATCAACCAAGCTGAAACCCGGGCAGATTGTGAGTTTACGTGAAGTGCGTGAAGAAAATTCCATCCTGCGCAGGAACGATAAAAAACTGGCAGAATTCAGAGATGCGCATTCGGCTACTTCGGCGCCCATGTTGCTGGGAATTACCAAGGCTTCCCTCGGAACACAAAGCTGGATTTCAGCTGCATCGTTCCAGGAAACGACGAAAGTACTTTCTTCAGCAGCCATACAGGGTAAGACTGATGACATGATGGGTCTGAAAGAAAATGTAATCACAGGTCACCCGATTCCTGCAGGTACCGGTTTGCGGGAATTTGAAAACATGATCGTAGGAAGTAAGGAGGAATATGAATTGCTCCAAAACACCCGTGAAGCCATGCAGTTTGACGAGGATGAATAAGCAGAAATTTTAAGAATTAATAAGCAGTAGGAAGCAGAAATGCTTCCTACTTTTATATCTGGTATACAGACCCTTCAAATTATATTTATTGTTATGAGAAATATTGCAATGGTTCCGGGGTTACTGGCTTTACTGCTTACAGGTGTTTTATTTTATGTTATTTACCACAAACCCCAGCAGGCAGCCGTTATTGTTTCCAGTAATAAAGGAAATCAACCGCCGGGAAATAATTTCAGGATGGCTTATTTCGATACGGATTCTCTGGAAGCACACTATCAGTATTTCAAAGACGTACTCGAACAGGTTAAGGGTAGAGAAAATGAAATGAATGCCGAGCTAAGCAGTATGGAAAAAGGATACCAGAAAAAAATTACTGAATGGCAGAAGAATGCGAAAACGATGACGCAAACTGAAAACGAGCAGGCGCAGCAGGAATATGCCCAGATGCAACAAAATTACCAGGCAAGAAAACAGTCCCTGCAGGAATCCCTGCTTAAACATAATGAGGATCTGAAAGCTGATATCAGAAAAAAAATTCAGGATTATCTGAAAGAATATAATAAGGACAAAGGTTTTAATTATATCATTTCTTACGAGGCCAATTCGTTTATTTATGTCCGGGATACAGCTTTTAATATTACAGACGACCTGGTAGCCGGCCTGAATGCAGCATATAAGAAAAAGTAATACTATCTTCCGGGTCAAATCATCTTATGCCCGCAGAAATCCATTCTTTTAAACCGACATTAGGATTGATCGACGCTACGATGATCGTTGCAGGATCCATGATCGGTTCGGGAATTTTTATTGTAAGCGCTGATATTGTAAGAAATGTAGGAGGTGCCGGTTGGTTAATTTTAGTATGGCTGATTACTGGTTTTATGACCATCACAGCCGCCGTGAGTTATGGGGAACTCAGTGGCATGTTCCCAAAAGCCGGCGGTCAGTATATTTACCTGAAGGAAGCTTATAATCCATTAACTGCTTTTTTATACGGGTGGAGTTTTTTTGCAGTCATCCAGACGGGTACGATTGCCGCAGTAGGCGTAGCTTTCTCCAAATACGCGGCTTACCTGATTCCTGCTTTGAGTGAAGACAATCATATACTCCGTTTTCAGACGGGTACAAACCATTGCGGTTCCCCAACTTATTTTACTATCAGTGCGGCACAACTTGCTTCCATCGGCATCATTGGATTTCTAACGTATACCAATACACGCGGATTAAAAGGAAGTAAATGGATACAGAATATTTTCACTTCTACCAAACTGCTGGCTTTATTCGGGCTGATCATTGCGGGCTTTATCGCTTTTCATCCTGAAGTTTGGCACGCGAACTGGACTGCCGCCTGGCATGCTACGAAAACAAGTCTGAAGGATATTTGTAATCCCTCTTACGGTTTCAATATAAATTCAATAGGAGGCGCAGCGCTGTTTGGAGGTATTGCAGCGGCAATGGTGGGTTCTGTTTTCAGCAGTGATGCATGGAACAATGTTACGTTCATCGCCGGCGAAATAAAAAACCCCCAGAAAAATATCGGACTTTCACTTTTCCTCGGAACACTCATTGTAACCATCATTTATGTTTGTGCAAACCTGATGTACGTTGCCGTGCTGCCCTTAAACGAAATTGCACATGCAGAAAAAGACCGTATTGCTGTAACCGCTTCGCAGGTGATTTTTGGGAAATCCGGAACCTATATTATTGCAGTTCTCATCATGGTATCCACTTTCGGATGTAATAATGGTTTGATACTTGCAGGTGCCCGGGTTTATTATACGATGGCAAAGGATAAGTTGTTTTTCAGAAGGGCCGGTACACTCAACAATAATAACGTTCCCCAATGGGCGTTGTGGGCGCAATTCATCGTGGCTTCCATTTTATGCCTGAGTGGTAAATATGGGGATCTTCTGGATATGATTTCTTTTGTGGTCGTTATTTTTTATGTGCTTACTATTCTGGGTATTTTTATCCTTAGGAAAAAGAAACCCGACATGGCAAGACCCTATAAAGCATTTGGATACCCGTTTCTACCGGCTTTATATATTTTGATGGGTACAAGTTTTTGCGTACTACTGATTATTTATAAACCGGAATTTACATGGCCCGGACTCGTCATCGCGCTGCTGGGAATTCCATTGTACTATATTGCGAATGCAGAGAACAGGAAAAATCAGATTGAATAATATGTCCTCTTCCGTTGATTATAAAGAGCTGTTTAAATCTTTTTCAACTATTAAGATCGGCGTGATTGGCGATATGATGCTTGATACTTATTGGTGGGGAAATGTAGAAAGAATATCACCCGAAGCTCCGGTTCCTGTTGTAACTGTTAACAGGAAAGAGTATCGGATCGGAGGTGCCGGGAATGTGGCACTGAATCTGGCCTCTCTCGGAACTCCCGTTTCTGTTTTTTCAGTAATCGGTGATGATGATGATGGACAGATACTTACCGGCCTGCTCAATGAAAATAAAATTGAAACTGCGTATCTTCTGAAATCAACCGGTCGTATTACAACAAACAAAATGCGCGTCATCAGCCGCAACCAACAAATGATGCGGCTTGATTCGGAAACCGTGCAATCGCTGGAAAATGAACAGGAACAAAAACTAATTGCACAGATTGAAAGATTTATCAGAGAAGAGTCTCCCGCAGCTATCATATTTGAAGATTACAATAAAGGAGTGCTCACTGAAAAAATTATTCATTCAGTTATAGAAATCTGTAGAAAAAATTCCGTGATCACTTCTGTGGATCCTAAAAGAAAACATTTTTTTAAATACAAAGGGGTGGATATATTCAAACCTAACCTGAAGGAAGCCCGGGATGCTTTAAATTTATTAATTGAAGAAATAAATGAAAGTGTACTTACACATATCCATCAAAAACTGGTGGATGAACTGAATCACAGAATTTCATTTATCACATTGTCCGAGAAAGGAGTTTATTATGAAGACGGGAAAGAGTCGCGGATGGTCCCTTCACATATCAGGAACGTAGCCGATGTATCAGGGGCAGGGGATACTGTAATTGCAGTAGCGACACTTATTTATACATTGACCCGCAACACGAAGATAATGGCAGAAATTGCAAACCTTGCAGGTGGTATTGTTTGTGAATCTGTGGGCACGGTGGCTATTGATAAAGCAAAGCTTTTACGGGAATGCCAGCGCTTATTAATTGATAAATAAATATGCCCCGATATACTTTATGAAAAAATATGCTGTTATCGTTGCGGGCGGTTCCGGTAAACGTATGGGCAGTGAATTACCCAAACAGTTTCTTCTCATACATGATAAACCCATTCTCTGGTATACCCTGCATGCATTTTTGAAATCATATAAAGACATCCATATTATTCTTGTACTGCCCTCTGATTATTATGACCCGGGAAGGGCTATTTGTGATGAAATCAATTCACTTTATCCGATTCAGACCATTGTTGGAGGAGCCACGCGTTTCCATTCTGTCCAAACCGGACTTGCCCTGATAAAAGAACAATCTGTAATATTTGTACATGATGGCGTTCGTTGTCTGTTAAGTCCTTCACTGATTCACCTTTGTTATGAAGAAACCCTGCAATTCGGATCGGCAATTCCCTGTATTGATTCCAAAGACAGTGTCCGCATTCTAAGTGATTCAGGGCACAGAACTATCAGAAGAACAGATGTGAAAATGGTGCAGACGCCACAAACATTTCTGAGTGATATTATTCTGTCAGCCTATCAGGTTGTTTACCAGGAAGCATTTACAGATGATGCCTCGGTGGCAGAAGCTGCGGGTCATTCCATTCATCTGGTGGAAGGAGAGGAAGATAATATTAAAATAACCACCCCGCTCGACCTTGCCATCGCTGAAGAACTATTGGATCCTCCACAACTTCCTGTTTAGAGTATCTTTAATTATCACTGAATAATTATCCTGAAGAAATTGCTGCCACTCCGTATAGGCTGATTTGTTTTTCATATCATTCCTTGCTTCAGAACAATCCAGTATAAATCGGGTTTTATGAGTTTGCAGATTTTGAATTATAGAATGTAAGATTCTGTTGTCCCTGTCCCAGTCCGGGCTCCAGTTCCAGAAATAATGATAGATCCATGGTGAAGGCGCAAGAATTTTATGTTCATTATAAAGATAAATGAGGTTAGAGTCGTCGAAAACAAATAACTGGTAGTCGTTCAGGCTCTGGGTATCCAGGTATTCAACTTCGGGAATATCTGCAATCGGGTTTTTGTTATTGGTAGAAAAGCGAAATCCTGAAGCATATCGCAGTGTTCCCAGGAATAATGTTGAGCCAAGGATAAGATATAAAGTGAGCTGGGCAGTTTTATCCTGAAGAAATGAAACCGGCGATCCGACGAAAACTGTATAAACCAGGATAGGAATAGTTGCAGCCAATGGCAAAAGATAATATATAAATGCATTTCCTGTGTATAACCGGCCTGACAAATATTCTCCGGCAAAAGAAAGTGCAATGCCTATAAGCGCCACATAAAGAAGTCCTTGTTTTTTAGTTTTTAGAAATAATGCTGTTATTCCGAGTATGAGTGATGTATAAAATGCCATTTCAAATTCGGATTCATGAATGGCATGTTTGACCGATTTTATTTTCTCGTAAATATTCACATATTTACCGGGTGCATTCAGGTTAAATAAAAAAGCATCTTTCCATAAATAAGACAGCGACTGGTGAGAAACAAAATAAAAAATCAGTGGAAGTGTAATGGTTAAAAAACCAATGGTAATGGATAAAACCCTTTTGCCCGGCTTGGACAGTCCCGCTCCTTCCCTGGTAAAAACCGAATAGATGAAAAAGGGAGCGAGTGTAATAAGGGCGTCCTGCTGCATCCAGCAGGTAAGACCTGTAAGAAGGCCCAATATAAAATACTTATATCGCGCATTTCCCTGCATCACACAAAAAAATATGAGGAGAAAAGCGGTCGTATATTCCCTGGTCATGCCGTTTCCAAATGAAACAAGACTGTACCTGATCAGCAGATTAAAAATGATCGGGAGAAACCAGGGCCATGACAACTTATTTTTTCTGCACAACCAGTAGAAAAGAAGGGTCGCAAGGAGGATTAAAAAAGTATCCAGTAACCAGGTGAACCAGGGACTGACATACCAGTTTAAAGAATTGAAAAAGTATATCAGGGGAGGTTTATGATCAAAAAAATCACGGTATGGCATTCCGCCTTTATATATTACCAGACCGGCATATTTGAATATTTCTTTATCATCTGAAAATATTTCAGACAGGGGAGAATTCATGAAATTCAGGGCTACTGATCCCAGGATGATAAACAGAATACTGTAGTGTTCTTTTTTTATCATGATCCTTTATTTAAAAAATCTGAATGGGAAGGGCAGGTTATTCATGACCAGGTGCTGGTAGGAAATTTTTTCAGAGCCAAATAGTGCATCAAAAAAAGAAATGCCGGGAATATCAGAACCTTCAAATCTGAATATTCTTTTTGAACCGGCATGATCCTGGATGATGGCGTCCGTCAATAAATAAAAAGCTCCAAGTTTTTTACCTTCTGTCGTACTGCCTCCGAGCAGTGAGTAAACAAATTTTTCATCCTGAAGTATAATATAATAAGCCATGATTTCTCCTGAGGCCGACTTTGCCAGGTATGTTTCTGCCAGATTGTTCTTAAATGCTATGGCTGAACAACTCATTAATTTCTCATAAATGGCATTTTTAATAGAATGATGACGCCTGGCATAATCTTTCCGGTATAAACTTATGATTAAAGAAGGATCCTCACCTCTTATAATCTCCAGTTGACTTTCGATTGCTTTTTTCTTCATACGGCTCGCCAGACGTTTATATTGTTGCCTCAATCTCCCATAATCATCACTGAGTGAAAGGAAATGATTGGTTCTCGGATACTGGTTTATTATTAAATTTTTATTTTCCATAGATACAAAATTGTTTTCATTCAGGTCAATATCCCAATATGAAAACTTCTTTGGGATCGCGAGTAAAAAAGATGATATTTCAAAAGGAACCAAACTCTGACCAAAAACTCCAAGGGATTTTGTAAAATAAGGCTGGTATAAATATGTAAATCCGAATTTCTTATTCCATGTGAGCGGCATAACGTTCTGAAAATCGCCTTCCACCAGGGCCGACCAGTTTTTGGCCATTGAATCCAGGTAGAAAGAGCGGGCATAAATCAGTCCGTTCGGAGCATTGATGATACATCGATCCCATTTTTCAGTATCGATTTCATTTCTGGGCAGGTACCTGATATCCGGAACAGATTCAATCATGATCGGCAACTTTTCGTATAATCTTTTTGTAATTGATATTTTGAATATCAATGCTGAAAGTAATTCTTCTGCCGAAATTTGTTGATGCCAGTGCCTGATTAAAATCGCTGCTGTAAAACAGCGGTGCATATATATTCAGCAAATTGTGGAATAAACTTAGCTGAATTCCTCCGACATACAGAAAATGACTCGTGGGTGGATTATTTTGCCAGGCTTCAGCATAAGTTCCAACATCAAAAAATATTCTGATCGGAACAGGAAAAGGAAACAGGTTGGCAGGTAAACTGGTATTAAAATTCAGTGAACTTACCCAGTCAGCAGATTTACCCTGAACATAATCATAGTCATCAATGCGCAATTTCAGGCCGCCATCCCGGTTCATGATCTGTTGTGCCGGAAATCCGGCATTGGGAATAGAAGATTTTTCAATGGCATAAGAAGCGGATCGGCCTATGAAATAGTCTTCATATAAATAATCTTCATCACCATTAACGCCTAATAACTTGGGTTCATATCTTAATACCTGCGAACTGTTATTTTCATTCCAGACGCCAAATTTGGCCGCAAAAAAGCGAACTCTCAATCCCCCACCGTCCGGATAATTCATAAAATAATTTGCCTGCAGATTAATACGATAAAAGAGTTCTGACTGCTGGAATTCCGCCCGAAGATCATAGGGATAAAGTTTCCGGCTATCTGCGAGATTAAAACTAAATTGATTTACATACCTGAAATTACTGCTTGTTGAATTCGGATGAATGAGGGAATCCTGCGAAGAAACATTGAACTGTTCATAATTGATTTCTTTTATCAGGTAAGTTTTAAAGTCCATCCATTTACTAATGGTGCTTCTCGGACTGGAAGGTTTAAAATCTATCCTGATATAGGGAACCAGTTTCGAGAAACTTTCATAAAACAACCTGCCCGTGCTGTCCGTGGCTTTATTGGTATCGAAATGTGCGCCATTGATCCCAATGCTGATGCGACTGAATTTTTTATCAGGATACCAGGAGTAAGCAAGCTTGCCGAGTCCGACAAGTTTTTGAGATCCGAAAGCATACATGGGAGAGAAAAGGAATTCAAATTTATTTTCCGGGAGATTGATATTGTGGATCAGAGCGCCAAGCATAAAACCATCATATTCATTATAACCTGGTACAGGCGCCAGTCCGATATAATTGTATTTCCAGCTATTCCTTGCAGAAAAAATAAATGCCGGCCTGATAGTACGTTTCAGAGAGGTATCAAAAAGGGATTCATAATCATTCAATTTATCAAATAAGGGTTGAAGGTTTTTTCCTGAAACAGAGTCCATTGTCTTTTTAAAATCTTCGGGATACGGATGATTGAATTTCCAGTAAGAGAAATAATTCAGCATGTTTTGATCAAAACGATTCATCCCTACAGAATCCCTTAGGATTGAAAGCCAAAGCCCGGCTTTATTAGATGGAATAAGCGAATCATTCGCTGTACTGAATTCAGGAGAAGGTTATTAACAGGCTGGGTTGTTCTTTCTTTTTCCGCCACTCTGAGCCAGAGATTATTATTATAGTACAGTAGCCTTTCAGAATCCTGCATTGATATGTAAGATAAAAAAGCCGTTGATTATAATAGCTGATGAATCCCTTTGAAAACCAGGGCTGGGATCGTTGGTCAGTCATCAGGATGGTTTGAAACCATTGTCCCAGCAGACCATTTCTAAGTGCAGGCTCCCAGCCATTTATTTTCGTGCCTATGCAAACCAGTCCTGTGAAATTCTGATCCTCCATAGGTTCTGATTCCACAACAGTCAGGGTTTTCGCGGGATACGGACTGAACCATTCTGAAAGGAGCTTCATTTCATTTTTGGCATTATCAAATACTTTGTCTACGCTACCCGAATTTGGACCTGAGTAAAAATACCGGATATCAATCTGCCGGCCATCAGTTGTTTTCGTGCTATCTGTTTTCAGCAGATAATGATTATCAGCAATCCATGCAAATCCATTTGCATTTTCAAGGGAGAAGCGATATAGATTATTGGTCGATGCGTATGAGATTGTATCCGCCATTGCGCCTGTGCATATAAGGTAAGCGGATGGCGCTTCGATTTCTACAACAAAATCAGATGCTTCATGGTAGGCACCACCCTGTACGAGGAAAGGCATAGGATGCCAGCCATACCTGTCATAAACAGCGGGTTCTGGATACCAGTTTCTCAACTCAAAATGATGGGGACTGTATCCATTACCATTAAAATTAAACGGCAGGTGCAAGTGGAAGGAAGTAGAAATTGAAATACTGTCACCGGGTAAAAGTGGTTTGGGGAGGATTAATTTTACTACGTCAATATATTCGGGATGATCCTGCATGGAAGCCACAGTACCGTTCACACGAAAATTCAGCCTGTTCAGGTATCCCTTTTGTTCTTTGGAAGAAAAATAAAAACGGGTATCGCCATTTTCAAGTAATTGTTCACTGTAAAGGGTTCTGTCGTTTCGGTAAGCATTCGGCCATATATGAAACCAAATATAGGATAGCGTATCGGGTGAATGATTGATATACTCTAATTTCATCTGTGCGTCGAGCGATTTCTCAGGCAGGTTGAATTTAACGCTCAGATTATAATGAAGGGATTGTTTCCAGTCGGACTGAGCGCCAGCCTGAAGAAAATAAAGTAAAACAGGTAGTATAAGAAATTTTTTCAAATAAGCGCGGTTTGTAAACTTACCGCCCTTTGCCTTTAAAAATCGTCAATAGAGTATGCATCATGATTTTAAAGTCGAGGGCGAGGGATATATTTTCTATGTAAATAAGATCGTATTTCATCCTTTCCACCATTTCTTCAACGTTTTCTGCGTAACCGAATTGTACCATCCCCCAGGAAGTCACACCCGGTTTAACTTTCAGCAGATATTTGAAATAAGGCGTTATCTCCAGGATTTGGTCAATATAAAACTGTCTTTCGGGTCGCGGACCAACAAGGCTCATTTCACCCCTGATCACATTCAGCAATTGCGGTAATTCGTCTATTCGCCATTTTCTCATGGTTTTTCCCCAGCGGGTTATCCGGTCATCTTTTTCGGATGAAAGACTAGGACCTCCAAGTTCGGCTTCCCTTATCATAGAACGGAACTTGTGGATCATGAATTTCTTTCCTTTATAACCGATTCTTTCCTGTGAATAAATTACCGGCCCTCTGGAACTTAGTTTTACCCTGATGGCTGCATACAAGAGAAGGGGAGAAAGCAGAATCAGTGCAAAAAGCGAAAACAATACATCAACCAGTCTTTTGATATGCATTTGCCATTCAGGCATCAGTCCGGTATGAATATCTGTAAGCAGGGCCCCAAAAAGATTACTTGTTTTTACAGTGCCGGATAGTATGTCGAGGATATCAGGTATAATTTTTATTTCCACATCTTTTTCACTCAGGCGTTGCACGATGTTCTCGGCTTCTTCCTCGTCACTTCTTTCCAGGGCAATTACTACGAGCCGGATATTTTCCTGATCGACCATTTTTTCGAGTGTGTCTGCATTACCCATGAATGGAATGGGGATATTCATTTTTTCATCTCCATAATTCGGTTGTACATAACCGGTATATATATAACCGTTTGCCCTTAATCCATTTACTGTTTCTTCATATGTCTTCACGCCGATACGTCCCGATCCAAGTAAAAGACTGTTAAATACGATTTCACCTTTCCGTATCTGCATTTTTGTATATGAAAGTAATACCCACCTCCCGATCCATGTAATCAGGAAATGCATAAACAGGAAAGTGAAATAGGCTTTATAATAATAGCGATAATCAGTTTGCGGATCATTAATAACGATAGCAAAAAACAATACGGTGCACCCGATAAGGCTGGAAAGAGCCGTACTGGAAAATTCATATAAGCGGGATTTCTTATACAGTAAATGATAAGTTCCGGTAAGGGCATAAAAAACAATCCAGCCTGCAGGAATGAGCAGGAGACCAAGCCAGAAGCGGTTATTGAGAAAAAGTTTCCCATCAATATAAATGGGTTCATTTAAAAGGAGTCGTCGTGTGAAATAGAGTATCATCCAGGAGAGGATTGCTGAAATAAAATCGTTCAGCACGTACCAGGTGATATGGATTTTTCTTCCCTCGTGCAACATGAATTCAGCTGTTGATGGAATTGTATTTAATTTTCTGGAGAATCTGGTGCGCGATGTCCATAGCCCGGTATCCATCCAGCTCAGAGACAAGGGTAGGTTTATTTTGGAGAACTGAATCAGTAAATTTTTCAAGTTCCAGAAGAATAGCATTGATATCAGGCACTTCAGGATTGCGGACCAGGATGGATTTTGTTCCATTCATAGTTTCTATATCAAATGAAAATCCGTCTGTAATGTTTTCTGAATGATTCAGGCTAATGATTTCTGATTTTTTATTCAGAAAATCCACACCGATATAAGCATCTTTTTGAAATATGCGCATTTTTCTCATTTTCTTCATGGATATACGGCTGGAAGTAAGGTTGGCAACACATCCATTATTAAATTCAATCCTTACGTTGGCGATATCAGGTGTATCCGTCATGACAGCAACTCCACTGGAGTAAATATTTTTCACTTCACTTTTTACGATATGAAGTATGATATCAATATCATGAATCATCAGGTCCAAAATAACGCTTACTTCTGTGCCTCTTGGGTTGAATTCGGCCAGTCTGTGTACCTCGATAAACATGGGCTGCAATGGAATACCTTCCAGGGCCAGGAAAGCGGGGTTGAATCTTTCCACATGTCCAACCTGTAATTTGACATTGGATTCCTTTACAAGCTTCAATATTGATCTTGCTTCTTCCATGTCGTTGGCGAGTGGTTTTTCAACAAATACATGTTTACCCTTACGTATGGCCATTTCACATAGTCCGAAATGTGCAGGTGTTGGTGCAATGATATCCACCGCATCACAGATATTCATCAATGCCTCCGGGATCAGTATATCTTTTGATTTTGTACTTGTTGCCGATACTTCTGCAGCTGTGTCGTCGTTGGGATCATAAAATCCTGCGATTTCCGCATCCCTGATAAGTTTCCAGTTGTTTAAATGAAATTTCCCCAGATGTCCTGTGCCAAATATGCCAACTTTAAGCATCCTTTCGGTTTAAGGATTCAAATATATATAATGTGCAAGGATGTGGGGAGAATGATTGGGTGGATCGGGCTTATAGCGTTATGGGTTACGCCTTCAGACCAATTATTATGCGCTGGCCGTGTTCGGGGAGATTTTTATCAATAAAACGAAGACGGAAATATTTGTAAATATTCGAAAATGTAACCGGAATATTTTTCTGCGGGAATACTTTTGCTTTAATAAGCTTGATGATTGTATATGAAAAAACAATTATAAAAAGGATCAGTATGATATTATAACATAAAACATATTTTCTGAGGAAATAAGTCCTCAAAGAAATACCATCAGCCCGTTGCTTTCCCAATGTGAGGTCCAGTATTTTTTTAATTGCAGGAAGGACAACAGGAATTTTAGTCCAGTTGGAATATCGTACATCTTCATACTGGTAATTCATATCATAGCCAGGGGGCAGCTGGGATTTATAATAATTCCAGTTTTCTTTTACATCATTGAAACTGGCAAGCTGATGAGAAGGATTTTTAAAATAAATATTATATAGAGGATCCAGAACAATCCAGCCATGGTCAGTCAATGCTTCAACAACAATATGAGATCCAAAAACTCCATTGGCTTTCATCTGGGCAATCCTGACCGGAAACTTGTAGCCCTGGAGTATTCTGGCAAGAACCATGGAAAAACTCCCGCATGCACCTCTTGCTGTCATCAGGTCAATCGAAGTTGGTTCCAAAAGATTGCTTCGAATCCCTGGAATTGCTTTCCTTCAAAAACAGAGCCCCTGTTAACTAACAGATTGTGACAGGCATGCATCACTTTAACTGCCACGGAATCCCGGGAGTCAGAAGAATTAATTTGGTGCTGATGTTGGCATGTATCGCTTGAAAAAGCTCCTTTTCATAATTGCCTTCCATTTTGAAATAAAATAAGGAAGCCAATAAAAAGCCATTAAGAAAAGTAAGAAAATATAAATTCCCTAAAACACGTCTGATCATCTTTGAGTAACTTTTAAATGCTCGAACACTTAAAATAGTTATAAGGGACTTTTCCTTAAACCGGAGTATCCGGTGCATTTTTCACGGGAATGGAAAGAACATATTCAGGAAGAGCAATATCAATTCACGAATTTAGTTAAAATCAATTAGATTTTTCTCCTGGAATGCCATTACATGCAATTTTTATACCACTAAAAGGGGAAATCGTCAGGCTGAATTCCTGGCGGCGTTGATGATGCCGAAAGAACATCGAATGATTAGTTTTTCAAAGATTTTCTTCATGGCAGAACCGGAACTTTCTGCTTCCCGAAACCTTACTATCGCATATTGTTGAATGGTACTGAGGGGGAGTACGATCCTTTCCCTCATTTGGATGGACAGCTGTTCAATCGGATAATCAGACATAAGTTCCTGTTTTCCAGATAGTTTGAATATATATTTTTTTGTGAGCTCAAATTCATTATAGATCAGCATCCATATTTTGCCAAATTTTGGATGGCGTGAAAAGGATTCTGTGAGAGGGAAAAAGCATTTTTTCATTGCCATCTCACTATTATCCAGAAGCGTTTTAAAATAAGGGGAATTATTATACAGGTTTTTGACCTGTTTCCATTTCCCTTTTTTCTCCATTTCCTGTAAGGCGGCCCCGACACCATAGTACCCGGATACATTTTGTTTTAACTGGCTGAATGCACCTACAAATGGGATAGCGCGCAGGTCTTTCAGCTCAAGTTTACCCGTATTCTTTCTTTTACTCGGCCTGCTTCCAATATTTGTTTCCCCATAAAACTGAAGCGGGCTTACTTCACTCAGGTATTCTGCAAAATAATCATGATCTCTCAATCCCGTATAGGCATGGTAACTGATATCAGCCATTTCCGTTAACAGAACTTCTTCTTCTTCTGTCAGTGTTACTTTACGCATGGAAAAAAGGTCGTTTGAGATACCTGCATGCACCAATTGTTCTATATTAAACTGCGCTGAATCCACTGTTCCAAAATTCGAGCTGACCGTTTGTCCCTGTATGGTTAATTGAATTTCTTTATTGGCAATATTTTTCCCCAGGGAAGAATAAAACCGATGGGTTTTTCCGCCTCCTCTTGCAGGCGGTCCGCCTCGTCCATCAAAGAAAACTACACTGATGCCATGTTCCTCTGAAATCCGGGTGAGCTCTTCCTTGGCTTTATAAATACTCCAGTTGGCCATAAGATAACCCCCGTCTTTGGTTCCATCTGAAAATCCAACCATGATGGTTTGTTTCTCATTCCTTTTTTTCAGGTGTGCACGATATTCCGGATTGGTATAAAGAGTTTCCATGATTCCTGCAGCATGATGCAGGTCATCCACCGTTTCAAACAGGGGAACAATATCCAGGTTGATCTGGTCTTTTTTCAGTCCACCCAGGAGGAACAACGCATAAACTTCCATCACATTACTTGCGCTGTTGCATTGGCTGATGATATACCGGTTGCATCCCGATTCACCGTTTTTTTCCTGAATGGTTTTCACAGCCCGGACGCTCGCCAGGGTATCGTTTGTGAGTTCGTCTGAAAAAGGAGTCTTTGAAACAGGTTTCAGGTGTGCGAGTATTTTTATTTTTTCTTTTTCATTCAAGTTCATCATAATCACCTGGAAATATTTCATCCCTTTCGTTGATAATATTCAACACTCTTTCATGTACGGAACTTTCCTGGCGTAAATCCAATGTGGCAAAATGAAGTCCGAAAATGCGCATCTTACTGATGAAATTATCCACCATTGCAAGGAATAACCCATTATTCTGATAGATAAGTACTTCCCTTATCTTGAGCATGGCTTTGAGCATGTCTGAGAAATGGAAGGGTCTGGAGGGATCAGGAGTAAATAATTCCTGATATAATTTTTCTTCCCAGTCGCAATGATCAGATCCACTTCTTTAAAAGTCAGCCTTCGTTTGAGCCTGCGAACATCAAAATAATAACAGCGCAATAGAGCGGCCCGTAAGGATTCTGCAACTTTTAACGTAGTATCCGTTTTTACGAAAGGGTTGCCATCGCGGTCTCCTCCTGGCCAGAAACCCATTTGTATCACTGGATTTTTATCACTCACAGCATCAGGAAACTGTGATTTAAGTGAGGAAAGTATTTTTCCGGCTGCGTGATAAAAAACATTTTCCAGGTACCATATCAGACTGATGGCTTCATCATAAGGCGTTGGTTTATTTTTTTTGAAGAAAGGGGTCTTGCCCAATTGCTGCATGAATGTATTTATTTCAGCGGCGTTATTCTGGATAACGGCACGGGAGAGGTCGTTTATAATCCCCAGCACCGGGCCGGGATAAAACTGGGTTGGATGAGCCGTCAGTACCAGTCTCACGTCATAATCAGTCAGTTTTTCCTTTAGCTCTTTTTCTTTGTTGTATTGAATGATTTCAGAAGAAAGATGTTTCAGTGAGCCTGTGCCGCCCATATCGTTTACACTGGTAAATGCTGCATCTTCCAATGCATCAAAGAGTACAACCTGTCTTTCCACATATTGAACAAAGCGAAACAGGATATCTGATTTTTCACGTTCAGTTCGCCGGGAAAATGTTTACTGAAAAATTCTTCAATAATTTCAACGGGACTCTGTTTTTTATGGTACCCGTCTTCACAATAAGTAAGCAGGAGGGATAAAAAAATACCCGTTTTTTCTATCCTGTGAAAAGGAAGTGAAGTGAAAAGACTGTTATAAAGCTGAAACTTAATACCTACCAGGTTTTTAAATTCCTGCAATCCGGAGGATTGGTTATTCATAAGCGAATTTAAAATTCATTCAACAAATCGAGCAATATATGAACAGGAAATCAAAACAATTGGGTAAAATCATTTCATATAGTATAAATTATCATGATTTGTTTCATTTTCATTAATATAATTACTTAGCTTTGCCTCTCTTATAAAATGAATCATCCGGCCAGTCATATTAACAATATTCCCTTTATTACCCGCATTTCCGGTGGGATCATTTCTATTACCACAACGACCCTTTAGGGGTTGTATAATTACATATCATTCCCGGGCCTATGGCTGCTTGTTAAGCAGTTTATTTTTTGCAATTATTCTTTTTTTCAATTTTATTTATGCAGGTTCTTAAGTTTGGAGGTTCTTCAGTAGCCAATGCAACCAACATCGGTAAATGCATTGACATTATCAGCAAAGCCATTGAGAAAGATAAGACTATTGTAGTAGTTTCAGCGCTCGGCGGCATTACTGACAACTTATTGCATTGCGCCAGCGCGGCTTCGGCCGGAGATGAAAAATATACAGAATCCCTTAAAAGTATTGAGCAAAGGCATTTGGATACAGTAAGGGAATTGATTCCGGTTACCAGTCAGAGCAGCATCCTGAGTATGGTTAAAAAAACCTGCAATGAACTGGAAGACATTTTCAAGGGAATATTTCTTCTCCGGGAGCTATCTGCCCGTACGAAGGATTGCGTACTGAGTTTCGGGGAAATACTTTCTTCCCGGATTTTATCTGCCAGTCTCACAGCTCAGGGTATGCCAAATACCTGGAAAGATTCCCGTGATGTAGTTACAACTGATTCCCGCTTTGGGCACGCACTGGTGGATTTTCCGGTGACACAAAAAAAGATGCTCGCTTATTTTCAGCAGACGCAGAGTTCTCTTTATATCGTACCCGGGTTTATCGCTTCGGACGCGCTGGGAATTACAACTACTCTTGGGAGGGGAGGTTCAGATTATACCGCCGCTATTTATGGTAATGCATTAAACTGTAACAGAATTGAAATCTGGACAGATGTATCGGGTATGATGACAGCTGATCCGCGACTGGTCAGTAATGCGCGTGTTATTCCTGATATCTCTTACCAGGAAGCCATGGAACTTTCCCATTTCGGAGCCAAAGTAATTTATCCCCCGACACTCCAACCTGTCATGAATAAAGGCATTCCGGTCTGGATCAAGAATACATTTGCTCCTGCCGATCCGGGCACCCTGATCGAAAAAGTTTCCAGTACAACCGGGAACAGTATACGCGGAATTTCAAGTATCCACAGGATTGCCCTCCTCAGTCTGGAAGGAAGTGGCATGATCGGTATCCCGGGATTTTCAAAAAGACTGTTCGAATCTTTATCAGGCCAGCAGATAAACGTTATCCTGATCACCCAGGCATCATCGGAACATTCCATATGTGTGGGTGTGGACAGTTCACAGGCTGCCATGGCAAAAATTTCCATCGACGACGCTTTGCTCCTGAAATTCAGGCTGGCTCCGTAATGCCCCTTATAGTGGAAGAAGAACTGGCTATTGTAGCGCTGGTGGGAGACAATATGAAAAGCCATCCGGGCATCAGTGGTAAATTATTTGGTGTTTTGGGCAGGAATGGCATTAATGTGAGAGCTATTGCCCAGGGTTCATCAGAAAGAAATATCTCCGCGGTGATCTCAACGAAAGACGTTAAAAAAGCAGTGAATGTTTTACATGAAGAGTTTTTTGAAGCCACTTATAAACAACTAAATCTGTTTATTACAGGCACGGGCAATGTGGGCAAAAGACTCATTGCACAACTTGCGCAGCAAAAACATTTTCTGCTGGATCAGCTTCGGTTACAGGTGCGCGTTACAGGACTCGCGAACAGCCGTCATATGCTGATCCAGGAAGAAGGGATCGATCTGAACAACTGGCAGCCTGAATTGGAAAAAGGAAGTCCGATGCAGCTGCGTGATTTTATTAAGATCATTCATTCAAAAAATCTGCGTAATTCAGTATTTGTGGATGTGACCGCCAATAAAGAAGTGGCGCTGGGGTATGAACATCTTTTACTGAAGAGTATTTCTGTAGTGGCCTGCAATAAAATCGCGAGTTCTTCTCCTTACAGTTATTACCGGAGGCTGAAAGACTTATCGAAGGAATTCAATGCAGCTTACTATTTTGAAACGAATGTTGGAGCGGGACTTCCGGTTATCGGCACCCTGAATGATCTGTTGCGCAGCGGAGATAAAATCAGAAAAATTGAAGCGGTACTTAGTGGCACGCTCAATTTTGTTTTTAATCATTACGATGGTAAAATGAAATTTGCAAAGGTTGTTAAGCAGGCTCAGGATGAAGGTTATACAGAACCCGATCCCCGTCTTGACCTGAGTGGTACCGATGTTATGAGAAAGATTATGATCCTGGCCCGCGAAGCCGGGAATGCTATTGAAATGGAAGATATCAGCAATCATGTTTTTCTTCCCGCATCCTGCATGAAAGGTTCGGTGGAGGATTTTTATTTAGCCATGGAAAAGGAAGAAGCACATTTTAAAAAATTATTTGACGCAGCTGAAGCAGAAGGGAAAAAATTAAAATTTGTTGCGGGTTATGAAAATGGGAAAGCTTCAGTAGGGCTTCAGCATGTAGGCCCTTCCCACGATTTTTATCATTTGTACGGCAAGGATAATATCGTGCTTTTTTATACCGATCGTTATCCGGAACAACCACTGGTAATTAAAGGCGCAGGTGCAGGTGCGGAAGTAACAGCATCCGGCGTTTTTGCAGATATCATGCGTGCAGCAAATATTTGATTATTATGATGAAGGAAATTACCATACATGCACCAGCCACTGTTGCCAACCTGGTTTGTGGTTTTGATGTACTCGGACTTTGTCTGGCTGAGCCTTACGATATTATGCGGGTGCGCCTGCTCGATGAAAAACAGGTTATCATTCGTACGACAGATAATTTTCCATTACCCCAGGATCCGGCCATGAATACAGCCGGGGCGCCACTGTTGGAAATGATGGCTGTTTTAAAACAGGATATTGGTTTTGAAGTTATCATTACCAAAAAGATTAAACCCGGAAGCGGGATCGGCTCCAGTGCAGCCAGTGCTGCAGGTGCGGTCGTAGCCGCCAACGAATTACTGGGCAATATTTTTACAAAAGAAGAACTCGTTCGATTTGCCATGTTTGGAGAAAAAGTAGCTTCCGGAGTAAAACATGCTGACAATATCGCACCATGCATCTATGGAGGTGTGACCCTCATACGTTCTATTTTTCCACTGGATATCATTCCTATTTCCTCGCCGGTATTATTTGTAACCGTTTTACATCCGCAGATTGAAGTAAGAACTTCAGATGCACGCGAGATATTAAGAAAGGAAGTGCTTTTGAAAGACGCTATCCGGCAATGGGGAAATATCGGAGGATTGGTTGCAGGTTTAATGAAAGGTGATTATGATCTCATTGGCAGGTCGCTGGAAGACGTAATTATTGAACCTGTGCGTTCTATACTTATTCCGGGTTTTGATATCATAAAGGCCGAATGCAGGTCTGCCGGAGCTATTGGGGGAGGCATATCAGGTTCCGGTCCTTCGATATTTATGCTCAGCAGGGATGAACAAACGGCGAATATCGTGGCGGCAGTAATGAAATCCATGTATGATAAGATAGGCGTGAGTTATCATATTTATGTAACAACAATCAATCATCAGGAGTAACAATGCCTAAAGCTTAAAGCCTAAAGCTTAAAACTGAGGCAATCTGAAAATTAATAAGTTTTCAATGCTATTTTACAATCTTAATAAACCATCAGAGAAAGTTGATTTTAAAACTGCCACTATACAAGGGTTGGGATCTGAAAAAGGATTATTTTTTCCTGAACGCATTCCTTTATTTCCCTCATCCTGGATCAATAATCTGGAAAACTATTCTAACGAAGAGATTGCATGGTATGTAATGAATCAATATGCAGGTGAATCGATCCCGGAAAAAATACTTCGCCAAATAACTGCTGAAACAATTGCATTTAATATTCCGCTGGTTTCTGTTTCTAAAAATATTTATACACTTGAATTATTTCATGGCCCCACGCTGGCTTTTAAAGATGTGGGAGCCCGTTTTATGAGTCGTTGTCTTGGATATTTTATGAAGGATAATGATCGTTCTGTTACGGTACTGGTTGCTACATCTGGCGATACAGGGGGCGCAGTGGCCAATGGATTTCTTGGTGTTGAAGCGGTGAATGTTGTTATTCTTTACCCTTCAGGTAAAGTAAGTCCTGTACAGGAATTACAACTCACCACACCCGGCAGAAATATCACTGCACTTGAGGTAGAAGGAAGTTTTGATGATTGTCAGGCCCTGGTGAAACAGGCGTTTTCAGATAAGGAATTAGCTGAAAAGATCTTTTTAACTTCAGCAAATTCCATTAACGTAGCGCGTTGGCTCCCGCAGCAGATCTATTATTTTCTTGCCTGGAAACAATGGAAGAATAAATTGAATCCGCCGGTCATTTCTGTTCCCAGTGGAAATTTCGGAAATATCTGTGCAGGTTTGCTGGCATTTCATTCAGGTGTTCCTGTAAAACATTTTATTGCGGCTTGTAATATAAACGCCGTTATTCCCGAATATTTGAAAACAGGCATATACAATCCCGTAAAGGCCATTTCCACCTTATCCAATGCGATGGATGTTGGTGACCCAAGTAATTTTGTTCGTGTGCTGGCTTTATTCAATTCCGAATTCGAACCTTTAAAACAGACAATGAGCAGCGAAAGTATTACGTGATGAAGAAACAGGCGCAGCAATAAAAACTCTTTTCCGGGATTTCGGATACCTGGCAGATCCACATGGAGCTGTTGGTTGGCTGGCTCTGAATCGATGGCTGAAAAATCATCCGGACCAGGAAGGCATTTTCCTGGAAACCGCACATCCGGTTAAATTCCCGGATACGGTGGAAAAATTTTCGGGCAAGCCCGTTTATATTCCCGAATCAGTTCAGGCCTTGTTCAGTAAAAAGAAAACTTCTCATGAAAATAAAAGCCGATTATAATGTCTTCCGAAAAAAATTACTGGAAGTGAATTAATATTTAATAACTCCTAAATCTAAAAACATGAAGCTCGCCAAGATGATATTAATCCTTATGGTTTTTCAGTTTATATTTCAAAATGATTACGGACAGGAATTAACACTCGAGGAGGGAAGTTTTAAAATTCTTGTGCAGGAAAAAACGCTTGCACTGCAATTCACTTATGATAGTTTACAGGTCGGGAAGTATAAAATTGAGGCGGACTATGTAAATAAAAAAGTGACAGAAATAAATAAAAAATATCCCGGCAAAGGAGATGAATGGGCCAAGGAATGGATTGCTCAGAGAAAAGAAAAATTCGAACCTGCATTCACCGAAGCATTTAAAAAATCTTCCGGCCTGAATATTTCAGATTCGGCAAAATATACTTTGATTTTTCATACCACTTTTATTGAACAGGGTTTTAGTAGCGCAGGAATACTGGTTCACAAGAATCCTGAAGTAAGGGGAGAACTCACTCTTATTGAAACGGCTGATAAGAATAAAATTATAGCTAAAGCGAAGATTATCAAGGCAATGGGTAAAGCAGGGCCTCATTTTGAAACAGGTGATCATGTAGATGAAGCTTATTTTGAAGCGGGAAATGCATCCGGCCCATTCATATTGAATAATTAATGATTTTTTTTTAAGATTATATGCCGGACTTTTTGTAAAGGCATTTCTTTATTTTTATAGCATTAAACCTTAAAAATAAAGCATGAAACATTTGAAACGCCTTACGCTGCTAAGCTTCATTTTATTAATAGCCGGCCGGGGATTCGGACAGAAAGTTAAGTTAGAGGAGGGAGATCTTTCTCCACTGAAATCTGAAAAAACGATTGCTTTTGCATTTACCTATGACAGCATGATGATAGGTAGTAGTGGACATGGACATCCACCAGGGCCTCCACATCCTCCTGGACCCGGACATTCACATGGGCAACAGACAGAGGCGGAATACGTTGCAAAACACACGGAGGATTATAATAAAAAATCACCTGGAAAAGGCGATGAGTGGGCCAAGGCCTGGAAAGACGACAGGGAAACTTTATACGAACCCGGCTTCACTAAGGAATTCGAAAAATATGGCGGACTTCAGCCTGACCCAAAATCGAAATTTACCCTTATATTCAAAACCACCAATACTGAACCGGGATTTAATGTTGGATTCATGCGTCATAATGCTGAAATCAGTGGTGTTGCCTGGATTGTTGAAACTGCCAATAAATCTCATGTAATCGCTAAAATCAGCGTAATAAATTCTCCGGGTGGAAGTTTTTTTGAAAATGATTATGCCACGGACGAAAGAATTTCTACAGCATATAGCGAGGCCGGCAGGGGATTGGGGTATTTTATAAAGGGCAAACTATAATTCAATTGCTATAATTGTTTTAATATGTCTGGTTCAGACCCATCCTCATCCGGATTTAAGGCAGGTTGCCCAGGGGTTGCTCAGGGGTTGCCGGGGGGTTGCCGGGGGGTATGGGCCAGAAAGCTCCCGGCAAATGCCTCGAAAGGCCTCAAAATATTAGAATAAAACCATATTCAATATATACCGCTCTCTGAATATGATAGCCTAATTAAAAAACCCTCCCAGATTTCTGAGAGGGTTTACTATTTTGAAAAGCGTTAAGCGTTTAGCTTATTTTAGTCGAATCTTAGATCAAGACCCAGTCCGCGCAATTCATGAACCAATACATTGAAGGATTCCGGTATACCCGCTCTCGGGATACTGTCGCCCTTTACAATGGCTTCATAAGTTTTAGCACGACCGATGATATCATCAGACTTAAGGGTAAGCAATTCCTGGAGAATGTTGGAAGCGCCATAGGCTTCGAGGGCCCATACTTCCATTTCTCCGAAACGCTGACCACCAAACTGTGCCTTACCACCCAGCGGCTGCTGTGTAATGAGACTATATGGTCCGATACTGCGGGCATGCATTTTATCATCCACCATATGGTGTAGTTTGATGATATAGATGATGCCTACTGTGGCTTTCTGGTCAAAGCGATCACCTGTTTCACCATCATACAAATATGTATGTCCGAATACCGGTAAACCTGCTCTATCAATGTGTTCTGCAATTTCTTCAACTGTAGCTCCATCGAAAATCGGCGTTGCGAATTTCAGACCGAGTTTTTCACCAGCCCATCCCAGAACGGTTTCATAAATCTGACCAAGGTTCATACGGGAAGGCACACCCAGTGGATTAAGAACAATGTCAACCGGAGTTCCGTCTTCAAGGAATGGCATATCTTCTGCACGTACAATTTTGGCAACGATACCTTTATTACCATGGCGACCTGCCATTTTATCGCCGACTTTCAATTTTCGTTTCACAGCAAGATAAACCTTGGCAAGTTTCAATACACCTGCAGGCAATTCATCTCCGATGGAGATATTGAACTTTTCCCTTTTATATCTTCCCAACTCTTCGTTGTACTTGATATTGTAGTTGTGGAGAAGCACATTTACCAGTTCGTCTGATTTCGCATCACCTGTCCAACCCAGTGGATTCACATTCAGGTAGTCGATGCCACTCAGATTTTTCTGCGTGAACTTAGCACCCTTTCCTATCTGTACTTCGCCAAAATTATTATTGACACCAGTGGAGGTATGATCCTTCAGAAGCACCTGCAGTTTGGAAATCAGTACTTCCAATAAATCTGTTTCGTTCTTCTCGTGTACTTTTTCAATCTTATCCAATACTGCTTTCTCACGGACTTTAGCGTTCTTATCTTTCTTGGCGCGCTGGAAAAGTTTCTTACTTATCACAACACCCTCAGTACCACTCGGAGCTTTTAATGAAGCATCTTTAGCATCACCCGCTTTATCGCCGAAAATTGCACGAAGAAGTTTTTCTTCCGGAGTCGGATCACTTTCACCTTTTGGTGTAATCTTACCGATCAGGATATCACCTTCTTTGATTTGCGCTCCCACACGAATGATTCCGTTTTCGTCGAGATCTTTGGTTGCTTCTTCAGAAACATTGGGAATATCAGGTGTTAATTCTTCTTCACCCAGTTTAGTGTCACGAACTTCAAGTTCGTATTCAGAAATATGAACGGAAGTAAATAAATCTTCCCTGACCACTTTTTCGCTGATCACAATAGCATCTTCGAAATTATAACCCTTCCACGGCATGAATGCCACTTTGAGATTTCTTCCAAGCGCCATTTCACCGGCCTGAACGGCATATCCTTCAGTAAGGAAATCGCCTTCTTTCACTCTCTGTCCTTTTCTGACAGCAGGTTTCAGGTTGATACAGGTTTCCTGATTCGTTTTGATGAACTTAGTTAGCTTGTATATTTTAAGATCGTCTTCAAAACTGACGAGCTTTTGTATTTCATTTCTCTCGTAGCGAACATGGATTTCATTTGCATCAACAAATTCAACGACGCCTTCTCCTTCAGAATGGATCTGGATACGTGCATCGCGTGCAGCTTTTGCTTCAAGTCCCGTTCCTACAATGGGTCTTTCGGGAAGAATCAACGGCACAGCCTGACGCTGCATGTTTGATCCCATCAGCGCACGGTTGGCATCATCATGTTCAAGGAAGGGTATAAGGGAGGCACTCAGACCTACGATCTGGTTGGGTGCAACATCCATATATTCCACTTCATTCCTGTCAAGAATAGGAAAGTCACCGGTCTGACGTGAAACAATTTTATCTTCTACGAAATTTCCTTTGTCGTCCAGGGCAATATTTGCCTGGGCGATTTTGGCAATATCTTCTTCTTCCGCACTCAGGTAAGTGAGTTTTTTCATATCCACTTTACCTTCGTTCACTTTACGGTAAGGCGTTTCAATAAATCCCATTTCATTGATCTTCGCGTGAACGCAAAGTGTTGAAATGAGCCCGATATTCGGTCCTTCCGGTGTTTCAATTGTACACAGGCGGCCGTAATGAGAGTAATGCACGTCGCGTACTTCAAAGCCTGCTCTTTCACGGCTGAGACCTCCGGGCCCGAGGGCGGAGATACGACGTTTGTGTGTAATCTCACTTAAGGGATTTGTCTGATCCAGGAATTGTGACAATTGTGATGTTCCGAAGAATGAGTTGATCACGGAAGAAAGTGTTCTTGCATTGATTAGATCAACCGGGGTAAATACTTCGTTATCACGCACGTTCATTCTTTCACGAATGGTACGCGCCATGCGGGCAAGACCCACACCGAACTGTGCATACAATTGTTCGCCAACAGTACGTACGCGCCGGTTGCTCAGATGATCGATGTCATCGATTTCTGCTTTTCCGTTTGTTAAACGTACCAGGTATTTAATGATCTCAATCATATCACCTTTCGTCAGAGTTTTCTGAGTAAGTGGTAAATTCAAATTGAGCTTACGGTTTATTTTATAACGGCCTACTTCTCCGAGGTCGTATCGTTTGTCGCTGAAAAACAATTTGTCGATAATACCGCGCGCTGTTTCGTCGTCTGGCGCGTCCGCGCCACGAAGCTGGCGGTAGATATGCTGTACAGCTTCCAGTTCGCTGTTGGAAGTATCTTTATTCAGTGTATTGTAAATGATGGCATAATCGCCGCCTACGTCTTCTTTCTGAATGAAAACACTTTTTACATCCATTTCGATGACCATATCGATGGCTTCTTCGTCCAGCACCGTATCACGTTCCAGTACGATTTCATTTCTTTCAATTGAAACTACTTCACCTGTGTCCTCATCTACAAAATCTTCCACCCATGTTCTCAGAACGCGGGCCGCCAGTTTTTTACCAATATATTTATGAAGTGTTTTTTTATCGACTTTCACTTCATCAGCCATGCCGAAAAGGGCAAGAATATCTTTATCAGTTTCATATCCGATAGAACGCAACAGGGTAGTAACCGGGAATTTCTTTTTCCGGTCGATATACGCAAACATTACGTTATTGATATCGGTAGCAAATTCCATCCACGCACCTTTGAAAGGAATTACGCGGGCTGAATAGATTTTAGTTCCGTTGGGATGAATGGACTGACCAAAGAATACACCGGGGGATCGGTGAAGCTGAGAAACAACAACACGTTCGGCACCGTTGATTACAAAGGTTCCCCTTGGAGTCATGTAAGGAATATTTCCAAGGAAAACATCCTGAACGATGGTTTGGAAATCGACATGTTCTTCATCGTTACAACTGAGACGAAGTTTCGCTTTCAGAGGTACTGCATATGTAAGTCCGCGCTCCATACACTCTTCAATAGTATAACGGGGCGGATCGATGAAGTAATCAAGGAATTCCAGCATGAAAATATTCCGTGTATCAGTGATCGGAAAATTCTCCTTGAACACTTTGAACAAGCCTTCTATATTTCGCTTGTCCGGCGTGGTTTCTAATTGGAAAAATTCTTTGAATGACTGGATCTGTACTTCGAGCAGGTCCGGTGTTTCGGCAAGGTGCTTGATCTTTCCGAAATTTACCCTTGGTGTGAGTTTTGTTGAAGACATACGGTATATATCCTGTTTTAAATGTTCAAACTACAGTTCGCGGGAAAACAAAAAAATGCCCTGGAAATTCAATGAATTCCCAATGCATTGATTATTAGCATGTTATATTGTGCTGAATATTTATAGCTTAATTGATAATACAAACGGACGGCAAAGTTAAGGATTTTGTCTGAATTTTTGGCATTCCATAAATATTTCGTTGGCTGTTGACCGTTGGCAGTTGGCCGGCTTAAGTTTTCCAGCTTTTCTGATAATCTTTCGACCATAGATGTTTATGCCGGCTAACCTATGCGGCCAACAGCCAACGGTTAACGGTCAATCGAAAAGCAAATGGTGAACAGTCACAGAAACCATTCACCATTTACATAAACTATATAGGCAGAATTACTGAATTTCAACTTCAGCACCAGCTTCTTTCAGTTTAGCAACCAGGCCTTCGGCATCTGCTTTGCTAACACCTTCTTTAACTGGTTTTGGGGCACCATCAACGAGGTCCTTTGCTTCTTTCAGTCCAAGTCCTGTCAGGTCCTTAACAATTTTAACCACATTCAGTTTGTTTGCACCAGCGGCTTTCAGAATAACAGTAAATGCTGTTTTTTCTTCAGCAACAGCTGCGGCACCACTTGCAGCGGGACCGGCAGCAGCAACAGCTGCAGCAGCGGGTTCGATTCCATACTCTTCTTTCAGGATTTTTGCGAGTTCATTAACTTCTTTTACAGTCAGAGATACTAACTGTTCTGCGAATGATTTTAAGTCTGCCATTTTGTTTGATTTTTTCCCCCTTCATGGTCCGCCTTACGGCCAACTCCGGAGGATGGTTATTAAAAAAGCCAAAAGCTGAAAGCCTAAAGCTTAAAGCCTGGCGGTAAATTGCTTTTATTTTTTTTTGTAAAGAACTTTTTTTGTTTTCTGCTTTATGCTTTTTGCTTTTAGCTTTATGCTTTAAGCTTTAGGCTTTAGGCCTGTGCCCTCGCTCCCAATGCCTGAACAATTCCTGCGAGTTTTGCACCAGCATTCAAACCACTGATTACATTTTTAGCAGGTGATTGTAGCAGGCTGATAATTTCTCCTATCAGATCGTGTTTGCTCTTCAGGGTTGTAAGTGTTTTCAGCTGATTATCCCCTTCAAAAACATCACCATCAATGAATGCAGCTTTCAGTACTGGTTTTTCCAGGTTGCCGTCCTTACGGAAACTGCTGATGATTAGTGCCGGTTCTTTTGGACTATCAGAAAAAAGAAGTGCGGTAACGCCGTTCAGAGAACTAAACATACCGGAATACCTTTTGGAATCAAGGTTCTCCAGTGCTTTTTTGATAAGCGTATTTTTAGCGACTTTCATTTCCACTTTTTTACTAAAGCAGATCCGGCGCAGTTTTCCAACTTGTTCAACTGTCAGAGATTCGGTATTGGTTACATAGAAATTATGGTATTGGGAGAACTTGCCTTTCAACAGTTCAATTACTTCGTTTTTTTGATCTTTGGTCATAACCTTTTTTTAAAATGTTTTATTGAGCGAATGCGCGGGTATCAATAGAAATTGACGGACTCATAGTACTCGCCATGAATACGCTTTTTACGTATGTACCTTTTGAAGTGGCCGGTTTTGCACGGATCACTGCATTGATCAATTCCTGACTGTTCTGATTAATTTTTTCCGGTGTGAAACTAACTCTTCCGATAGAAGCGTGTATGATACCCGCCTTATCCACTTTAAAAGCGATTTTACCGCCTTTTACTTCATTTACGGCTCCTGCTACGTCATTTGTAACTGTACCGGTTTTTGGATTCGGCATGAGGTTTCGTGGTCCAAGTACTTTACCCAGTTTACCAATTTTAGGCATAACAGAAGGTGTTGCAATAACCACATCGAAGTCTACCCAGCCTGCTTCAATTTTCTGTATGAATTCATCCAGGCCAACATAATCAGCTCCCGCATTCCTGGCGTCGGCTTCTTTATCCGGTGTGCACAATACCAGTACACGTTTGGTTTTACCTGTCCCATGAGGAAGGCTTACGGTACCGCGGACCGACTGGTCTGCTTTTTTTGGATCCACACCCAGGCGAATGTGCAGGTCAACAGAGGCGTCAAATTTTGCAATGTTTACTTCCTTTACCAGGGAAGATGCATCTTTAAGTGTGTAGGCTTTATTTTTGTCAACCTTAGCGGCAACAGATTTTCTTTTTTTGGAAATAGCCATATCATAATTTTTTTAAGTGTTCAGAATTAATTGTCCCATGGAGCTTTGCCTTCAACGTTGACGCCCATACTACGTGCCGTACCGGCAACCATGCGCATGGCACTTTCAACGGTAAAGCAGTTCAGGTCGGGCATTTTGTCTTTTGCAATAGCTTCTACCTGGGTCCAGTTAACCTTGCCTACTTTGTTACGATTTGGCTCTTTGGATCCGCTCTGTAATTTTGCTGCTTCCAGTATCTGAACAGCTGCAGGCGGTGTTTTGATGATAAAATCGAAGGATTTGTCGGAATAAACGGTGATTAAAACAGGAAGAACTTTTCCTATTTTATCCTGGGTTCTGGCATTGAACTGCTTGCAGAACTCCATGATGTTAATACCCTTGGATCCTAATGCAGGTCCTATAGGAGGGGCGGGGTTTGCCTGACCGCCTTTTACCTGCAACTTGACATAACCGGAAATTTGCTTTGCCATGTTTACATTTTTTGGTGTTAACGTGGCGCCTGTGGCGCCACTCCCAAACCTTATGCTATACTAAGAACTTTCGATTGGGGACGCGAAATTAGGGCTTATTCTGGAAATATTCAAAATAAATAGCCTAAAGCCTAAAGATTTGGTGGAGAGTAAAGGTAAAATCTTTTATAGTTCATCAAGATGAGACCACTAAAAATTCGTAATCTGTCAAAACAAATTTAAATGTCGCTTCATTTTACCCGGATTATCATTCATCATCTTATAAATCGGTTAGAGTTGAACGTTCGAAAACAGGTTTTCCTTTAGAAGTTTTAGGCTTTGAGCTTTAGGCTTTAGGCTTTAAATGGAAATTGTTTTCCAATTAAGTGCGCTCATTTTTTTCTATATGAAGATTTCTGTTTAACTTTTTGCCACAAACATCCAAAGCTTTCAAATCATTTAAAATTGTCTTCAAATTATGGCAAAGTCAAAGAAAAAAGCGGCTAAGAAAAAGGCCTCGCCTAAAAAGAAATCTGCGCCTAAAAAGTCCGCAAAAAAGGCAGCAAAAAAGAAACCTGCGAAGAAAAAAGCAGCGAAGAAAAAAGCAGCTCCAAAGAAAAAAGCAGCCCCTAAAAAGAAAGCTGCGAAAAAAGCAGCTCCGAAAAAAGCAGCTCCGAAAAAGAAAGCAGCTCCGAAAAAGAAAGCAGCAAAGAAAAAAGCGGCTAAGCCTGCGACTCCGGCTGCTCCTGCTATGCCAGCTCCCTCTATGCCAAGCCCAGGCCCGGATAGTTCCAATGGTTCCGGAAGCCAGGATTCAGGCAGTTCTTTCTAGATTTGGTTTTGCAGTTTGAGGATAGCGATATACAACGACCGAAGAATAAAAAAAGACGTCTCGTTTAAAACGGGACGTCTTTTTTATTCTTATTGAAAAAAAACTCAGGCTATTTTTTCTACCTGCATATAATTTAATTCCACCGGGGTGGATCTGCCGAAAATCTTAACGGTTACTTTTAGTTTTTTCTTTTCATCGTTCACTTCCTCGATGATTCCATTGAAATCATTAAATGGTCCTTCGATGATCTTAATGGTTTCTCCAATGATGAAAGGCTCGCTCATACTCATTCCACCAGCTTCTGCCATTTCATCCATCTTGCCCAACATCTTGTTAACTTCCGCTTTCCTTAATGCGATTGGATTTTCCTTTCCCAGGAAATGAATAACGCTGGGTGTATTCTTAACTGCATCCCGTAAATCGTCTCCCAATTTTCCTTCCACTACTTCCACCATTACATACCCAGGGTAATAGTTGCGCTCACGCATCACTTTTTTACCGTTCTGAACTTTATAAACCTTTTCTATTGGGAGAAAGATCTGCTTCACAACTTCACTCCAGCCTCCCCGTGAAATTTCCTTATCGAGGTATTCTTTCACTTTTCTTTCCTTGCCGCTAACTACACGCAGAACATACCATTTGGTTTCCTTGACAGGGGCCTGTGAGGATTGTTCTGCCGGATCCGTTGTTGCTGTTTGATTAATAGTTTCCATCAGGATAATAATGAATAGATGAATTTTAATATACCGTTGGAGAACAGGTCCATAACACCCACAAGCACTGTAATGAGCACGGTGGCAACCAGGACAATAACTGTTGACTGCTGGAGTTCTGACCAGGTTGGCCAGGTTACTTTCTCCATCAGCTCCTTATAGGACTCTTTAAAATAATTCGTGACTTTGTTCATAGTAATTTTCAAATTAACTCCGCACGGGAACAAGGATTCGAACCCTGATCAAAGGTTTTGGAGACCTCTATTCTAACCGTTGAACTATTCCCGTAGAAAGCTAAAAGCTATCCCGCTTGACCGAGACAGCTTTTAGTTCTTGCAAATATAATAAAATCTGATTTATTCTTCCCGCTTTGGAGGGAACAGCTTATTTCAGGATTTCTGTTACCTGTCCCGCACCTACTGTGCGTCCGCCTTCACGTATCGCGAACTTCAGACCTTTTTCCATTGCGATTGGCTGGATCAGTTTAACAGTTAATGCACTGTTATCACCAGGCATTACCATTTCAGTTCCTGCCGGCAATTCAACTTCTCCTGTAACGTCTGTTGTACGGAAGTAAAACTGAGGACGATATTTATTAAAGAAAGGAGTGTGGCGTCCGCCTTCTTCCTTGCTCAATACATAAACTTCGCATTTGAAATCAGTATGGGGTGTGATGGTTCCAGGTTTGCAAAGCACCATTCCACGGCGGATCTGATTCTTTTCAATACCACGCAGTAGTAAACCTGCATTATCGCCCGCTTCACCGGCAT
Organism: uncultured Bacteroidota bacterium; assembly: GCA_963757975.1. Classification (GTDB taxonomy): domain Bacteria; phylum Bacteroidota; class Bacteroidia; order Chitinophagales; family Chitinophagaceae; genus Puia. The sequence continues at coordinate 63,096 of CAVWUD010000001.1, forward strand.
CCAGTAGCTTACGGAACATTTCAACACCGGTTACTGTTGAACCAAGCGGCGCTTCCATCAATCCAACGATTTCAACTGCTTCACCTACTTTAATACGACCTCTTTCGATACGTCCGGTAGCAACTGTTCCACGTCCTGTAATAGAAAACACATCTTCTACCGACATCAGGAAGGGTTGATCAACCGGGCGTGGAGGCAATGGAATATAGCTGTCAACAGCGTCCATCAGTTCGTCTATTGCTTTGATCCATTTTGCTTCACCTGCAAGAGCGCCTGTAGCTGACCCCTGGATGATGGGAGTGTTATCTCCATCGAACCCGTAAAAAGTAAGCAGTTCACGGATTTCCATTTCAACCAGTTCCAGTAATTCAGGATCATCGACCAGATCGACTTTATTCATAAAAACAACCATGCGCGGAACGCCTACCTGGCGTGCGAGCAGGATATGTTCTTTTGTCTGTGGCATCGGGCCATCCGTTGCAGCAACCACCAGGATAGCTCCATCCATCTGGGCCGCACCTGTAATCATGTTTTTTACATAGTCAGCATGACCCGGGCAATCCACGTGTGCGTAGTGACGGTTAGCCGTCTGATATTCAACGTGCGCCGTATTAATGGTAATCCCACGCTCTTTTTCTTCAGGAGCGGCATCGATTTCGTCGTACTTTTTTGCTGTTGCCAATCCTTTTGAAGACAAAATGGTTGTAATGGCAGCTGTTAATGTGGTTTTACCATGGTCAATATGACCAATGGTTCCAACGTTAACGTGGGGTTTATCCCTTTTGAAGGTCTCTTTTGACATTGGTATCTAGTTTTAAATTTTGTTTTTAAATAATTGATTCTATTTTCCTGATTCCTGCTTTTCTGTTTTCCATTCAACAACTCGGTTAAAAATGAGCCGTTAAAGAGAATTGAACTCTTGACCTCTTCCTTACCAAGGAAGTGCTCTACCACTGAGCTACAACGGCATGAATGGCGCTATAGCACTAAAAAAAACATATCCTCATCATCAGGATTTCCCGGATATGAAGACCTGCCTGCGCTATCCCGCCGGAGGCGGGACGGTAGGTTAGAGCGGAAGACGAGGTTCGAACCCGCGACCTACAGCTTGGAAGGCTGTCGCTCTACCAACTGAGCTACTTCCGCAAAAAACAAGTATGAGAGTATGTGAGTGTGAGAATGAAATACATTCTCATATTCTCCCAAACCATATCTCTCAATCAAAGAACTTTATTAATGCATAATGAAACCCACTCTCACATTCTCACACTTCCATACTTCCCGCGTTGCGGGACTGTGGGCAAGGATGGATTCGAACCACCGAACTCCGAAGAGAACAGATTTACAGTCTGTTGTCGTTGGCCACTTGACTACTTGCCCGGTTTCACTTTTTTCCCGCCTGACAAGAATGTCCCATTCGGAAATTGACTATTCTGCCAGCTGAGCCAGAGAAGGGAATCGAACCCCCGACCAGCTGATTACAAATCAGCTGCTCTACCATCTGAGCTACTCTGGCATGATTCTTTAATAATATGGGCCTGACCGTTTTACAAAGAACTAAAACTGACGGATTTATCCGCCTGTTTTTTTGGGAAGGCAAAGGTAAGCGAATTTGTTAAATGGAAAAATTTTGAAGTATATTTTCTGGCGAAAGCTGCAGGTCCTGCGCTGCAACTGGAAGCAAGTTCAAAAAAAAACCCCGTACCGGGGTTTATATCTAGGCAGCCTGTTTATCTTTTTTACGTTTGATCAGATTGATGATTGATCCCATCGCTTTGTCAAAAGATTCTTCAAATGATTTTGAAGAACATTTAACGAAATAATCCTGTCGGGGTACATGTACTTTTATTTCTGCTATTTTGTCTTTTATCGTATGAACCACATTATCGAGTTTAAGATAAACTTCCACTGTTACGATTCTGTCGTGAAATGTATCCAATCTTAATAATTTTCTGTTTACATAGTCTACTAATTTGTTATCAGCTTCGAAGTGTACTGTCTGAATGTTTACGGTCATATCTTCACTTTTTAACAATGAAACAATAAATGCAAGAGCGTTTTTGCAGGCATAATTTTATATAAACCTGTTGAATGAAATTAGCTCCTTAGAAGAATTTTTCCAAATATTTCGACTTATAAATTCCCTGTATTTTCACCCTGAAATTAACCTCTGGGGTGGTTTTTTTTATGTACTTCCCGGAGCTTTTCAATACTGTTATGAGTGTATAATTGTGTGGCTGCCAGGCTCGAATGACCAAGCAGCTCTTTTACGGAATTCAGATCGGCTCCATGGTTCATTAAATGGGTAGCAAAACTATGCCTCAGTACATGCGGGCTTTTTTTATCTATTGTCGTTACGTGTGAAAGCCAATTCCTTACAGCCAGATAAGCATATTTAACATAAAGTGCCCGACCCTTTTCATTTACAAAAAGGGTATCGGTCTTTTCATGACCATCCTGGCCATGGCAGACAAGTTTTTCTTTTTGATATTGTGTGATTTCATCTACAAGGGTAGCGCTGATAGGGATGATTCTTTCCTTATTTCCTTTGCCAAGTACTCTTATCGTCGCGGCATTTGAATCCAATTGTCCGTTTTTAAGTGTAACCAGTTCTGTGAGCCTGACACCCGTATTGTAAAACATTCTTATAAGCAAACGATCGGTTTTCCCTTTCCAGGTATCGGGGAATTCCACATGCTCCATGAGCAATTGCATATCCTTTTCTTCCACATAAACGGGCAGTCTTTTTCCGGATTTAGGACTTATTATCCCTGCCATGGGTGATTTTTCCAAAACTCCGCTTCGCAGTAGAAATTTATAAAAAGATTTAAGAGAAGAAATCTTCCTGTTGATAGATTTTGATTTTATTTTTTGTTCTTTCAGGCTGGCCAGCCAGGAGCGTATTATGGAAGTGGTAATGGCGGAAATAGTGGATTCTCCAAATGTGGTTTCCATATAGCTGAAGAATTGTTCAAGATCATCCTTGTATGCACGTACCGTATGGGCCGAATATCTTTTTTCGAATTTTAAATAGTCAATAAAGGGCTGGCTGACACTTTTCAATTCTTGTAGTTGTTGTCCCTAAAAGTAAAAAGGAATAAGTAGAAAATAAAAAAGCCTTTCCGATAAACGGAAAGGCCTGTATATTAAGAAGAAAATATATTAAACGTCGAATTTGCCTGTAGCCAGTTGCTGTTTATATACTGCTTTTAGTACTTCACCCCTTCTTTTAATAGAAGGTTTGGTAAAAGACTGGCGGTTACGCAACTGAATCAGTACTTTGGCTTTTTCGAATTTCTTTTTATACTTCTTCAAAGCCTTGTCAATATTTTCACAATCCTTGGAATCGATAATCAACATGAAAGTTCTGTTTTTATAATAAATTTCGGTTTGCAAAGATAAGGAGTTTTTTCAAAATAAAGTAATAAAAAGGGAGGAAATCCCGATTTTTACAGCATGTTCACGGGTATCATCGAAGCAATTGGCAGCATTTCTTCCATTTCGGAAGAAGGGACTAACAAAAAATTCCAGATTACATCTTCTCTGGCAAATGAGCTGCATATTGATCAAAGCATCTCCCACGATGGCGTATGTCTCACCGTAGAATCAGTACGAGACAATAAATACCAGGTTACCGCAATCGCAGAAACTCTCTCTAAGACCTGTCTATCCCATTGGAAACCAGGCAGCAGGATAAATCTGGAAAGGTGTCTCCAACTGAACGGCAGGCTTGATGGACATATGGTTCAGGGTCATGTGGATACGACGGCCATTTGCACGGATCGAAGTAATCGGGAGGGCAGTTGGGTTTTTCGATTTGAATTTCCTGAATCGTTCAGGAACCTGATCATTGAAAAAGGTTCAATAGCTGTAAACGGGATCAGCCTGACTTGTTTTGATGTGACTGAAAATGCATTCTCCGTAGCCATCATTCCCTATACTTTTGAAAATACTAATATTCGGGATCTGGTCAGCGGTTCAGTTGTCAATATCGAATTTGACCTGATTGGGAAATATGTGGAAAGAATGCTTACAGAACGAAAGGACTCATGAAAAAGCTTTTATTGATCCTGCTTTTAAATGTTTCTCTTTTATTTTCTCCTCCACCCATTCCTGGTACAACAATAGCCTACGGCCGTTATATATCGATAAATAAATACACGGGATTTTTTGTAAATCCCGATGCCTATGGATTTATTCTTTCTGGCATCAGACCAAAACTATTAATGGAGTATCATCAGGAACGCCAAAACAGACCACTTTTTGTGCTTGCCGGATCTGCGATGGGATATTCGATTAGTTTTTTGACAGAACCATTCCATAGATGGCTACTTCAGTTATATGAAAAATTTTGGCATGGAGCATATCCGAAGGAAATGATTATTTATATCGGCAACTTTTATATTGGATATATATTTTTAAACATTATCATTTTGTGGACATCTCTTTTTTTGTTTGAAAAGATATTCTGGTTGCTTGTTGAACGGAAAGGTTCATCGGTGTTTTCGATGTATCTATTGATGGTTTTTATTGTGTCTAATCCGGTTACAAAGGCATTTTTCTGGACTGTCCACGAACAAATGTTCGCCTTCCTGACACCTCTTTTATGTATATATATTCTTTTTCGATTTACTGGTTTACAAAACGAAGTTTCGTTTAGAAGCCTTGCAGGAATATTTTTTACCGGAGGTTTGTTATTGTTGGTTTATGGAAATTTTATATTGCTGGCTCCGGCATTGATTTATAGTATGCTCTATCAGTCGAATAAATTTGACAAATTAAAGAGCTGGCGAATAATTCTATTAAAATTATTACTGTTGATCCTTCTATTTTTTATGCCGACAATCTGTTGGATTGGGATTTTAAAATGGAACGGGGTCAATTATTATAACTTTGAAATGAGAGTATACCATCATATCGTATGGATACCGGAAACAATCCATCAGTCTTTCGGATCTTTTATTCATCAACTGTACATTAATACAGTTGCATATTTTAAAACTATGCGACTTATTTTGGTTATGGTTATAATTTCTTTTGTCATTTTTTCTCAGGCAAAATAGATATATCATGGAAAGGCAATTTTATGCACGAAATACTTTTTATATTTCTTTATTTCATTTTATTTTACTGGCTTCTGGGAGCATATTTTGACAGGCTTACCCAGACTTTGATTCCAATTTTTGTTTGTTTCTGGGTAGTAGTTTTGCGGCAAAAGTTAACTTCCAAAAAGATGATAATTATTGTTGGTAGCCTAGCATTGTGTTGGCATTATTTATATGATGAGTTATGGGCCATTTTATAAATCTAAAAATGAATATTGTCGGTTAAAATTCAAATATGCGGGGAAATTGTAGATTTTATTCGCCTGCGCGATTTCTATGGATGCTGATGCTCCTACTGGGCGTTGCCGTTGTTTTATTGTTTTTTAGAACCCCTGACTCTCAGTATTGATAGCGCTTACGGATTCCTGGCATATAAGGGAACCTTATTTTTTCATTCATTTAATGTTCTTCAGGTTATTCCTGCCAATGATATAGCACGGGTGAATCCTGTATTTATGAGCTGGTGGTCTCCAGGTCAATGGATTTTCCCAGGCCTGTTGAATTATTTTTTTGGCATCAGGCTGGGAGTGGCATCCATCATAATTACTTTGGCTTCATTGATCAGTGGCCTTATTGGTTATTATCGGATTTTTGCATTTTTCCGTTTTTCTCCTGTCATATCCATATTGTCTCTACTGGTCATTTTTTCAAGCTCCAGCCTTTATTACTGTTTTGTTATCTATCAGGGTGGCGAAATACTTGAATTTGCATTATTCCCGTGGTTTCTCCTGTATGCAATGCAGTTACAGAAAATCTCGGCGGTTAACCTATTTGGAATTGCTATACTGTTTCTTTTGTGTTTTATTGCGAAAACCACTTTGTTGGTTTATTGTATTCTGGTTCTGATGGCTAAAATATTCCTTTTGAGCAAATCGCCTTCTGGCGGTGGGATACATTTTTCATTCAAAAATTTGCTCCTGCTTTTACCGGCTTTATTGCTCACGATTTTGATTTCTGTGTTTTATTTGTCACGGGGTCCTCATCCTACTTTGATAAATCATTTTATTATTTCTATTGAAGGTTTTTTGGTAACATTAAGTTCCCCTCTGAGCAGCCTGCTTTCTATACAGCAATGGATTGAAAGAGTAACCAAATTATTTGGAGGCTCTTTATATGTCAGTGGGTTCGCAATAATTCTATATTATGGGCTTTACATGCTTGTTATTGCAATCTTGTTTTGGATCATCCGTTCCATAATTCTTGATGAAAAAATAAACCAGGATTACAAATGTCTCTTTTTTATTTTGTATGTGGGGATATCGGCATTCTTTCTTTTTGCCTATTCATTTAGTGCGAACATTGATTTTAGCAGCAGGCATTTCAAATTGATGGGTTATTTATTTGTTCCAGGACTCATCAATGTTTTTTATAAAAAGATAAAGCATATCTGGATTTATAATTCTGTAATATTATTTTGCCTTATTTGCATGATCGATATCTTTTACCTAAAAGAAAAATGGGCAAAAAACAAGTATATAAGTATCCAATTTTTTTACAGGAATTGCGAACCACCTCCGGAAAGGGATAAGCTTGACAGGGCTTCTTATTATAAACTGCTTGATATAGATCGCAGGTTTGCCAATAAATCTGATCCAGTTATCTTTTTTGTCGAATCTTCAGCTGATATTGCAATTGATATATCACGTCCTTTCATTCTCGAAACAACTGGGGAAATGATAACCGAAAAAATCTATCACGGTTCAGGACCAAAATTATTAGTGTGTATTTCTAAAAACAGTTTTTCAGGTAAAACGGGTCTGCTACAATTGAAGTTTCCTGATTACAAATATTTTAAAAAAATTGCCGAAACGGAGAATAGTCTTTTTTTTATAAGCGGTCATTCAAAATGAATTAATAATTAATGAGTAATCTCCAATTGGATATAAAGAACGATCCTAAATTCTCAATTGGAGATTATTTTCCGGCGCTGGATGGGTTGAGAGGCTTAGCCATTCTAATGATTATTCTGCATCATAACTTCGATTTTCTTTCTTTTACTCGCCCTGCTTGGATAAGTCTGGATTTATTTTTTGTATTATCCGGTTTCCTGATCACAGGAATATTAATAAAAAAAAGAAACACATTTCGTTTTCTTTGGAATTTTTATGCCCGACGTATTTTGAGGATATTCCCTATTTACTATTTAAGCATAGTCATTTTTTTATTCATTCTTCCCAATCTTATAAAATATCCGATAAGTCTGGACTATTTTATAATAAATCAATATTGGTTTTGGCTGGAAATTCAAAACTGGTTGTTTATTCTGAAACCCAATGGCAATAATAATTTTTTGAATCATTACTGGTCACTTGCTCTTGAAGAACAATTTTATCTTGTAAGTCCGTGGATTATCTTACTAATTAAACTATTTCAAAAAATCATTAGTTTTCTCCTTGGTCTGCTTTTAGTTTTACTTGCATTAAGACTGGCATTATGGAATCTTCATATTGATAATATCTCATATATTAATTTGTATGCTTTTACTCGGATTGATGGATTGTGTGTAGGAAGCTTGCTTGCTATTTTCAGGAGCCAAGGAAATTTTAGGATCACTAACTTCAATAAGATATTAATTTTACTGTTTCTGTCGCTTATTTTTATTGTGCTTCCCCTTTTTAAAATTATTTATAATACCAAACTTCCCTATCTAGCGTGTTGTTTATATCCGGCAATTGCGTTGTTCTGGGGCGCAATTGTCTGGTCTTCGATCCACTCTGGAAATATGATGTATAGAATTTTCAACAATCGGATCCTGATATTTTTTAGAAAGATATCCTATGGATTATATATTTTTCATTGGCCAATAAACAGGATTTTGCAATTAAGGATGGAAATGTTTACTAATCAACAGCAACTTTTTTGGAATAACGTTATTTTGGCTCTGATCTCAACTTCGATTGCCATATTGATTTATATTCTGAGTTATTATACATTTAAAAGATATTTTCTCGGATTAAAAAGATATTTTACTTAAACAAGCTATTTAAAATGTTTTATTTAATCTTTTATTATCTAATTATCATGTGTTTCTTATGGATGGGCATAATTATTTACAGTTTTATTCCGTTTGCAATTCCTGGAAGAAAATCCTGATACATTTTCTTATAACGGGATTAATTGGATTGACCGCTATCGGACAATGGATTGTTTTATTTTTCCCTACCAATTTATTCAGCCTGTTGGGAATATTAATTATATGCAGATTTATCACTGTTTTCGGAAGAAACGGTTCTACTCAGATAATGGACTCCCAGATTAATTATCGGAACAAATCGGTTTTATTTTATACCTGCGTGTTGTGCTTTACGATCATGATCCTGATTATAAATGCGGGCCCGGTAACATGGATGATACGAGCAGTTATCATATACAAATGGTAAAATGGATTCAGGAATTCGGATCCGTTCCCGGTATTGCGAATCTGCACCTGAGATTTGGTTTTAATTCATCCTGGTTTACATCTATCGCATTATTTAGTTATCCGGTTTCTGGTTTGAACATATACTCTTCATTAAATGGTTTGCTTTCTATATGGACAGGTTATTTCCTTTTGGAAAAGGTATTTTAGTTTTTCGGTCAGCGGATTCATGGTAAGATGAAGAAACGTGCTATAGGATTCCTTAGTTTTATTATTACTTTTTCTTCTCAATTGGCCCATGATCCGCGGCTCTGCATGCAGTGCGAATTATGATTTTATCAGTACATGTTGTGTAATAGTCTTGTTTATCGATTTGTCTAATAATCAAAATGAAGTACCTATTGAATGGTTGATTTGGCCAGTATATTTATGTACGGTCCGAATAATGAATTTTCCGCTTTTAATCCTCAGTATTGTTTATGTTTTCCGTTTACTGAAGCCTGTTTCTATCAAGAGTCTGTTATTGATATTTTTTTGTGGTGGATTCATCATGGTTCCGTTTTTGATAAGGAACATCATTTTATCAGGATATCCGGTTTTCCCGGTATACCAGCTTGATTTCTTTTCATTCGACTGGAAAGCAGATAAAATGAAACTGATAGAAATTTCCAATTACATAAAATATTTCAACAGGGTAAATCCAATGTATCAGTCAATGACAATAACTGAAAGAATGAATTTCCCAAATTGGATTCCGGTATGGTACAAATATCTTTTTCGGTTCGATAAATTGATTCTTACTTTTTCGTTTTTGGGATATATCTTTTTATTGTTTTCTGTAAGAAAGATGAAAAATCCTCTTTTCCGGGTTTTTCTTTTCGTTATGATTTTCCAATTGATTTCCTGGTTTTTTATAGGCCCGGATCCCCGGTTTGTTTATGGCCCGCTTCTGTTTGGAATTTTTGCAACTATTAATTGTTTACCTGATATGAAGGTATCACGGTCAGGAATCATTAAATATGCTGTTCTGGTAACCAGCTTTCTTGTTTTAACTTATGGTGTTTTAAAGGTTGTCAGGTATGAGGAATACAGGAATTTTTTAATCCCGCGCCGACTTCCGGTTCCTATTGTAAGGAATATCGAAGTTGATCATATTCAACTGCATATTCCTGAAAAGATTTTGAATAACTGGAATCCCAGATGTTATGATATTGAATTGCCATGCCTTTACAGACTTGATCCAAGATTGGAAGCGAGGGGTAAAGGAATAGGGGATGGATTTCGTTTAAAATACCAGGGGAGTAAGATATTTACTGGCGGTGAATACAAAATTGACGAATAGCATATATGATTTTTGAATTGATTTCCTGGTTTTACATTTCTTTGATTTGCCTGATCTGGGGCAATATCATTTTGAAATTATTCTTTGGTATCGACAAGGAGTCAGCTGTTGATTTTCCTATAGTGTGCTTTCTGGGGATGTCCTTTATTGGTGTTATTGCTTTTTATATTTCACTGATTATGCCTCTTTATGTCGCAGTCAGACTTGCATTTCAAATTCCTGCATTACTGTTTTTAATAAATGGCAGCTTTAGAGAGTTGATCTTTTCCCAGTTAAAAAAACCTTTTACTAATTTATCTGTTCCGGATTCACTATTCCTTTTTTCCGCCTTACTAATGATTCTTTTTATTTGTACCGCTCCGGTGATTCATCCGGATACTTTAAATTATCATGTGTTCTCTGTTGAACTATTTGAAAAATATGGAACCATTCCGGGCATCGGCAATCTTAAACCACACTTTGGATTCCAGAGTATATGGTTTGCCCTGTTGTCTTTATTTAGTCTTTCATTATCTCATCCTGTACCCCTGTTCCCTTTAAATGGTGTGGTAATGGGCTGGTTTATCATTTTTTTGGTTTCTAAATCAGACAGACAAAATGATATCTTTTCCAGGCAAGACAATTCGATTTCCGGAATCTGGTATCTTTTCCTGACTCTCTTTTGCATTTTATCATGGACGCAAATCAGGTTAACTGCTTCGTCCTTAAGCCCGGATTTCATTGCGGCGTTATCGGTCTTTTTGAGCTTTTATTTTTTTATGCGAAATCAGGATAAAATTTCAAGGGAAAGAAGCGATTTATTGGTAACTTTTTTTTCAATTATTGCTGTGGCCATAAAGCTCTCTGCGGCTCCTGTTTTATTGTTGCCTGCCGGTCTTTTTGTTCATGCTGTTTTGAGAGGGAAATGGCAGTTTGTAGTTCGTATTGTACTCTCTCTCACATTAATATCAGTACCGTTACTGATACGAAATATTGTATCCACGGGATATCCTTTTTATCCCTCTTTATTTGCTGCGATTTATCCGTTTGAATGGAAAATTAATCCGGCCCGTATCATACTTCTTCAGCATTATATTACTTCGTATGCCCGATTTCCCTTATTGATTTCTGAAGTTGACAAGTTGTACGATAATTCAGTCAAAATCTGGTTGCCAGCCTGGTGGAGGCACTTATATGTGATTGATAAAACCGTAATTTTCATCATTGCCTTTGGAATCCTGGCGGATATTTCTTTTTTCAGAACCTGGTTGCGATCATATTCCAAGAGAACATTTACGTCTTTGCTCGTTGCAATTACAGGTGTAATTTTTTGGTTTATTGAAGCACCCGATCCGAGATTCGGAACAGGATTTCTGCTTCCCTTGATTTATTTTCAATATGCTCCCCTGATTAAAAATTTAACGGGTCCTGAAGAAATAAATATATATAAAATTGCAAATCGTATTAAATATATTTCAACATTCTTTATCATCATTTATATAGGATATCGGGCTGTTTATTTTTTCCGGCCTCAGCAACTTTTATTTCCTGAAGGAATAAATTATTCCACACTTATACAACCGGGTTGTGATGGTCAGATTAAGAAAATGATATTGGATGATAGCGAGACTCCGCCGCATCTTGATGATAGTTGCAAAAATTTCATTTTTCGGGGAAGAACCATCCGGGACGGATTTAATCCTGCTCCTTAACTATTTCATCAAATACATTTTACCGTATCCCTTGATAAAGTACTGATCTGTATTATCAGATTGGGATTCATATTTATCCAGCGATTTACCATTCAGATTCGTTACCACATGGTATAAATAGACTCCATTAGCCAGCCGTTGATTATACATATCAGTCCCATTCCATTTGTATTCGGTAATGTTTCTTCCCACATGAAGTGGTCCCAGTTCATCTTTTGTAATTTCCTTTACTACCTTCCCGGTAATCGTCAGAATCTGAATTTTAATATTTTGCGGCACATCACTCCCCGTGATCGTGAATACAAAAGCAGTCGAAGTTGTAAACGGATTTGGATAATTCAGCATATTCGAAATCATCGCTTTTGTAATGATTTTGAAAGTGACCTGATATTGAATACTGCCTGATGGATTTCCGCTTTCATCTGATCCTGTAACGTATAGCGTATAATCATCTCCTGCAGGATTCAATTGATTTGTAAATACAGGATCAAACTCCACACTGGCGGAATTGTCTGCACCGCTGGTAGCCGGTGTGAATTTAAGTGTATCGTTGCTAAAATAATAAGGATGCGATGATCCGTCCGGATACCTCAATTGAACCTGCAATACTGAGGTGTCTTTCAGAAGAAGGAATTTCGATTCGTCTTTTAATTTGATTAATATATGTGGTTTCGCAGAAACAATATCTTCATTAAGGATATGCACATTATCGAAAGTAACGTCCAGTAAAGGATTGGTCTGATCAACTTTTACATAAAAATTCTTAAACAGAAAGTTATTAAAATGATATTGTTCCGGTTGAGCATTCGCAGGGTTAACATCTACATTGATTGTATTTAATCCGGGATATAACTTTGAATCGATTGTATAAACAATCTTTATAGTATCACCGCTGATCAATGGTTTTGTTTTTGGAAAAGGAATAATATGGGTAACATTATTTTTATCAATGATCTTGAAAGAAATCAGCAGGCTGTCGAACGAAGAGAGACTGATATTTTTAAATGCTATTCCAAATTGTATTGGTTGTCCAAATTCTACTGAATCCTGTCCGGTAAGGAAAATATTCGGCGCCAGTGCCCCTTCAGGAACAGGCGTATAGTTCAGCCTCCAGTATTTTAATTGATATGGAGTTGCATGAACCGTGTCTTCGCTTGTCAGTTTGAGTTGAACATACGGGAATTGCGAAACATTTATTGCTGAGATATCGAAGTCCTGCGTAGATTGATTCAGAGTGTATAGAAGAGTCGAGTTGCCACTCGTGTCAACTCCGTAAAGTTGCAGTCCGACCGAATCCGTAGAAGGGGTTTCTAATGAACTTCCTCGCCAGTGCAACATGTTCCATTTCTTTGCCGGGCCAAACTCAGGCGATAATATGGTTCCTACTAAATCGGGAGAAACGCAATTTGTGGAAATAAAGGTACGGTCATAAATTGACTGGGTCATGGTTTGTTGCGGTATATAAGAAGGATTCTGATTCCTGTATACCATCGCAAGGGCATGAGGTGTGGTAAATGAATCCAGGAGAGTAAATCCACGGGCAACCAATTTATGATAGAGGGAATTATTATGTCCGTAAAGACTTGTATCAGCTTTCCATTGATCGATGTACACATTCCCTCCCTGCGTAGGATCGACATTTGTCCTGACAACAACAAAAGCATTTGGAGGAATTGAATCCAGAAAATCCATGGCTTTTTTCCGGTTAACAGGGTCTGTATACAGGTAATCGAAATTGTATTCTCTCTGTGTTCCGCAGGTTGCCAATTCACTCTGGAAAAGTCCCGTTGGGCCACTAAAATTATTCATCCAGGGTTCAAATGTAACAGGGTCAAATACATTAAATATGATTTCATTGTAATTACACCCCGGACCAATTTCGGTTATGTTATTATATGTCACAGTGAAATCGGCCTGTAAACCCGAACCGGTTGGATAAATGGTATTTCTAACATACAGTGAGTTGAGGATTGAATCGAATTTAAATTTCCTGTCAACTGAATCAAGATAAATCTGATTCATTGTAGAGTATTTATCCTGGAAATAGTGCGATTGATTGAAGCCCACTGTACTCCTGACTGAATCGATATATATGAATGAAAATTCATTCCAGTGGTACGCTGCGTTTTGTGTTGGTACGATGGAAGTTCTCCAGTAATATACAGTGCTGTCCATATATTTAATTCCGGGATCAAACTCAAATACGCCACCAATAGAGTTTATGAATTTATTGATTTTTGCCGGAGAATTGAAAGCTTCTGTCGTATCCATTTGCATCACATACTGTGTAAGAGGAGCGAATGGATTTGCGGTTGACGCGAATACATGTTGAAAAGGCGCATTTATAATTGCAAAGTTGTAAGGATAGATTGGTGTAAGTTCATCCTGGTAAATATAAATAGGCACAGTAACCGTGTTATTTGCCAATGTTACTTCCGAAACGTTATTATCTGCATTTATGGTTACAGTTATATAATTCTGACCCTTATCACGGGTTGCTATTATAGGCACCGAAACGCGGACGGAATCGGCATAACGTATGCCCGGAATTCTTTTTCTCAGTACTACGGCTGTAGATCCGTCTGGAAACTTCCTGGTGATCAGCACGGTGATTGAATCAGAAACCGCTTTTCCGAGATTATAAAAAGTTGCCCCTACGCTAAAATTATTATCTGCTACTGATATAAATGTGGGACTGATAACGACTGTAGAAGCTTCAACGTCATAGTCAGGTAATTTTTCGTCGCTAAGTGTAATAGCAGGATCTCCCTGGATGCCCATTTGTTCTGTCTGGCAGCGCGCGTAAAAATCCAGAGGCAGAGCATTTAGCACTTGTTTTCCCGCATCCGATTCGATAGTACCGATACTTTTTCCATAGTCGGCATTATCTAATAAACTGTACATATCGGTAAGAAGGATATTCAGATAATTTACTACGCCGTAATGAGAACTGGCAACAAATGCAACAGCTCCTTTATTTGGTATGAAAACATAATTTTCGGATAAAGTTTTTCCTGTTCCAAGACGACTCGGATCAAATGTAAAGTAGTTGCCGGCGTAACATCCGTTTACATACATGACCGGATACTTTGATTGATTGGTATATATGCTGGGATCGTCCAGATTGAAGCCCAGGGTAGAGGATGAAGAGTGGCCGAAATAAGTAAGTATGCCTATTCCGTTGCTGAATAAATTCGGAAATAATGTGCTGGATACCTGGTTATTCTGATCTACGGTCGAACTACAGAACCGGAAAACATTACCTCCGAATAATGTATCTGAGATGGTTTGCTGGTAATAAGCCATGTAATTGCACAGAACAGTTTCAAGAAAGGGGTCAGTAGCACCTGTTACGTGAATGATGTTTTTTCTCCAGGCCCTTCCTGCAAAAGTGTTTGGATTTGTTTGCTGAACTGTTTCATAGTCTTTTATTTTCGCAAGGTAATTTTCCACTTCCGAACCATTAACGGCACCTAATCTTCCAATAGGAATCAGGTTGACTGAACCCATACCATCCGCCGATGCAAGCATGGCATCTGAAGCAGGATATCCAAACGTAGGAACCAGGTTGAGCAATTCATCGCTGGGATCTCCCTGGTTTGCCCGATATTCGGCATAATCCATACCGCGACCAATCAGAAGTACATCTGCAGGTTTTTGTCCATAATTAATTCTTGCATAGTTTATAAAATTCTTGATGGCCAGAGGGTGTTTCTGAATACCAAACGCAAACTGATCAGTCAATTCACTGATATCCATGACCTGTGCATTGAAAGATCCTCCGGCTGCAGATGACCTGTATGTTTTATAATCAACAACCGGATTATTTCCGTGAGTACCCGTATAAAGTACAGAATTACTTATTATCAGATAGTTTCCCTGGTTTAATGGATCTGCATAAGAAATAAAATTCTTTTTTGTAAGCGAGTTAATGGTATTGATGTTTGAAGGATCCTGGCTAACTAATACCAGATTCCTGGCGGCTCCGGATCCGGGGAGTTCAAATGTCAGGGTGCCTGCGGAAGATATTGCAACGAATCTTTGTCCGGTAGCCTGATCGTATAACACCGGTATTGCACTTCCCTGATTAAAATTGGTGATCTTCAAAAAATATCCACTGGCATTTGCTGCAAGTTGAAAAGGGAAATTAGTCAGGCCATTGAAATTAAATTGCCGGGGATAAGTAAGTTCGTAGAAAGAAACAACTAGCCGGTCGGCATAAGTGACCGCCTGTGAATTATTGATAAACTGAAAATTAGTAGTTCCAGTGTTAAGGGAAGTCAAAGGTATTGTTACATTGGTCACGATATCATTGAAACTATTCAGTGCCGTATCCTTGAATAAGACATTATTCACTTTTACCTGAATATTGCGGAGTGTATCTGAACAACCTGCAGCTCCGAATTTTAAGTTAGCAGAAGGTCCGCCATTATAAATAAAAAGATTGTTCTGATTATCCGAGATCGGGGCGCCTTGTGATGAAAAATCAGAACTCCAGAACTCTCCTACATCGTATGATGATGAATAGATATATTGTTCGAGTACATAAGCCAGTCCCGGGTTTATCTGGAAATGAAAATAAGTGCCCGTTGTGTACATGAAATAGGGTTGTACCGGAAGTACATTCGATGTCGTGTCGTTTGTCAGGGTATTATAGTGAAAAGGAGTTCCTCCCGGATTTAGTGTTAGAAAATAAACGGCTGTATCCGATTGAAGGCTCCATTTTGTAGTATGCTGGTAAGCAGGATTTCGGTACAGCGGTTTATCAGCAACTCCATCATTCATTCTGCCCCAGAATTCGATATAATCTGTTGGTGAAAACGGTCCACTGCTGACCGAAGTATAGATTGGTACTTCGACGCCATTGCGGAACAGTTGAAAATCTTTTGCATCGGCTGCAGATAAGCCTGCAGCCGCCAGTACGGAAGCAGGGATACGGTAAAGTCCATCCGCGGTTACCTTGAATTTGTAATATGTTTTGCTGAAATCAATCCATTCATTGTTGTACGGTTGTGCTATAGCACTTCCGGCAATCAGGATTAAATACAGTGTAAATATTTTTTTCATCGTCGGTTTAATTTATCAGGGCGGATTTACTTTTTAACAGGTTTTTTTTTCATATCCACAAGATCAACTTTTAGCGAAAAAACATTTGTGTATAACGGGTTTGACTGATTGGCAAGGTTGGTAAATGCGTAATCAACCTCAACGTCGCCTACTTTGAAACCCGCACCAATCGAGGGCTGGTAAATCCATATTTTCTTCTGGTTCGTCGTGTCCCTGTCATCAAGAGTCTGCTGAAAATTGTTGATTCCACCCCTTACAAAAAAAACATTATTGTACGATAATTCCAATCCCATTTTCGGATCGATGCTGATTGGATTTGTACTGATAACAGTATTCCGTTTGCCGTCGAAAGTAATATCGAAATCCGCTTCTGCAAGCAGACTTATTTTATTATTGATCGGAAAATTATAACTGAAGCCGGGAATTAACTGCGGCGCTGTTAACTCAATGGAATTGGATGGAATATCATTTGAAGTGGCATAAAACACTTCACGCCATTCCGTACTAATATTATACGACCAGGCGTTGAATGTGGTTGTCACATCTTTGGCTACAATCCCCAGTTTCCAACGGTCACCGACCATTTGCATTGCAGCATCAAAACCAAATCCCCAGGATTGTGTAAAATCACCTGCGATCCGGTGAATGATTTTAGCATTAATACCAAAATTCGTTTTTGTATTTTTGAACCAGTCTACCTGTTGCGCAAGTGAAATCAGGAATGCATAATCTGCAGATGAAAAAGTAGTGATGTTGCTGAAGTCTATGCTCCCATCAGGCTGTACCAGAAATACAGTATTCGGGATATCATCCACTGCAAAGCGCAGCAGGGTAAGACCTAAGGTTCGTTTATTATCTTTAAGGGGCAGGACAAGACTTGCGAAATCATATTTTCCAATGCCCGCGAAATATTCTGCGTGCATAAGGTTAAGCTGGGGGCTTGTTCTGATATCTGCCAACGCTGCAGGGTTCCAGTAGCCACCTGTTCCATCTGTTACAGATGCAACCTGTGCATTCCCCATTGACATTCCTCTCGCACCCGCGCCTATATTCAAAAATTCATTGGAATATTTGGCAAATTGGCCCATGGACCGGTTGCAAAAAAGTATCAGCAACAACAGGGATAGGGGGCAGCAGGTTCTGATTCTTCGGGTTACTGAAGTCGATACCATAAAGTAATTCTAACGCGTTTTTATTCAGAATATTGCGACGTTTTCAGGATGCGAATATCCCTTACTTTTACCAAAATTCCCCAGAACAATTATGTCGCTTATTGCTGAACTTACATGGCGGGGCTTGATCCAGGATATCATACCCGGTACGGAAGAACAACTTTCCAGGGAAATGACAGCCGGGTATATCGGTTTTGATCCGACTGCAGACAGCCTGCATATCGGAAGTCTTGTGCCTATATTGTTGTTAGTACATCTTCAAAAAGCAGGTCATAAGCCAATTGCACTACTGGGTGGCGCAACCGGCATGGTTGGAGATCCAAGTGGAAAATCTGAGGAAAGGAATCTGCTGGATGAGTCCACACTGAATCATAACCTGCAGTGTATACGCAAGCAGCTGGAGAAATATCTTGATTTTAATCAAGCCAATACGAACGCGGCGGAGATGGTCAATAATTACGAATGGTTCAGGGAAATGCATTTTCTTGATTTCATCAGAGATGTTGGAAAGCATATTACAGTCAATTACATGATGGCGAAAGACAGTGTGAAGAAAAGGCTGGATGGCATATCAGGAATGAGTTTCACAGAATTTTCTTACCAGCTGGTTCAGGGATATGATTTTTTCTGGTTATACAAAAACCGGAATTGTAAACTGCAAATGGGAGGCAGTGACCAGTGGGGAAATATTACTACCGGTACTGAACTGATCAGGCGTAAATCAGGAGGAGAAGCATTTGCATTTACCTGCCCTTTATTAACCAGGGCAGATGGAGGAAAATTCGGTAAGACGGAAAAAGGAAATATATGGCTTGATCCTTCTAAAACTTCTTCTTACCAGTTCTATCAGTTCTGGCTAAATGCGGCAGATGATGATGCAGAAAAATGGATTAAAATTTTTACCTTCTTAAACCGAGAAGAAATAGGGTCGTTAATGAAAAAACATCTTGCAAATCCTTCAGGAAGATTGCTTCAAAAAGCACTGGCCAAGGAAATAACTGTTTTTATTCACGGTCAATCAGAATATGAACAGGCGCTCATTACTACCGAAAAATTATTTAATCAAACAGGAGCAGCCGAAAACCTGAGTGAGCAGGATTTACACTCACTGGAAGGTATCGTGAAATCCATTTATGCTAAAAGTGAAATCCTGCAGGGAGTGGATCTTGTGCGATTTCTTGCAGAGACGGGAATTCTTCCGAGTAAAGGCGAAGCAAGAAAGATGATTCAAAATGGTGGTATCAGCATCAACAGGAATAAAATCGAAAATATTCAATTCAATATTGGATCAGAGCATCTTCTACACGAAAAATATATTCTCATTCAAAAAGGCAAAAAGAATTTTTATTTGGTTGAAGCGATATGATTCCAGCTATTTCGACTAAATATTCAGAACATTTTTAAAAAACCTTATTTTTGCGGCCTGTTCATTCATTTTGCCCGATAGTATAAAGGTAGTACGACAGATTTTGATTCTGTTTGTCGAGGTTCGAATCCTCGTCGGGCAACAAAAATTCTCCGGTTAAAGCTTTAAATATTGAAATATTTTCTGATAGTCAGGATTATCGGGAAAATATTTTTTGAGCACTGAAGCAGGTATTTTTGCTTCTTCGATTTTTCCGGTTTGCAGTAGCAACAAAGCAAGAGTATAATTCAGGGAGGCATCTTCAGGGGCAATTTGCAAACCTTTTTTATAAATATCAATTGCCTGATTGTTTTTTCCTTCCTTCTGGAGTAAAAGGCCATAATTGTAATAAACCCTCGGGTTTAAAGATTTAAGTTCAACTGCTTTTGCAAGAAATTTAGCAGCATCTGAAGGATTGCCCATTTCATTGTATAACAGAGCAAGATTGAAATAAATCCTTTCATTTTTCGGATCTACTTTTACAGCGTCTTTCAGAACCTGTAAAGCCTCGTTATTTTGCCCGGAAAGATTGTAGGCGACAGAAAGATTAAGCCTTGCATAATTCATCAGAGAATCTTTTTTCAGTCCCCGCCTGTAATATTTGACAGCGTTGGCATAATTGTTTTGCTTAATGTAATAATCACCAATCATAACATTGCCAATTGCAAAATCAGACTGATACAACGTATAGGATTCCAATTCAGATTTGGCTTTAATAAAAGCATTGTAATAATCAGGCGGGACCTGGTTGGAAGGAAGTGGCAGGTATAGTTCCGCAGCCGCAATTCGTACTGCTCTTATAGAATCCTGAAGTAATGGGGCGGCAGCATAAATCCATTTCTCCGCAGGGAAAGCAGCCAGACTGATCAATGCCCTATACCGGATATCTGCATCCGGCATATTCAGGCAGCCCAACAGTGCATCCAGGCTGTTACCTGTGTGAATATTGCCGAGATAATTAGCTGAAGCGGCCTTGATGATATCAGGAACAGATGTATCCTTCAGTAATTTAATAAGATGTGCTTCACTATTCATCCTGAGTTCGCTTCCGGGTATGAGGTCTTCTGCAAAATGGTATTTCCTTACAGGACCGTACCGCTTAATAACTGCATCGGCAGCCCATTGAGGGGATTTATCCTGGTGGCAGTTATTACAGGCATTGGGTGTTCCATATCTTACTGAAAGATCAGGTCTTGGAACCCTGAATGTATGGTCATACCTGTAATCATTACCCATATAAATCTTCCCCGGCATATGACAGTTTTTACATTCAGATCCGGGCGTTCCAATGTTGTGGAATGAATGCGCGTAAGAATCAAATGTACTGGCATGACATTGTGTACAAAGTGCGTTGCCTGTGAATTTGAGTTTGGCCAGATGAGGTTCATGGCAATTACTGCATCGTACTCCCTGACGGAACATTTTACTTTCTGCAAAAGAAGTATAATTATAATCTTCGTCATTTGCCTGACCATCAGCATAAAAATGATCAGTTGTCGGAATTTCCGGAATATAATTATCCAACAATGGCGCACCGGGAATGGCGTTGGGACTGAGTTCTGACCTTCGCGCGTGACATACAGCACAGGCATTTATTTCTGCAATTTGTCCTCCTTTTTTTGGGAGCAAAAGATATGACCCGGTAACTTTTTTTCCGCCTTTATAGTCTTCTCCATTTATATAATCAATATGCAGTTTGCCGGCGCCATGACAGGTTTCGCAACTAACATTGATAGTACTGTAGGTGGTATGATAAACATCTGAATCTGCACTGTAATTTTTTTGAAGATTAGTACTGTGACAGCTGGCGCACATAGTGTTCCAGTTTGCTGAATTACCCGTCCAGTGTAACCAGTTATGCGCCGGAATTTTTTGCCCTGCAAACTGATAAAACCATTTTTTATTTTTCACGTCCCAGCTTGCACGTGTCGCTTGCATTCTGCCTCCTGGAAATTCTACCAGGTATTGTTGCAGGGGATAATATCCAAATGTATATTTGATTTCAAAATCCTGGTTATTACCGTCTTCTCCTTCGGTATTGATATAAAATTTTCCATCTTTTTTATAAAAACGGGATGAAACACCGTTCGCCATCAGTTTCCGGTCATTGAAATCACCGGCTACCGTGGAATCATTAGCTGGCATCATGGCTTTGAAATGTCCGGAACCCGACCATGCGTTGTATTCCGCGGCATGGCAATTTTTACACTGCTGAACACCCACAAAAGCATTTATACCTGTCTCTGATGAAGGCCGGGTTTCATTCGGCTTACATTGTTGTATGAAGAGTGATCCTGATACGATAAAAATCAAAATAATTAATATTGTAAGATTCCGCCTGATCAGCATGTGAAGTGATGAATTACTGGAAAAATACTAAATACCTGCAAATTACTGCTCTCCCAACTGTTCAAATATATTCTTAACGTAAAACCGTTACAGCATTGGTCATCTTTCCCAAATGTTTCATTATGGCACACTAAATAGGGGTTTTTGTTTGGTAATTTTCATAGTGTGCAAAATGCCTATACATAAGCGTTTGCGGAAATTTTTCCCCTTTCCTGTAATCCTGTTTATTCCCGAAATGGGAATCATTTCAGACTAAAATATATACTTCTATTTTTCGTTTCATTTTAGTATATCTAAACGAATATCCTTTATCCTAAAAACCGGTAAATGCCCCTGAGAACTATTCCAGGTAGAAAATCATGTTATCTGTTGGCAATTATTTTATTGCTTGCAGGTACAACTCCTGTAATGGCGCAGCTGGTGGCTGATTTTACACCCAGTGTAAATTCCGGTTGTTCACCGTTAACAGTAAGTTTTACCAATACTTCAACTGGCACTAGTGCTACAGCGACCTACACCTGGATTTTCGGTAACGGGAACGGAATTACGACCAGTGTTAAAAATAATCCTGTTTCAGCGACCTATTTCATAGGCCAGATATATACGGTTACCCTAACCATTAACGACGGAGGTAAAACGGCTACCATTTCCAAGGATATTACGGTTTACAAAAAACCTGCTATTAATTTCACTGCAGATCATACGGTTGGATGTTCTCCGCTACTGGTTGATTTCTCAAGTACTTTAAGTGCGGGTGATGGATCCATTACCGGAGCCATCTGGAATTTTGGAGATGGTAATTCGCAAAGCACAACTTCAGGTACAGTTTCAAATATCTATCAGTTTCCTGGTACTTATACAGTCAGCCTGACTGCGACAAACAGTTTTGGTTGTATTAACACTTTTAAGATTCAGGATATGGTGACTGTTTACCCTGCACTATCTCCATCATTTTTTGTGGATTCAACAGCCATATGCAGCCTGAATCAGCCTGTATTATTTCATAATACTTCAACAGGTGCGGGTGCTTTGAGTTATTTGTGGACATTCGGAGATGGAGGTACAAGCACACAAACTAATCCTTCACATCTTTATGCATCAAAAGGGAATTATGATATCAGTTTAGTTGTTTCAAATACCTATGGATGTTCTTCAACGATTACTAAACCCGCACTCATCAACGCTGCAAATTACAGTGCAGATTTTACGACAAACAATGCATACTGTCCAGGGAATACCGTTCTTTTCATCAACAAAAGTACACCGGCTCCAAGTGCAAATCCAATATGGACTTTCGGCGACGGGGGAAGCGGGATAGGGATCACCTTCGGTCACAGTTTTGCCGCAGCTGGTGCATATACTGTTTCGATGTATGAAAATTTTGGATCCTGTCCCGATACAGTTACAAAAATAATTAATGTATTAGCAGCGCCGAATATCAGCCCTTTTATAATTAACAAGGGTGCAAGTTGTTCTTCTCCGATGACCGTTAATTTTTCCGACACCAGTTTAGGTGCTACAAACTGGCATTGGAATTTTACTGGTAATCCCGGTGATACTTCTGATTTGCAAAATCCGAGTTTTACTTATCTGACAAATAATTTGTTTTCTCCGACGCTTACTATTGTGAATTCCAATGGTTGTTCTTCAACCATATCTGAAACATTTAATACGGCGCAACCAACAGCAAAGATTCATGCAGATACCACATTAATTCCTTCGGCAATTTATTGTGCAGATGTGCAGGCAACTTTTACTGCAATTTCACAGGATACACTGGCTACCTATTTCTGGTCATTCGGAGACGGAACAACTTCCACGAGTCCAAATCCGGTGCATGTTTTTTCAATACCCGGTACTTATATTATCAACCTGAGTTTTACTACAATACATGGATGTTCAGGTGGTGCGTTTCCATCCGATACAATTATAGTCTATCCTAAACCACATGCAATTTTTAATGCGTTGGATTCATTACCCTGCGCAACAAATCAACTGGAAACATTTCATAACCTGGATGATAGTGCAGCACAGTTTACCTGGTTGTATGGAGACGGAAAATCGGATATCAACAATAATATTTATCATACCCATCTGTATCAGGATTCCGGTTCTTATAATATGACGCTGATTGCCTCCAGCCCCGGCTGTAAAAGCGATACTTCCACGATTACACGTTATGTAAAAACGACGCCCATACCTACACTCGCTGTAGTGAATAATTGTGATAGTGACCGCTTGAGTGTTGCGCTGACAGTTGCCCCGCCAGGTGGATCGCAATATGTATGGAGTTATGGGGACGGATCACCGAATGATACAGATTATGTTTATATACCTACAAAAAATCATCACTATCCGAAGGGTGGTGTTTATACTGCATCTGTTACCGTTACATATGGAACATGTATTCAAACAACCGGACCTGTACCTGTTTATGTTCTTTCAAAACAGAGCCCGGTATTAAGTTCTACAAAGGATACAATTTGCGCAAGCTCCACTCTTCCTGTAGTTATCAACGGACTGGATACGAATTACCAGCGAAAATCTACAGGTTCAAATACTTATTATAATATTTATAAATGGCAGTATAATGATGGCACACTATTTAATCCATCAGGAAGTACCAATATCAAAAATTCTTTTGCAGGGAATGTTTCAGGACTTGTTGCAGGAAAGGATAGTATTCGGGTTATAATTAAATCCGGATTTTTTGGATGTTATGATACGAGCAATTACATACCAATTCATATTATAGGTCCGGTTGCAAAATTCGGTGACGAAAATCAGCTTTGTTACCATGCGCCGGTAATCTTTACCGATTCTTCCCAGCCGGTCAATGGCGTACCGATCATTTCGTGGCAATGGAATTTCGGGGATGGAAATTCGATCACAATGCCCACAGGTGATACAGTACAACATCTTTATGCTCTTCCGGGTACCTATAATCCGCAGTTGACGGTAACTGATTCGAATGGTTGTAAAGCCACTGCTAAACTTTCGATTACACAGGTTTTGGTTTACGGTGCCAAGGCAAATTTTTACTGGAAACCAACAGCTATTACACCTGGATTTCCTATTACATTTTATAACACTTCCGTTAAAAATACAGGCGTAAATTATCTTTGGCGCATTGCTGGAAGTGGCGCCACTTTTACAAATCCCGATTCCATAACAGTTACATTTCCGAATGTAGGAACGGATACCGTTACACTGACCGCTTTTCCGACTATGGCCGGAACATGTGTTGATTCACTGGTTGAGCCTTTACAAATACAAACAATTTCTGCTCCATTTACAGATTCATCCTACTACTACAATAATTCCAGTTGCCCTCCTCTGTTTGTAAATTTTACAGCTTATCCGGTAAATACTACGGGTTTGCATTGGGATTTTGGAGACGGTAAGGGGACTGCAGATAACAAGATCACACCAAAATATGAATATGATATCCCGGGCACATATATCGTCTCTTTAACAGGATATGGCGCAAATGGTATTTCGGTCATATCCTATGATACAATCGTTGTTAAGGGACCCTTCGCAAAACTCTATTCCACGCTTGATCAGGCCTGTGTTCCCGCAACCGATACACTGCATGCTACAGCCAGCTATATTGGATCATATACATGGGATTTTGGAGATGGAACGGTAATAACGACACAGGATTCAATTGCGGTTCATCAATATATTTTACCTGGTTTATTTACACCAGCTCTTATTCTGACGGATTCAACCGGCTGTCAGATGTCATATAAATCAGACCATCAAATATTGATGGATACTCTCTTTGCAGCTCTCGGTCCTCCGGTTACACTTTGTGGTACGGGTTCCATTTCATTCGGTCCTCATGTCGTAAGTTTCGTTGCTGACACGCTGGGGTATCCACTGACTTATCATTGGGATTTTGGAACCGGAACAGCAGGGGATACATCAAATATTCTGAATCCGACATTTGTTTATTCAACTCCAGGGGATTTTATAACAGCATTGCAGGTTACATCACCTGTTGGTTGTACGGCGATGGCCTACGATTCAGTACATGTTATCGGACCTTTCCCAATGCAACATTCTCCGGATACTACCATTTGTATTGGAGGACTCGCAATCCTTGAATCCGGCGGGGCATTCAATTACAATTGGTCGCCGGCAAATACACTGAATACAACGGTTGGAGACAGCGTAATCGCTCGTCCTTCAGTCACCACAGACTATACAGTCATTGGAGAAGATAAATACAAATGTTTCCTGGATACTGCAAATATTATGGTTACGGTGGATTCACTTCCGCTGGTTTCGATTCCGCCACCAGAACCCGTATTAGCAGGATCAGATGTTCAGATTGATCCGACCGTGAGTGCTGATGTTGTATCATGGGCATGGACTCC
Organism: uncultured Bacteroidota bacterium; assembly: GCA_963757975.1. Classification (GTDB taxonomy): domain Bacteria; phylum Bacteroidota; class Bacteroidia; order Chitinophagales; family Chitinophagaceae; genus Puia. Next base: position 88,970 of record CAVWUD010000001.1, read on the forward strand.
TCCTATTTATTTGAGTTGTACAGATTGCGCTTCACCAGTTAGTACGCCACTCGCGCCAACAACTTATACGGTTACAGTAACCACTGCTGCCGGGTGTACATCCAGTACTTCAGTAAACATAAGATTACTCTGCTTACAGAGTGGTGTATACATGGCGAATGCATTCAGTCCGAATGGCGATGGGAATAATGATTATTTCTATCCAACCGGAAGCGGTGTCAAAGTGGTCAAGTCCTTCCAGGTTTATTCCAGGTGGGGTCAGCTCTTATATTCAAGGACGGATTTTCCACCGAATGATAAAAAATATGGTTGGGATGGAAATCTGAATGGAATTCAACAGCCAGCAGATACCTATGTATATGTTACAGAGATGATATGCTTTACGGGAGAAAATTTTGTGTTGAAGGGTACGGTAGAATTATTGAGATAAGTGCAATAGAAATGACGATGAAAAAACCATTTCATGTTTTCATTTTACTGTTTTTATTAATTAACGTGGTTTCTGCGCAGGACCCTCATTTTTCTCAATTTTTTGCTTCCCCACTGACACTGAATCCGGCATTAACAGGTAAATTCAATGGGGATCTTCGCGTTGCAGGGAATTACAGGGATCAATGGCCGACAGTAAACCAGGCATATGTTACTTCAACCATATCTGTTGATCTGCCCATTTTTCAGAACGGAATGCCTGAAGGTGACCGTTGGGGTCTCGGCATGATGGCCATGACAGATAAAACAGCAAATGGAATATTGACGAGCAATTATTTTGCACTTTCAACGGCTTACCATAAAACCATTGACGAAAATGGATTACATACGATCGGTGTGGGTTTTCAGGGAACTTATGCAAATCGAATACTGGATGGACCGAGACTGCATTTCCTGGACGGACTTCAAATAGACGGAACCTGGCTTCCCTCGGCAACTGAACCAGTTAATCTCCAGGTAGTATCAGCAAATTATTTCGACATGAACGCAGGAGCTTTATATAACGGTTCACTCGATGGAAACAACGAAGTATATTTTGGTGTTGCCATGTATCATATCAATCAGCCAAAAGAATCATTCCTCGGTGTAGATAATATCACCATTCCAACACGGCTTACAATTCATGGAGGTGGCTATTTCCCATCTCCCAGTACCGGGAAAACCTGGTATGTAAGTGCTTTATATAATAAGCAGTCAACTGCCAGCGAAGTGGTATTTGGAGGTGCTTTGGAAATAACTGCAACCAATGATGATAACAAAGTTGCTAATGTTTATTTCGGTGCATGGGCCCGGGCAAATAATGTTTCAGATGCAATTATTCCCTACGTAGGCATGGATTATGGAAGTTTTAACCTTGGAATAAGTTATGATGTCAATGTATCAGGTTTTAAAGTGGCTTCTCAGGCCCAGGGTGGTTTCGAAATCTCCCTGATTTATATATTTAAGAAACCGGCGGATGGAACCTCACGTAATGAAGTTCAATGTCCTAGGTTTTAGTGTTCCCAGGATGGGAAAATTTTCAAATCAGGACGCATTTTTACACGTGATTTTTACTCATTTTAATCGCTGTTTATACGCGGAAACACTTGTATTTACAGGGTTTTCCGACTATCTTGTATTTGATTTTCAACATATCCCTAATACCCATGAAACAAAATCTATACAAAGGTTCAGTTATCCTTTTGATAACTTTTTTCTGTGCAATAGCTTGCAAGAAATCAATAGATCCGGAAAGCCCGAATACAGGAACGATCATTCAAACACATGATACAACTCAGGCAACTTCACCTTTGCCTCCGCCAGTTCCCTACCCGGTTAACCCGGTTCAGGAATGTAATTATGCGCCTGACTACGGAGATTCTGTTATTTATCCTCAACCTGCCACCAATGGCGATTATTATGCTTATCCGCAAAACAATCAGGGCATCCAGGGAACATATCTATCATGGCCTGTAGGGCTGGTCATGGATCCGAAAACAGGAGCTTTAGATTTGACTCAGTCACAAAGTGGACTGAGATATTCTGTTGCTTTTGTAAAAGAGGGTACCACAGATACCTGTATGTCACAACTAATCGTTGGCGGTGCATACTATATGGATAGTGTTTATGTGGTTACTATGAATGATACCGTGAAACCTTATTTTAATGCCAATCCTAACTGGCCCTCACCCTGTCTGACCAACCAGGGACAAGGATGTAAGTTTGATTATAATAATCATGCAAAGAATCAGGGTATTGTTATAGATCAGCATACTGGAAATATCAATGTACAGCAAGACAATGAAAAACAGCCTGTTTGGGCTGCTTCCAATAAACGGTACTACGGTAAATACAACGATCTATTATTGGCTGAACGATAATAGTAATTACGCTGACCAGAAGGTACCATTGCAAATGATCTATTATAACCATAAATCAGATATTCCTCCCGGTTTGCTTGCTTCCGTTACCAATGATCTTTTAAATATTCTCGGTGACTTGTTACTGAGTAAAGGCCCTGCACCCAGGCCGCCACTCATCATTATTGTCAGGGATAATAATTAACCCTTTTCCTGTCTGACAATATTGCGCTTTCCCGGACGTTAAAACAGAGCTATTTAAAACCTGTTTATGTCCGGGAAAGTTTTTTTAGTACTCCTCTCTTTCCTGTTAATTTTTTCTTTTAAGAAGTATTCACCAGGTTCTCCTGTATTGAAATCGATATTGTCTAAATATAACAGGGCTGATCAACTTTTTTATTCTTCTAACAATTCCCCTTTAAAGGATAGTGCATGCATTGCAGGTTTCAATGAAGTCATTTACGAATTAAGCAATATATCCCATTCCGGATTCATTGACAGCCTGCTCTATCAGGCGAATTATAAAATGGGTATCATGTGTGATGTTTACAAAGATTACGCCAGGGCGACCAGCTCTTATTTGCAGGCGATGAAATATACATCTGATTCTGGAAAACGATTCAGTTTAAATGTATTAACCGGCTCATGTTATTATAACCTCAACAATTTTGATTCAGCGAGTTATTTTCTTTTACGGGCGGAAGAAAGTCCCGGGGAAAGGGGTTCATTTGAAGATCGTATCCGGCTCTATAACACCCTGGGTGTTCTATACTATGATAATGGAAACTATCTGCAAAGTAAGAATTATTTCAACCAGGCGCTTCAGCTGATTGAGTCTAAAAATCCGTCAGATGATTTTGTTTTTAGTTTGCAACTGAATATGGCGACCTGTTTTTATAAATTGGGTCTGTATCAACAGGCACTAGACCTGTATAGAAAAATCCTAAAATTTCAGCTACTGCCTGATCCTTTATATATGAATATGGGAAGGGCTTATGCAGGATTGCATCAATATGCCGAAGCACTGGCTTCATTCAAAAAAGTTAAGGTCAGAGCTATACCCGGGGTATTAAATGAAATGGCAAGAACCGCGTTGGAAACAGGAAATGCCGATTCAGCCTCGGTATGGTTAAAGCATTATCAGAATGAAAAAAAATCATATCATAGTAATGCACTGGATGATGGGGTAAATGAACTTTACACCGGGGATCTGGATATTTTTAATAATCAGCCAGAATCAGCCCTACAGCACTTTCAGAAATCTTTGATCATTTTTTCTGGAAATTTTACTGATAATGATATACATAAAAACCCGGGGAATTTCACCGGGTCTTTTGCCTATTACAGGTTATTTGAAGTGTTGGTTAAGAAAGCGTCTGCCTGGGAGATGAAATATAAAAGAACTTCCAATCCAGATGACCTTAAATCTGCTTACGATTCTTATCAATCTACCATTTCTTTCCTTTCATATATTGAAAGAAGTTATGAAATGGACGATGCCAAAATACTTCTTAAACAAAAAAGCAGTGAGGTTTATACGAATGCGCTTACAGTTTGTCTTGAGTTAAACAAATTATTCCCAAATAAGGGCTACGAAGAATCAGCGTTTTTAATCACTGAAAAGAATAAAGCCTCCGTTATGAATTCCCAGCTGAGGGAAAGGAGTTTTTTACTCTCCATTGGTGCTGGAAATAACGTTGCAGGTCAGGAAAGGAATATCAAATTCAACATAGCGCGATTGAATTCAAAGGCAGAAGAGGAGCTGAATACTCAGGCATTGCAAAAAATAAACAATGAAAAGTCGGCTTATGAAATACAATTGCTAAACCTCCGCCGGAAAATGGAAGGAAATAAGAGGTTCTATCAATTAAAGTATTCAGATGATTTTCCATCGATTGAACAATTGCAAAAATCGATAGGACCTGATCAGTCGTTAATAAGTTTTTATAATACCCCCGAGAAAATAGAAGTATTTGTTCTTACAAATTCCTCTTTTCATCTGATTGAACTGGATAGTGGTGAAGCAATTCGGCGCAATATAATTTCCTGGATACAAATACTCCAGACTTCAGAAGGTGGAAGGCATTTTAATACAAACAGATTAAAAGAAAACCTGTATACACAATTCATGAAACCTGTGATCAATTTGGCAGGAAATAAAGATGAATGGATTATCATTCCTGATGGACTGCTTTTTCTACTTCCCTTTGAGTCTTTACCAGGAGATACAGATGGCAGCCTGATTCTTGAAAAACATATAGTAAGTTATGAATTTTCAGCAAGGTTTATTATTGAGAATCACAGGAATATTAATATTCAGGGAATCCAAAATCCTGTACTTTCTTTTGCTCCTTTTTCCAAAAAGGGAGGTGATATGAAAGCTGATGGAGCAGGTTGGCTTGAGAAATTACCTTATTCAAAAGATGAGATTTCAGGGTTGAAAGGCAGGCGTTTTGAAGATCAGAATGCAAATAAAAAGGAATTTATTAAAAACCTGAATAGTTGTCCAATTGTACATCTGGCAACCCATGCAATTACTGACATGGATAATCCATCCGCTTCCTATATTGCATTTTTCCCTGCGAGTGGTATACGCTCTGAAGATTTTCTTTTTCTGGATGAAATTTATTCGCTCAGGCTCGACAGCTGCGAGTTAATGGTAATCAGTGCATGTGAAACCGGAAGGGGAGAGTATATAAAAAATGAAGGTGTAATGAGTTTTGCCCGGGCCTTTTTATATGCAGGATGTCCAAGTACCATCAATACATTATGGAAAGCTGACGATCGTTCGACTTCAGAGATATTCAGGATTTTCTATAAATACCTGGAAGCGGGATATTCAAAATCACGAGCACTGCAAAAAGCCAAAATAGATTTCATCAAAAATAATCCGGTGAACCGGGATCCTGCTTTTTGGTCTCATATAATTCTTATGGGAGATCCAGGTAGTTTATACAAAAAAAAACAACCCTGGATTTGGGTTGTTTTTGTAATTGCATTTGGTACAATTATATTTTTCTTGATTGGAAAAAGAATGAAAAAAAAGTCGACGCTTTTCACAGTTGATATTGGGATTTTAAAATAACGTTGTCTAAACCTACTCAGTGTTTTCAGGGATACGTCGACTTTGATTTTGAATTTCATCGGATTGGACGGGATTCTTCATGGGATTTGGTCGGAAAATTTTCAATGGTATTTTGGATTCTTATTGGTTTTCATGATTGGGCGCATTCATCTTGATATACTTAGTAACCGCCGTCTCTTCGTTTGTAACCTCTTTTTTTATTTTTTTATTTCTATGATTTTCAGATCAATAGAAGATATTTTTAAGGCAAGTGGGTTATATGTATGCGTAGGATCAGCCTTAATTTTATTAATTAATGTAATACTTTTGTTTATTTCATGATTCCTCAGGTAAGCAAGAGATAAATAGTATTCTGTTTCTTCCCGGAAAGAGCTATCTCCTGTATTATTCAGTATGTTTTCGAAAAGTGGAACAGCCTGTGAAAAATTGTTTAAATGCATTTCAGCCATCGCAGCCAGGAATAATGATTTATTGGTTTTATTATTTTCTTTTTGAAAAATAGTTAAAACTTCACTCCAGTTTTTATTTAAGTAGGCTTCAGCCTCCGCATCGTGTGATTCCTGCCCGCGCAAATTGCTTAAATCATAACTGGTAAATTCTTTTTCGTAAACAGACAGGTTACTAACTGTAAGATATTTATACAAAACTGCCATTCCTATGAGAAGTATAAATATAGCGGCAATACGCATACTCATTTTATATATGCGCCGAATCCTGTTATTTGCCGGCATTTCTGTCAGAGCCGATGTATTTGTAAGTGATCTCCTGACTGCAGAAACTTTATCATTGATGGTATTCAGACGAATTGTGTCAATAGCCATATTCAGATATTGCAATTCATCTGAAAGAGATTTATCATTCTTAATCATGATCTCAACCTGATCAGTATCTTGCTGATTCAGTTGATGATCCAGATAATCAATTAATATTTCTTTACTCGGTTGCATGATTCTATTTAGATATCAGTTCATTTATTTTTTTTACTGCCAGCGGATTTTGTTTTATTTTATCGGCTAATTGCTGCAGGCACTTATACTTTTTGTTTCTGACTACCTGTTCATTTTCGTAGTGCATCTGAGAAACAATTTCTTTCATAGACGAATTCTCATAATAAAACAGCTCCAGGATTTTTTTGCAGGATTCACCGAGATCCTGAAGCAACATATTCAATTGTTTTTTCATTTCACGGTCATTTATCAATTCAGTAACGGGTCCCACTTCCTGGTCGCGTTCCATTTCAAAAATTTGTTCGCGATTGCCCGCCCTTTGCCTTCTTCTGATTTCGTTATACCAGAGGTTTTTTGATATTGAAATCAGAAAGGTTCTGATTCCGGATTCCTGTCTGAATTTTCCTTTTTGAACACATTCAATAAACGAAACAATCGTTTCCTGAAAAATGTCATCCCCGTCCTGTTCCGTTCCGCCTTTTCCAATAATAAAAGATCTGGTGATTTCAGCGTGATCCTGGTAGAGCTGCAATATGGCCTGTTCCAGCAAGTCCTTCTCAAGAATTGCTTTTACAAGATCAGAATCTGAAAATCGGTTTTTCTTATACATAGATTAGTAACTGCTGATTGAAAATATGTAACACGTTTTTCAGGATTCTGCAAAAATGTGTATTTTTAAAATATAACATTGATAATCAACTATATACAACTTGCATAAATTTCGATAATAAATCAATTATTTGATGGTATTCTTTTTCCCTGTTCTGTAGTCTCTAAGTTATCTTTGCAGCCGAAAATAAAGGAAATTAATTCTTTATCGGCAAACTGCCTGATAGTATAACGGTAGTACGACAGACTCTGACTCTGTTTGTCTTGGTTCGAATCCAGGTCAGGCAACAAGGGCCCCATATTCAATATGGGGCTTTATCTGTCCGGGACGATGGAGTTGCTTTAATGGGTCGGAAAATACGTATTAGAATTACTCCGGATCAAATCGGTCATCATTCATATTTTGATATCTCACATTCAGTAGTTAAAAGTGTAGCGTACTTAAACGGATGATATTTAATGACTTGTGAGCGCTAAAGTGTTAACTCTATCAAGATCCCGTAAAAATACGGGTGATAAATGGAGGTATTTTACGTTGTAGATCTGGGTTCCGAAGGGTACTTTTAAAGAGTATTTAATCCAATCCTGTTTAAAATTAATTTTATGGAAACTGTTATCGATTTGCTGAGAGCCATTCAGTTAAATATGCTGGATGTGGTGATTGCCGGTCTTTTTATCTTTTCTACAGGTTACCTGATCGGTATGAAAAAAGTTAAAAAACTTACCCACGAGATTTACGGCTTACAAAGGGATGTACTGGAATTAAATGAGGAATTACTTTATGGCAATCACGAAAATGAAAGTGAAACGCCTGTAATCGGATTGAAGCCCGATAGTATGAAACAAACCAAATTAGCCAAGTAAATTTAATCTGATATTTATTGCAAATTTTACACTCCCTGCTTTTTTAAGAGATTAATGCAAAATGCCAAACTGGTTTGCCAGGCCGGAATCTGAAGTCCGTAATCCTTTTTAATTTTTGATTTATCCATTAGAGAATAAGCAGGACGTTTTGCCGGCGTAGGATAACCCGAAGATGGTATGGGCAAAACCTGGCATTTACTATCAGTTAATTTTTTTATTTCTTCAGCAAATTTGTACCATGTTGTTTCTCCTTCATTACTATAATGATAAATACCTGGTATGAAATGATCCGATTCAAGCATTTGCATTAAGGCCCCTGCCAGATCGCCAGCATAGGTGGGCGAACCATTCTGATCATCAACAACACGTATGGAATCCCGTTCTTTCATCAAATGTATCATCGTCTTCACAAAATTGTTTCCAAAAGAAGAATATAGCCAGGAAGTACGGATTATCTGACTGGATGGATTGTTTTGAAGAACCAAACGTTCCCCTTCCAGTTTGGAGGCACCGTATATATTTACGGGATTTGTTATTGCGTTTTCTTTTAAAGGGACAGCTGAGGTTCCATCGAAAACATAATCAGTAGAAATATAAATTAGCCGGGTTTTGTTTTTTGAAAGTTGCCTGGCAATTGCTCCGGATGCTGCAGCATTTATTTGGAAGACTTTTTCTATTTCCGATTCTGCTTTATCCACCGTTGTATATGCCGCACAATGGATGAAAATATCAACAGGATTCCCATTAAGCCAGGTTTCTATTTTTTTATTATCATCCAAGGGAAATTCTTCCCTCGTCAAAAATGTAAATTGAAACCTGGAATGATCAGCGGCAATTTGGGCAAGTTCTTTGCCAAGCTGTCCGTTACTACCTGTCACAACTATACGATATGTTGAGGATTCGGACATCGCGTTAATAAATAAAATCTGAAATGGAAAGGTCGAATGCTGGCAGTTGTGTATCTTTTTCAGAGATTAATGTTTTATCCGGTGGAATCTGCCAGTTAATATTCAAAACTGTATCATCAAACCGGAAACCTGCTTCGCTTTGTTTATTATAAAACTGATCACACTTATAAGATATAACGGCTGTTTCACTTAATACGGAAAAGCCATGGGCAAAGCCTTTGGGAACAAATATTTGTTTTTTATTTTCAGCAGATAAACGAACGTCATAAGTTTTGCCAAATCCGGGCGATCCTACACGCAGGTCGAGAACTACGTCCAGTATTTCACCGTATAAAACACGCACCAGTTTTGACTGAGCATGGGGTTCTTTCTGATAATGTAATCCCCGTATTACGCCGTAGACTGAATAAGACTGGTTATCCTGAACAAATTCATTTGATATATTATTGGAGATAAATAGCCGCTTGTTATACGATTCAAAGAAAAATCCTCGTTCGTCAGGATAAACGGCAGGTTCAAATATTATAACACCAGGTAAGGAAGTTTCTTTGAATGCCATTATTTATGGTATTGTTTTTCATAATAGTTCTGGTATTCGCCAGAGGTAACCTGTTCAATCCATTTTTCATTTGACAGATACCAGTCGACAGTTTTTTCCAGACCTTCTTCAAACCTGAGCGAAGGCTTCCATCCAAGTTCACGATGTAATTTTCCTGCATCAATGGCATAACGCATATCATGACCGGGACGGTCTTTTACAAAACTGATAAGTTTGGCTGAATCACCTGGTTTTCTACCAAGTTTTTTATCCATTATTCCACAAAGTAAATAGATCAGGTCAATATTTTTCCATTCATTGAATCCTCCAATATTATATTTCCCGCCTGTTGTTCCCTTATGAAATATAAGATCGATGGCTGATGCATGATCATCAACATATAACCAGTCGCGTATATTTTCTCCCTTGCCATACACCGGAAGCGGTTGATTATTTTTAATATTAATAATCATAAGCGGTATCAGTTTTTCCGGAAAATGATGAGAGCCGTAATTGTTAGAGCAGTTTGAAACAATTACCGGCAAATTATAAGTATGGTGATAGGCCATAACAAAATGATCGGAAGATGCCTTAGAGGCAGAATAGGGCGAGCGCGGATCATAAGGAGTCGTTTCTGTAAATAGTCCTGATTTTCCCAGTGAACCATAAACTTCATCGGTTGAAACATGATAAAAAAGCCTGCCTTCCAAGTTTTGATTCCATTTTTTTCTGCAAACATTAAGCAGGTTGCAGGTACCCATCACATTTGTTTTTACGAAGGCGAGTGGTTCTGTGATGGAACGGTCCACATGACTTTCAGCAGCCAGATGAATGACAGCATCGAATGAATATTTTTCAAACAAGGCAAACAGAGTTTCCTGGTCATTGATATTACCTTTCTCGAAAATATAATTCGATGAGGATTCAACATCCCTGAGGTTTTCCAGATTACCCGCATAGGTTAACGCGTCCAGGTTAACGATCTGGTATTGAGGATACTTATTTACAAATAAACGCACAAGATGCGATCCTATAAATCCAGCTCCCCCCGTTATCAGGATCACTTTCTGGTATGAACTCATGGTAATATCAAATTTCCAAATTATTTATGCACTTTTGAATTCCTTGGGTTGTTTAAACCATTCTTCCGGGGGCAGAGATTTGAAATAATCGTAGGTTATTTTAAGTCCTTCTTTGCGGCCTACTTTTGGTTCCCATTGTAATATTTTTTTTGCTTTACTTATATCCGGTTTACGCTGTTTAGGATCATCAGCCGGCAGGGGTTTATAGATTATTTTTCTGTCTGTTCCTGTAAGCGCAATCACTTCTTCTGCAAAATCCCTGAGTGTAATTTCAGAAGGATTACCGATATTAACAGGAAGAGCATAGTCGCTCATCAGCAAACGATATATACCTTCAATCAGATCATCTACATAACAAAAGGAACGTGTCTGGCTTCCATCACCGAAAACTGTCAGGTCTTCTCCGCGCAGGGCCTGACCTATAAAGGCCGGGAGAGCCCGGCCATCATTCAGCCGCATTCGGGGACCGTAAGTATTAAAAATACGAACTATACGTGTTTCAAGATTGTGAAAGCTATGATATGCCATCGTGATCGCTTCCTGGAATCTTTTTGCTTCATCGTAAACACCCCGTGGTCCGACGGGATTTACATTTCCCCAGTATTCTTCAGGTTGAGGATGTACGAGGGGGTCTCCATATATTTCTGAAGTGGAGGCAACGAGTATTCTGGCATTTTTAGCTTTCGCCAAACCAAGGCAGTGATGGGTTCCAAGGGAACCAACTTTCAGCGTTTGAATAGGAATTTTAAGATAGTCAATCGGACTTGCAGGGGAAGCGAAATGCAAAATATAATCGAGCGGCCCTGGTACATGAATGTATTTGCTAACATCCTGATGATAAAATTCAAATTGTTCCAGTTTAAAAAGGTGCTGGATATTTTGAAGATCGCCCGTAATCAGGTTGTCCATACCAATCACATGATAGCCTTCCCTGACAAAGCGGTCACAAAGATGTGAGCCTAAAAATCCGGCTGCGCCGGTAATGAGTACTCTTTTTTTACTCATGCTTTCTTTTTATTGTGATAATTGTTTACCGGAATTGCAGGTGCGCGTCCAATGCTTTCGTAATAAAAACCGAGCTCACCAATCGCATTGATATCAAAAAGATTTCTTCCGTCGAATATCACTTTATTCTTCATTGACGTAACCATCTTCAAAAAATTGGGAGTACGGAATTCATTCCATTCGGTCGCAATGATAAGCGCGTCTGCATTTTCAAGCACTTCGTATTGATTCTCGCCATATTTTACGATATCCCCGATCTGTGCTTTTACATTATTCATCGCTTCAGGGTCGTAAACGGAAATTGTGCAGCCTTCTTTTCTTAAGGCTTCAATAATATACAAGGCTGGTGCCTCCCGAATGTCATCAGTATTCGGTTTAAAAGCAAGACCCCATAAAGCGAAATGTTTTCCTTTCAGACCCCCGTCAAAATATTTTTTTATTTTAGGGATGAGATGCATTTTTTGTTTTTCATTGATTTCCATTACTGCATTCAGAATCTTGAATTCGTAATTGACATCATTGGATGATTGCACGAGTGCCTGTACGTCTTTCGGGAAACAGCTGCCTCCATAACCTATACCCGGGAAAAGGAACCGTTTACCAATACGTTCGTCACTTCCTATTCCGCGCCTTACCATATCTACGTCTGCACCAAGCCGCTCACAAAGCTGGGCGATTTCATTCATGAAAGTAATTTTGGTTGCAAGGAAAGAATTTGCAGCATATTTGGTGAGTTCTGCAGATCTTTCATTCATAAAAATGATGGGATTACCCTGCCTCACGAAAGGATTATAAAGATCTTCCATAATTTTACGGGCTCTTTCGGAAGAAGTTCCAATCACCACCCTGTCTGGTTTCATAAAATCGTCCACCGCAACACCTTCTCTCAAAAACTCCGGGTTGGAAACGACGTCGAATTCACCTTTAAAATTTTTACCTATTGCATCATACACTTTCTCAGCAGTTCCAACGGGTACAGTGCTCTTGTCGATGATAACTTTATAGTCTTTCATCAGGTTTCCAAGTTTCCCCGCGACATCCAATACAAACCTGAGATCTGCTGATCCATCGGCTCCGGGTGGAGTAGGCAGAGCAAGGAAAATAATTGCCGCATCTTTAATTCCTGCAGCAAGATCGGTCGTGAATGTTAGTCTTTCTTCCTTTAGGTTTCTTAAGAATAATTTATTCAACCCCGGTTCATAAATGGTAATTTCACCATTACTCAGTTTTTTTATCTTTTGAGCGTCGATATCTACACAAATAACATCATTTCCGGTTTCTGCAAAACAAGTTCCTGTTACCAGACCAACGTATCCAGTTCCAACTACGGCTATTTTCATGGTAAAACTTCTATTTAATATTTAGATAAGGTTAATTCAGGAACTCCAGTACACTGTTACATATAAAAGCAAGCTGTTCTGCATCAAGCTCTGTATGCATAGGCAATGAAATCACACGTTCAGTAAGCCAGTCTGTTACTTCCAGTTGCTGCATTCCGGATTGAAACGAAGCAAACATATTTTGCCGGTGTGCCGGTACCGGATAATAGATCATGGAAGGAATGTTTTTGGAAGCCAGATATTCATTGAGTTTATTTCTGTCAGCTCCTTCCAGTATCAGCGTGTACTGATGAAAAACGTGCCTGGTATAGGAAGCACGATAGGGTGTCCGGATTTTGGGATGACCTGCAAATGCATGATCATAAAAATCCGCTGCATCCCTGCGTTTGCTGATATATTCATCCAAAAGTGGAAGTTTTATATTCAGTACGGCTGCCTGAATGGAATCGAGACGACTATTGCAACCGACGATTTCATGATAATATCTTTTTTTCTGTCCATGGTTGGCGATCATCCTAAAATTTTCAGCCAGTATGTTGTCCCCCGTAAATAAGGCCCCTCCGTCCCCATATGCTCCCAGATTTTTGGAAGGGAAAAATGAAGTGGTACCAACCGTTCCAATAGTTCCGGTCTTATATTTTTTACCGTCTGGATAAGTGTAATCGCTTCCGATGGCCTGGGCATTGTCTTCAACCACTTTCAAATCGTATTTATCTGCCAGGTCCATGATTTCTTTCATAGGCGCTGATTGGCCATATAAATGTACGGGAACGATAGCCCTGGTTTTTTTTGTTATTTGTTTTTCGATTGAAACAGGATCAATGCAAAATGTTTTGGGGTCGACATCTGCAAATACAGGTTTCAGCCGGAGCAACGCTACAACTTCTGTTGTTGCGATGAAAGTAAATGAAGGCGTTATTACTTCGTCACCCGGTTCAAGACCCAGTCCCATTAAAGCAATTTGTAAGGCATCCGTTCCATTCGCACATGGTATTACATTATTAATTCCGAGGTAAACAGACAGATTTCGGGAAAAATCAGTAACCTGTTTGCCATTAATGAATGCCGTCGTTTCCAAAACATCAAAAATCGCACGATCAACTTCACCTTTAATTTTGGCATATTGACCTTTCAGATCTACCATTTGAATTGGCCGCATAAGCTCTTTATTAACGGGCACAAACCTACGCTAAAATAATGGTATATGCAATGACTCAATCAGTTACGAACGGTTAGTGGAAAGGATTACATTTGTCTGCTGAAACACTTAACCCTTCCTATTGACAATCGTTTTATATAATCTTTTTCTCTGGATTTATCAGGTGTGTATCCGGATCGTTTCACCATGGAACCGGAAGGCAGCAGCATGGATAAATGGCAGGAAGGGTATATTTAAAACGATCCTTAATGCAGGCATAAAAGGGAAGAAGCGGGTGTGGATGCATTGCGCTTCGCTGGGGGAGTTTGAACAGGGCAGGCCGGTAATAGAATCCCTGCGAAAGCTATATCCGGATATTACAGTTATCATTAGTTTTTTTTCACCTTCAGGATATGAAATAAGAAAAAATTATACGGGTGCCGACCATATCTTTTATCTTCCTATGGACTCTGCCATTCATGCCAAACGCTGGCTGGACATTGTAAATCCCAGCCTTGTTATTTGGATCAAATACGATTACTGGTATTATTATTTGCGTGAATTACGTAAAAGAAAGATACCGGTACTGCTCATTTCACCTCTTTTTCGTGAGGATCAGCCCTTTTTTAAATGGTACGGTAATATCCACCGTCTCATGTTGGATAGTTTTCATGCCTTTTTTGTTCAGAACCAGGAATCAAAGCATTTGCTCGAAACTCTGGGAATCGTTCACTCGGTATTTATAAGTGGTGATACACGTTTTGACAGGGTAATTGAAATTGCGGAAAGTTTTGAATCATTTCCTGTAATTGAAAGTTTTTGCTCTGATCATCTGGTGATAGTTGCAGGTAGTACATGGGAAGAAGATGAAGAAGAGCTGGATCATTATGCCAACACACATCCTGATATTCGATTTATCATCGCACCGCATGAAATAGAAGAAGACCATATCAGGGATATGGAAGCTATTTTTAGAAATTCAGTCAGATATTCTGCTCTTGAGAATCAATTATCTAAATCAACCAATAACAGCCAGCAGTCAACGACCAAGGGACAACCCAACGTTCTGATTGTTGATAATATTGGAATGCTTGCACAGTTATACTCTTATGCCACGATATGTTATGTTGGAGGTGGCTTCGGTGATGATGGAGTACATAATGTACTCGAGGCTGCTGTTTACGGAAAGCCAGTGGTAACTGGTCCGGTTATTGAAAAATATTTTGAAGTATTGGAACTTGCTGAAGCCGGAGGTGTAATAATCATTGACAATGCGCTGGAAGCAGAATCTGTTTTCAACCGTTTATTTGAAAATGATGAGGAATATACCTTTCACGGAAATGCAGCCCGGGATTATGTTTATGCAAGACGTGGCGCAACTGAAAAAATTATACGTTATATTCAGGAGAATCGTCTTCTCACCAGCTGATAAAAATGTTGAACGATATCCCTTGAATCGTCCCAGCCGATTTTAATTTTAAGTTCTCTTTCCATCCAATATTCAGCTTCCGGTAATATGCGGAAATTATTAATGGTCTTAATACTTCTTTCATACATGGCTTCATCCCCGCGGAATAATTCATTGATGAACAAAAACCGGTCATTCACACCTATGGCTTTTCTCAATTCTTTTACAGGAGAGCCCTTCAAAGTAGATCCGAGATCTGTACTGCCTGATTTTAATTTATCATTGAGGGAAGTGTTGCCACTACCGACCAGGTCATTGATTTCACGGTTGATCGGTTGATGGGACAGGGTGGGAATTTCTACAAGCGGGTCTCCCATCCAGGGCTGGTGCCCGGCAGGTATAACATTAGCTTCCTGTTTTTGAAAGCTGGTTTCCAATTCCTTGGAACTGGGTTCCTTTTCAATCTTCTGAATGTACTCTTCCACAACTCTGTGTGAAATGCTCAGAGATGGCATTACGACTGAAACACCTGGATTTTTTCTCCCTGTAACCGTAACAGTGTGTATTTGGGTGAGTTCGGCTTCGATTTGTTTAAGGGTAACAAGCATTTGAAGCGCACTTTCGTTTTGTTCGCATTGTTCATTTAACTTGCTGATGAGTTGTTGCAATCTTTCCATTATACTTTTGAGAGAGATGATAATAGCACTATATAAAATTAAAGCAAATATTTATCCAAATTCTATCTGACAATGTTTATAGAGCCGGCTATTCAGTTTAATAAACGAGGTTGGATTGAAGTTATCTGTGGTTCCATGTTCTCCGGAAAAACAGAAGAACTAATCAGGAGGCTCCGCAGGGCACGGATCGCCAACCTTCGTGTCGGTATTTTTAAACCTCAAACCGATAACCGCTATCATCCTGAAAATATAGTATCTCATGATGAAAACAGTATTCAATCCATACCAGTTTCCAATGCAAATGCAATACTGGAGCAGGTTTCGACGGTTGACGTAGTTGGTATTGATGAAGCGCAGTTCTTTGACGATGCACTTCCCGACATTTGTGATACCCTGGCATTGAGGGGTACACGTGTCATAGTCGCTGGTCTGGATATGGATTATCTCGGTAAGCCATTCGGACAGATACCGGCCCTGTTATCAAAAGCGGAATACATTACCAAGTTACATGCCATTTGTATGCAGTGTGGAAATATTGCGAACTATTCCTATAGAAAAACAGGGAATGCCGCGCAATTATTGATCGGTAACAAGGATTTATACGAACCAAGATGCAGAATCTGCTATGCTAAAGGTGATTTGTTAAAATAAGTTTAAAGAAAAATTTTGAAGAGCCTTCGTCTGATTTTTAAGTTGATAAAAAAAGATGTATTACTGGAATTTCGCCAGCAATACAGTTTTTACGGTATCCTGCTCTATGTGGCTTCTACTATTTTTGTTCTCTATCTGGCTATGGGTCAGCCCGAAAATATGATATGGAATGGCTTGTTCTGGATGATGCAATTATTTATTTGTGTAAATGCCATTGCCAAAACCTTTCTGCAGGAAGGAAAGGGAAGGCAGTTATATTTTTATTCATTAGTAAGTCCGGTTATTTTCATTCTGGCCAGAATGTTATTTAATGCAACACTCATGTTGCTGATGAATCTGATAAGCTTATTAATATTTGCAATATTACTTGGTTCCCCAATCACGCATCCTATTCTTTTTTTTGGAATATCATGCTTCGGTGCCTGCAGCATAAGTCTCGTTTTTAGTTTTTTAGCCGCCATTGCTGCCCGGGCACAACAAAACGCTGCCATGATGGCTATACTTGGTTTTCCCCTGATTATTCCTCAACTGATGTTATTAATGCGATTATCAACGCTTGCTTTTTCAGATGTTTTTCAAAGCGGATTGGTGTCCATTATACTTTTGTTGGGCTGTTTTGATATCATGGTCCTGTTGCTTTCCGTCATTTTATTCCCATTTCTATGGAAAGACTGAGAACAAGTATGGGAGTATGGGAGTATGGGAGTATGGATGTGTAACTACATTCTAATAGATCTTGAGCGTTTCGCGTTAGGCGTTGAGCATTAAGCATATTTTCAGGTTTGACCGCCTTATCCTATTTTTGCCTGCCGGAAATAACCGGCATCCCTGCCCCTCTTCAATTTACCATATGCTTCGTAAGAACTGGTGGAAAATACTAAGTATCATTTTTCTTCTCTATACATTCACAGCTGGTTTCTTGGGCTATGTTCCCGCTAAACCAATTCTGAATGAAACCATACGCAATCTCTATTTTCATGTGGCGATGTGGTTTGGCATGATGATTTTTTTCATAATCTCTGTTATCTATTCTATAAGGTATTTAAGACATAATAAACCCGTCGATGATATATATGCCGTAGAATATGCCAGAACCGGAATTGTTTTCGGCCTGCTGGGTCTTCTCACAGGATCTGTGTGGGCAAAATATGCCTGGGGAGCTTTCTGGAGCAATGATCCAAAGCAGATTGGTGCGGCAATCGCCCTTCTGATCTATCTGGCTTATTTTGTTCTCCGGAATTCATTAACGGATATGGATAAATCTGCAAGGATCAGTTCTGTTTATAATGTATTTGCTTTTGCCATGCTTTTCCCCACCATTTGGATCATCCCGCGAATGGTGGAGAGCCTGCACCCCGGCGGCATGGGCAATCCGGCATTGGATACTAATGATATAGACAGCCACATGCGAAAGGTATTCTGGTTTGGTGCGGTTCCAGGCTGGACTTTGCTGGGTGTCTGGATTTCCACCTTACGGATCCGCTTACAATTGTTTTCTTTAAAACACGAGCTTCATGGTTAAAATATCTCTGCGTTTTTTGTTTTTTGTTTATTTACTGTTGGGCATGCTTACCGGCCATGCACAGGACAGCACGCGGCATGAAAAACCTCAAATGGCAGAACTGATGCGCTCCAATGGTAAAATATATGTGGTAGTGACAGTACTGCTTATTATTCTCATCGGAATTTTTATCTACCTCATTCAACTTGACAGGAAAATGAGCCGCATGGAAAAAAATAAAAACTAAATATTTTACTCAGAATATTCTTTATAAAATAACGATGTATGGCTGCCAGGAATGAATATAAATTTTTTGAAGCGGTCGAAAAAAGCTTCGACAAAGCAACCCCATATACAAACTGGGACCCCGGAATTCTTGAACAGATTAAACAATGCAATGCTGTTTATCGTATGTACTTCCCCGTTAAAATAGGGGATAAGGTAGAAGTGATTAAAGCCTACCGTGTTCAGCATTCTCATCATAAAACACCCTGCAAGGGCGGAATCCGTTTTGCACTTTCCGTTAACCTTGATGAAGTAATGGCCCTTGCCGCTCTGATGACTTACAAATGTGCTATTGTAAATGTACCGTTTGGAGGGGCGAAAGGGGGTATCGCGATCGATCCGAAGAAGTATTCAGCGTATGATCTGGAAAAGATCACCCGCAGGTATACTTCAGAATTAATAAAAAAGAATTTTATCGGTCCTGGTACTGACGTACCTGCACCTGATTACGGTACGGGGGAAAGAGAAATGGCCTGGATACTGGACACTTATATGAGCATGCGGCCGGGTGAAATCGATGCTCTCGGCTGTGTTACTGGTAAGCCGGTTACGCAGGGGGGTGTCCGCGGGAGAAGAGAGGCAACGGGATTGGGCGTATATTATGGTGTTCGTGAAGTTTGCCATATCCGGGAAACGATGGACAGGCTGGGCCTGCAAACCGGCGTGGAAGGCAAAAGAGTAGTAGTCCAGGGACTAGGAAATGTAGGATACCATGCCGCAAAATTCTTTCGTGAGGGAGGCGCAAAAGTGATTGGCCTTGCAGAATATGAAGGTGCAATTACAAATCCGGCCGGATTGAATGAAGAAGAAGTTTTTCAGCACCGTAAAAAAACCGGATCAATTTTAAATTTTCCGGGTGCGACAAATATAGAAAAATCTACTGACGCCCTGGAACTTGACTGTGACATCCTCATACCAGCAGCCTTGGAAAATGTGATAAATGGTGAAAATGCCCCGCGTGTAAAAGCAAAAATCATAGGGGAAGCTGCGAATGGTCCGCTAACACCCGAAGCGGATGAAATATTTATCAAAAAAGGCGTATTGGTTATACCGGATATGTATCTGAATGCAGGCGGGGTGACGGTTTCTTATTTCGAATGGCTGAAAAACCTTAGTCATGTACGTTATGGCCGTATGGAAAAGCGATTTACTGAAAATATGAATACGCATATTCTTGGACAGCTGGAAGAACTCACGGGTAAAAATGTACGTTCCAAAGAAAGAGAATTTATCATGCATGGTGCTGAAGAAGCCGACCTGGTATATAGTGGTCTTGAAGAAACCATGATTACAGCTACACACGAAATCATGCAATGCTGGAAGAATAATCCAACGATTCCCGATATGCGTACGGCGGCTTACGTAGTTGCGATTAATAAAGTGGGAACTTCATATGCTGAACTTGGCATATTCCCCTGAGAAGCCTAAAGCTTAAAGCCGAAAGCCTAAAACTTTTTAAGCCTAAAGCTCAAGGCTTAAAGCCTAAAACAAATTAAATATTGAAGATTTAAAATTCGGGATCTAAAAAGAAGTTTTAGGCTTTGAGCTTTGGGCTTTAAGAAAATTACTCGTCGTAAGAAGGCAAAACATTCATTTCTTCGAAATCCAAGGGAGCTTTTTTGTAAGCATGACATTGCTGTCCGTTGGATATAACCAGATATTTAACCGGAATGGCAAGATTATAGTGGAGCGCCTGCCATAGTACCGTTTTATCCAATGGTTTGTTCATAGCCTTACATTCGATCATCATCCAGGGTTTTGCAGCTTTGTCGAACACAAGAATATCAAATCGTTTATTCATTTCTCCAAGCTTCATTTTTTTCTCAACAGCAATATAACTTGACGGGTATTTTTTAACCTGGAGCAGGTATTGGACAAAATTTTGCCGAACCCATTCTTCTTCAGTAAGACGCACCCATTGTTTTCTTTGTTCATCAAAAATGAATTCCTTTCCGGATTCCTCTTCTTTGATCTTGAAAGCAAAATGAGGGTAATAGATTTTAATCATACCTCAACTATTTGCTAAATTACAGAATGTTGATTGGCTACTGATTTATTTATATGAATCCCGGAATGAATTTATGAAAACAAAAGAAGAAATTGTCAGTAACTGGCTTCCCCGTTATACAGGAGAGAAATTGGAAAATTTTGGCACATATATTTTGCTGACCAATTTTTCCCATTATGTTCATTTGTTTGCAGAAATGCATAAAGTGAAAATAATCGGTGAAGACAAACCTATGCAATGCGCAACTGCGGGTGATATAAGCATTATTAATTTTGGAATGGGGAGCCCTTCAGCTGCGACCATAATGGATCTGCTCAGTGCCATTTCTCCAAAAGCTGCACTTTTCCTGGGTAAATGCGGTGGGCTGAAGAAAAGAAACAAACTGGGTGACCTTGTTTTGCCCATTGCTGCAATTCGGGGAGAAGGAACTTCCAACGATTATTTTCCTCCGGAAGTACCTGCTCTGCCGGCTTTTGCATTGCAAAAAGCTATCTCCACAACCATTCGCGAATTCGGAGTGGACTATTGGACTGGAACTGTATATACTACCAACCGAAGAGTCTGGGAGCATGATGATGTTTTTAAAGAATACCTTAAAAAAATAAGAGCATATGCGGTTGATATGGAAACGGCCACTATTTTTTCTGTCGGCTTTTATAATAAAATCCCAACCGGAGCACTCTTGCTGGTGAGTGATCAGCCTATGATTCCAGATGGTGTAAAAACCGCGGAAAGTGATCAGCGGGTGACGGGTGATTTTGTGGAAACCCATTTAAAAATTGGAATTGATTCTCTCAAACAACTTATAAACGGTGGATTAACCGTCAGACACCTTCGTTTTTAATTATTCCCTTGCTTCCACTCCTCAATATAAAAAATATAACCGTTGAATTTCCGGAATTGGAATCTTCTGAGCCTGCATTAAAGGAATTTTCATTTGAGTTAAACAGAGGGGAAATGCTCGCAGTGGTTGGCGAATCAGGGTCCGGTAAATCGGTCATGTCGCTCACCCTGATGAATTTATTAAGCAAGACTGCCACTATAAAGCAGGGTTCCATTTTATTCTCTCCGGATGGAAAGGATGAAATAGAACTCCTGGCCATGGAAGAGAAAAAATTCCGCGAATACCGGGGAAGCCAGCTGGCCATGATTTTTCAGGAACCCATGACTTCATTAAATCCCGTCATGACCTGTGGTGCACAACTCTGTGAACCATTAATGCTTCATAGAAAACTGAATCGCAGGGATGCAAAATCTGCCTCTTTATTATTATTTGAGAAAGTACAATTGCCGGAACCTGAAAGAGTATTTACCAAGTATCCGCATCAATTAAGCGGGGGGCAGAGGCAACGTGTTATGATTGCTATGGCCATTAGTTGCAATCCTTCGGTCTTGATTTGTGACGAACCAACAACTGCTCTGGATGTGAGGATTCAAAAAACGATATTGGATCTGTTGAAAGGATTGCTTCGTTCTGAAAATATGGGTATGATATTCATTACCCATGATCTGGGGTTAGTGGCTGATATGGCAGACCGTGCCCTGGTTGTTTTGCGCGGAAGGGTTGTGGAATCCGGTCGTGTTAAAGAGATGTTTGAACATCCACAGCATCCGTACACCCGGGGACTACTTATGTGCAGGCCTTCATTACACACTAAGAATGAGCGGCTTCCTGTTGTCTCAGATTTTCTGGAAATTAATATTTCAGAATCTTCACAAAATATGGCTGTTACATCCTTAAAGACTAAATCCCGGCAAACAATTTTAAATAAATCTCGTCCTGCAGAATCGCAAAATAATTCGGGAATAGTGCCTGAAATTTTGTTGAAAGTAAAAGGACTTCACCTACGGTATTCTTCAGGTAAAACCTGGACGGGAAGAGAAAAACACTGGGTAGACGCACTTAAAGATATCAATTTTGAAGTTTATAAGGGTGAAACCCTCGGGGTAGTTGGCGAATCCGGGTCGGGTAAAACAACATTGGGTCGTGCACTCCTCGGTTTGAATAAGCCTTATCATGGAAGTATCTTATATGGGGGAGAGGAATTAATTACAATGCATAAGTCTGAACTACTCGGGTTCAGGAAAAATATACAGATTGTATTTCAGGATCCTTATTCATCTCTGAATCCAAGGCTAATGATTGGTCCGGCCATTTCAGAACCCCTTAAAGTGCATGATTCAGATGGAAAATTAGACAGAAAACGTCGCGTAATGGAATTATTACAAAAAGTAGATTTGAAATCAGAATACTTCAATCGATATCCCCATGCGTTTTCCGGGGGACAAAGACAAAGA
The DNA here is from genome assembly GCA_963757975.1 of uncultured Bacteroidota bacterium. Classification (GTDB taxonomy): domain Bacteria; phylum Bacteroidota; class Bacteroidia; order Chitinophagales; family Chitinophagaceae; genus Puia. The sequence continues at coordinate 111,641 of CAVWUD010000001.1, forward strand.
ATTGTTATTGCAAGAGCATTGGTCCTGGATCCGCATTTCGTAGTTTTCGATGAATCAGTATCTGCATTAGATTTAAGTGTACAGGCACAGGTTTTGAATCTTATCCGGGACCTGAAGGAAAACTTTGGATTTACAGCCATATTCATTTCACATGACTTATCCGTTATCCGTTATCTCTGTGACAGGGTTTTGGTTATGGAAAAGGGGAAAATTGTAGAATCCGGTGATGTGGAATCTGTTTACCTGAATCCAAAAACTGACTATACAAGATCACTAATTGAGGCTATCCCGGGAAAAGGCCTAAAGCCTTTTAAAGCTTAAAGCTTAAAGCCCAAAACCAATACATATGTGATGATGAGGAATTCTTAATAGATCAGCATAAAAGTTTTAAGCTTTTAGCATTGTGCTTTAAGCTTTTTACATTACCTTTGCACACTTGTAAAATCATGCCGTAACATGACAGAATCGGGTGCCGTAAGACCTGGTTTGACTGACCAGTTATTCTCAGCTTCATTCGACTCATGTGCCGGGGACTATTTAAAATTTCATACTGAATGAAGCTTTCCCAGTTTAAATTCGACCTTCCCCTCAATCTGATTGCCCAGCATCCCGCTAAAAGAAGAGAAGACAGCCGAATGATGGTTGTTCACCGTAAAACCGGACAAATTGAAAACAAACATTTCAGAGATGTAATAGAATATTTCAATGATAAGGATGTTTTTGTTGTAAATAATACCAAGGTATTTCCAGCAAGGATGTATGGTCGCAAGGAAAAAACAGGTGCTAAAATTGAAGTGTTTTTGCTTCGTGAACTCAATAAACCAAACAGGTTATGGGATGTGATCGTTGATCCGGCCAGGAAAATCCGTGTGGGTAATAAACTTTATTTTGGCGACAATGACGAACTGGTGGCCGAAGTAATTGATAACACAACCAGTCGCGGGCGCACCATTCGATTTTTATGGGATGGTTCGGACGATGAATTTCGCCAGGTGCTGGAAATTCTCGGGGAAACACCACTTCCAAAATATATCAAACGTAAGCCTGATGAGGAAGATAAAGAAAGATATCAGACCGTTTATGCGAAACATGAGGGTGCTGTTGCCGCGCCCACAGCGGGATTACATTTCAGTAAAGAGTTGATTAAAAGACTTGAAATAAAAGGAATCCGTTTTGCAGAAGCCACACTTCATACGGGTTTGGGAACTTTTCGTCCAATTGAAGTGGAAGACCTGAGCAAACATAAGATGGACGCTGAATACTACAGGGTTGACGAAGAAGCGTGCAAAATCGTAAACAAAGCAAGACTGGGAGGTCATCGGATATGTTCAGTTGGAACAACTACCATGCGTGCATTGGAGTCTTCTTTCACAGCTGAAAAACTCTTAAAACCTTCAGAAGGATGGACCAACACTTTTATACATCCGCCATATCAGTTCAATATTGCAGATGCACTTATTACAAACTTTCATCTTCCAAAAACCAGCCTGCTCATCATGGTTTGTGCTTTTGCCGGATACGATCTTACTATGGAAGCTTATAAAAGAGCTATTAAGGATAAATATCGTTTTTTTAGTTACGGAGATGCTATGCTGCTCGTATAGGTAATATATACACTTTGAAGTGAACTTCCATTATGATGTAATTCTTTGTAATTTCAGAGAAGCAGAGGAATAACGGAGAGCAGATGAAATTTGATTTTCCTAAAAAGATCAGGAGTGGTTATCTGGCAGCTTTTATACTGCTGCTCCTTTGCTATTTTCTTTCGCTCTCATCCTTCATCCAGCTAAGAAAACAGAATAAATGGGTAGGTCATACCCGGGAAGTGATTAATAAACTTGCTATCCTCAATTCCAATTTAAAGGATGCAGAAATAAGCTGGAGTGAATACCTGCTCAAAAAACAAAAGACTTATCTCCAGGATTATAAAGAGAGCCGGTCGTTGGTAGATTCCGTCTTTCGGGTTTTATCGAAGAGTGTAAGTGATAATCCTGAGGAAAAATCCAGGCTTGAATCGATGCATGAAATTATTGTAAAAAGATACAATATAATGGATGAGGAACTGGGAATTCTAAACAAAAATAATTTTCAGATTAATGATTCTATCCGAACAAGGGAACAGCAAAATAATAAACTTATCGATTCAATTGAGCAGTTTTCTGATTCTATAACTGTGAATGAAAACAGATTACTTAATTTAAGAACACAAAGAGTAATTTTTTACAGTAAAATAGTATTCTGGATAATCATTGGCGCAGGTTTGGTTTCCGGTTTACTCATTATCTATTCCCTGGTCACTTTTAATATGGAAAGTCAGGCAAAGAAACAAGCTACCATACAAGCCAAATCTTATCATGATCAGCTCGAAAAAAGAGTCAAAGAACTTGCTTCTGCCAACCAGGAACTTTTGGAATTAAGAAGCTTGGAGCGATTTACAAGCATGGGACGTGTTGCCCGGGTAATTGCACACGAGATCCGCAATCCGCTTACTAATATTGATCTTTCCGCCAGCCATCTTGAAAATGATAATCTTGACAGTGAGGATAAAAAATTATTCCTGGATATCATTGCAAGAAATTCACGGCGGATCAATGAACTTATAAATGAACTTCTTTCAGCAACAAAATTTACAGATTTACAATATGAAGAAATCTGCGTGGATGATTTGCTGGATGAATCACTGAATGAAGCATTTGACCGGGCTCAACTGAGCCGGGTGCGTATAGAAAAAAAATATTCAAATGAAAGAATCTGGCTGAATGTGGACCGCTCCCGGATGAAGATCGCAATTTTGAATATTATCGTCAATGCAATGGAAGCCATCACCGGTGAAAATGGATGTCTGACCATCGAGACTACCCGCTCAGGCGAAAATTGCATTATTATTATCAGGGATAATGGAAAAGGTATGGACGAAGAAACGTTGGCAAAAGTTTTTGACCCATACTTCACTTCGAAAACAAATGGGAACGGACTGGGTATGACCAATAGTCAAAATATCATACTTAATCACAAAGGAAAAATTGAAGTATTCAGTGAAGAAGGAAATGGTACATCTTTCATCATCACATTGAATAGTCCCAGAAAAGAAGCAGTTCAGTCAGTTTAAATGGATCTGGTTGTCGATCCAATTCTCTTTTTCGCGGTACGGCTCTGTGTTTGAAAAAATTGCCTGTAATTGTTCCATCCAGCTCGCGAGTTCATGAAGAAGGGGATCATCCTGTATATTGACTAATTCAAGATTATCGTTTTCTGTCAATCGTTTCCAGATCCTGATTCCGTTTTTAAATTCCTTTTCATAGAGCAAAATTACCCTCGTAAGAATTTCTGCCGAAACAGGCACGAATCTTTCCATCTCATCATTCTTCCAGGAAAGAACACCGTTGATGACTTTAAATTTATATTTTCCCTTGCCGCGCATATAAGAGTGTGTAAAAAATTATGGCGGCCTTTACATAGGATTTCAGAAAGTGAAGTTAAGCGTTTGTTTTATAAAGAATTGTTATTATGTGCATGTATTTACTTCCAAAAATGGGAACAGAGCCTAAGGCTTAAAGCCAAAAGCCTAAAACTTAATTTAAATATTAAAAAAAAATTTATGGGAAAATTTGTAAAAATATCGCTAATGATGTTGTTAATGATCAATTCGCATGGTTAAAAACTAAATGATTATATTATAAGTTTTAGGCTTTCAGCTTTAGGCTTTAAGCTTTCTGACTTGAGTTTGTTTGGAAAAGCATTTCTTTCCCTTAAACCGATTTTTCGGCATTCTGTTACTTCAACAGAATAAACACCAAACTCTTCTACTACTTTTCCTTTCATGGCATAAAATCCTTTGCCTGTTACAGGATAATAACGGGATATACCGGGGAAAAAGATGCAATCAAGCCATTCTCCTTCAGAATCAAGGAAAGTATGAAAATGCATCATTTCATTTGTAATTGTATTCACAGGCTTGGAGGTTATCAGATAACCCAATACAGAGACCAGTTTACCCGGATAAAGAGAAAGTTCCCGTGCGGGTAAAAAATTCAACGGATCTTCTACGGAAAGTTCAAAAACATTGCAAAGTGGAAATCCGAGAAGCTCGATTTCGTCCAGCGCATCATCCAACGGATGCTGTACCAGCTCGGGGAGATGAAATTGCAGAGGTTGTTCACGGAAAAGAAATCCTGAACCGGAAGGTTCTGTATTTTTTTTATGTAGAAAATTTGCCTCCCATAATAATTCCTTTTTTGTTTTGCCACAAAATCGGAAAGCTCCTATGCGGATCAGGATATTCAATTGTTCAATTCCCGGCGAGATTCGTTCAATGAAATCTGCGAGATTGAGAAACAGTCCGCCCTGTTTTCTGTTTTCAATTGCAGATACCATCAATTGTTCTTCAAGACCCTGTACATGAATAAAACCCATATAAACGGTCGTTCCGGTAACCATAGTAAGGTATTCACTTTGATTAAGACAGGGTGCCTGAATGCGTGCACCAGTTCTTTTTAATTCATGAAAATAAAGCTCACGGGAATAAAATCCTCCGAAATTATTGATAACGGATACCATAAATTCAATAGGAAAATATGTTTTTAAAAAAAGACTCTGATAACTTTCTACTGCAAAACTGGCTGAATGAGCTTTGCTGAAAGAATAACCGCCGAAACTTTCTATCTGGCGCCACACTTCTGTTAAGACGGATTCGGAATAATTTCTTTCCCGGCAGTTTTTAAAGTATTTTTTTTTGATTTCCTCGAACTGACTTCTTCCACGATATTTTCCGCTCATCGCCCTACGCAGAATATCGGCTTCAGAAAGATCAAGACCTCCGAAATGGTGCGCTACTTTGATCACATCTTCCTGGTAAACCATGACCCCGAAGGTTTCTTCCAGTAACTCCTTCATTTTAGGATGGATATATTCAAAATTGTTTGGATTATGAAATCGGTAAATATATTGTTTCATCATGCCACTTTGTGCTACTCCGGGCCGGATAATGGAACTGGCTGCAACCAGTGTGAGATAATCATCACATTCCAGTTTTTTCAATAGCTGACGCATACCAGGACTTTCAATATAAAAACACCCGATCGTATCAGCTTTCCTGATTTGATCAGCTACTTTAGGGTCATTTTTAAATTTTTCAATATCATGGATATTAATAGCGATGTTTTTATTCTTTTTAACCTGATCCATCGTCTCCCGGATATGACCGAGACCACGCTGACTGAGAATATCCAATTTGAACAATCCTATTTTTTCAGCTATAAACATATCGATCTGCGATGTATAGAAATTTTTGGGAGGAAGTTCTGTGGCAGTATATTGATAAATGGGTTTATCACTGATAATCATACCTCCCGCATGAATACTCAGATGATTGGGAAAATTTCGCATCAGGTTACCGTAATAATTTATTTGTCTTTGTATTTTGTCGTCTTTCAGACTACCGGAATCCAACTGGTCTATTTCTTCTTTTGGTAGTCCGAATACTTTCCCCAGTTCACGAAGGATGGCGCGTGTTTGAAATGTGGTATAGGATCCGAGCAGACAAACATGATCCCTTCCATATTTTTTAAAAACGTAATCAATGATTTCATCGCGATCCTTCCATGAAAAATCCAGGTCAAAATCTGGTGGGGAAGATCTGGAAGGATTGAGGAACCTTTCAAAATACAGATCCAGTTCAATCGGATCTACATCAGTAATTTGAAGACAATATGCAACAATTGAATTTGCGCCACTTCCCCGGCCAACAAAGAAAAACCCACTTTTTTTAGAATAGCGGATGATATCCCAGGTGATAAGAAAATATGCGGTGAAGTCCATATGGTCGATGATGGCAAGTTCCTTTTCCACTCTTTCCCGGGCTATTTTATTTTCTGAACCATATCGTAGAACAATACCATCAAAAGCCAGTTTACGAAGTAATTGCAGGTCATCTTTCTTTGATGAGGAAAATAGTTTTTTTGTTTTATCAGTTTTAAAATTGATTTCGATTGTGCAATTCCCCAGTACATTAACAGTATTCTCAATGATAGAAGGATATGCCCGGAAAGCTTCGGCTATTTGCTCCGGTGTGGAGAAAGTTTCATTTTTAGCAGCTATATCTTTCAGATCCTGTTTACTCAGTATGATGTTTTTGTCAATAGCACGCAAGAGACGATGAAGATTATAATAGGTTGTATCCTGAAAACTAACCGGATGACGGATTACATATTTATCAGCATGGATTTGTACACTAAGCCCGAACAATTTATTGATATCCGTTACCTGCACACCGATTAGTTCATGTGCCTGTAATTCATTTACAGAAACAGATCCAAATGGATAAATGCAGTATATATCCTGGAGATCCGGTCTTTTCGGGAAAGCTTTTTCATCCTTCTGGTGTTCTGAAATAAAGCGGTTGATTTGTTCAAATCCTTTATTGTTTTTTGCAAGCAGAATATAACATATATCATTTCCATTACGGATTTCTGATCCCAGAACAGGATCTATCTTGTTCTTCTGGCAGTAATCAACAAAATCCCATGCGTCGCAGGTATTATTTATATTAGTAAGAGCAAACCGGTTAATTCCAAGACTGGCAGCATGTGTCACCAGCTCCTCAGTACTATAAGTTCCGTAACGAAAACTGAAATATGTTTTGCAATTCAGATACATGCGGCACGGAATAAAAATTTTTCTCCAAATTGTTTCTTCACACTGTCGATAGCCTGGTAAAGTCCGATCATTTCCTGAGTATCTTCGAAAATATTGATCTGATAACTGCCTGCAACCAGGTTGGTAAATCGAACGCCAATCAACCGGACAAGTAAGCGACGGTCATATAGTTTATTGAAAATTTCTTTTACTTTCTGTAATAGTAAATGGTCATTAGCCGTGTACGCAATGGTCGATTGCATAGTGAGAGTTTGAAAATCACTGTAACGGATTTTGACGGTAACACAACCGGTAAGTTTATTATTGCAGCGAAGTTCAAAAGCAATTTTTTCAGTCATTCTCACTAACTCTTTATGCAGAAACTGAATGTTAATCGTATCTGTCTCAAATGTGTTCTCTGTACCGATACTTTTTTGTTCATGAAAGGGGACGATAGGAGTTTCATCCACACCCTGTGCTCTTCTCCAGAGTTCAATGCCGTTTTTCCCAAGCAGGTTAATCATCATTTCAACGGGGATCTGACTAAGAATGGAAATCGTTTCCACTCCCATCCTACGTAGAAGGGTGGCGGTCTGATTTCCCACCATGGGTAATTTTTCAATTGGAAGAGGAGCCAGGAATAATTTTTCATTCCCCGCTTTGACCACAAGCTCACCATTGGGTTTGCATTCATTAGTGGCCACTTTACTTATCAGTTTATTGGTTGCAAGTGCATGGGAAATACTAAGCCCGCTTTCCTTAATAATTTTTTTTCTTAGATATTGAATGAATCGGAGAGTTCCAAAAAATTTATCCATCCCGGTCATATCAATAAAAAACTCATCAATACTCGACTTTTCAAAAACGGGCACCTCCGTGCGGATAATTTCAGTAACGAGGTTTGAGAAACGGGAATAGTTATCCATATCACCCTGGATAATGAGTAACTCAGGACATAAACGTTTTGCAAGTTTGGTGGGCATAGCTGAATGAACCCCGAATTTCCTGGCTTCATAACTGCAGGACGCAATTACGCCCCGGTCACTATGTCCGCCTACCGCAATGGGCTTCCCCTTGAGTCGGGTATTTCTGAGATATTCGACGTTTACAAAAAATGCATCCAGGTCAAAATGAACAATGGAGCGATCGGGGCTAAGCATGAGAAAAGCCTTTGCTCGAAAATACTAATATTATTAGTACGAACCAACTATTTTAGTATGGAAGTGTGGTAGTGTGGTAGTGTGGTAGTGGAGTTAAAAGTTTTAAACTACCACGCTACCACACTCCTCTTATTTTTCTTTCAAAAGGCTGTCTACGAGTTCATTAAACTCTTTCTTATATATTTCGTAATGATCTCCTGTTCCGGGGCCATTAAAACCGGTGTCAATTTTCCTGACTAACCCCTTTTTATCGATAAAAATGGTTGTGGGGAAACCGACAATTTCCTGAATCTCAGGAAGGGTTTTTTCTGTACGGAAAGAATCATTGACTGATACTCCGGTTGCAAGAATTGGATAGGTTACATTAAATCGGGTTATAAAGGGTTGCAATAATCTTTTTGCATTAGCAAATGAAGGAGTTCTTTCATAAGCCAGTCCTATAATTTCCACACCCCGTGATTTATTTTGAATATACCATGCACTCAGAAAACGGGTTTCATCCATACAGTTAGGACACCAGGATCCCAGTATTTGAACGATGATAACTTTATTTTTATATGCCGGATCACTGAGGGATACCTGGTGTCCATTCAGGTCAGGAAATTTAAAATGAAGAATGGCATTGGCGGAATCCTTTAAGCGGGTCAGACTGAATTCATCTGGTAATTTTGCCTGTTCATTTTTTTCAGCGACCCAGGTTTCAATGTTCTTTGCACCCGCATAAAAAAATCCATCAGTCATTTTATTGGAATCCTGAATTATACTTACAAAGGAATATGCGTGACCGCCATCAAATGCAGAAATTTTGAGGGTATCCCCGTTCACCACGCCATCGAGATAACGATAATCACCGGATGGCGTAAGAAAAGTTCCTCTAACCTGCGATCCCGATTGCCTGAATTCACCAACAGCATCTGTTGAATCATCTGTGCCTTTAAAATGAACAGCCCACCTTCCTGATATATCAAAAGCCGGGTTCAGCCAAACTTTATATCGGGTTTCTTCATTAAAAATTGCCTGGAATCGCGTGGCAACAACACGGTTCCCATAATCTTTTATCCAAATACCATCCATATTTTGTTCATCCGTAATATGGAGAGCAAAACGCGAATCGAAGAAAGGCATTTCAATAAAAATTGAATCGTCCTGTTGCCTGATATTATCAACGAGTAGCCTTTCCGCTCCGTTTATAACATACATAACAATTTTATCGGCAATTTTTTTAATTTGAAAATTAAATGGAATCGTATGACCATCCTCCCTTATAATCTCTCCATGCCAGTTGCCAATTGATAATTTATTTCCCGCAGAAGATGTATCTGATTCGGCGGCATTTGTGAAAAGAGGAGCACAATAAATAAATAAAATGAAAAAATTTCTGATAAGATGCGGCATAAACAAATTTCAGATGTCAAAGGTAAGTTCATTTGCCTGATGAAAGAATCCTTCAGAAGCGTAACTTTATATGCATGATAAAAAAAGCGATTCCGCCTTTTTTGATTTGCCTTATCGCTGCATTTTTCTTCTACAAAATGAAGGTTCCAACCGTAATTCCGTTGTATGATGGAGAAATTCCAAATGCAAGGCGTTCTGTTAACCATGAAAATTACAGATATGATCCCGGCGATATACTGATTGTCAGCGCTGTTTCAAGGCCCACACTGACTATCTTTCTTCCACCGGAAAAAAAGTCAACAGGAACTGCTGTGATTATTTGTCCGGGGGGTGGATATATCAACCTTGCAATGGGTTATGAGGGTGAAGATGTGGCGCGCCGGTTAAATGAATCTGGCATTGCTGCATTTGTTTTAAAATACCGCATCCCTGATGATAGTACCATGTTCCGGAAAGAAACAGGTCCTCTTCAGGATGCCCAGCGTGCTATATTGATAGTTCGGTCAAAAGCAAAGGAATTTGGCATAGATTCAAATCGCATTGGGATCATGGGTTTTTCTGCGGGAGGTCACCTGGCTTCTACCGCAGGAACTCATTTTGAAAAAGATTATATCGAAAACCCTGGTCGTGTCAGCCTCCGTCCTGATTTCATGATCCTTATTTATCCTGTGATCAGTTTTAACAACTACCGCATCGCACATTTGGGTTCCATGCATAATCTGCTGGGCGCCCACCCTTCGCAGGATTTAATAAATGAATTTTCGAATGAAACGAAAATAACAGATCAGACACCTCCAACTTTTCTTGTTCACGCTAAAGATGATGATGCAGTTCCCGTTGAAAATAGTATTGTTTTTGCCGATTCTCTTAGAAAACACCATATACCTGTTGAAATTTTTCTCTATGAACGCGGAGGACATGGTTTTGGGATGACCAATAAAACAAGTAGTCAATCGTGGATAGATCTCTGTATCCAATGGATTCAAAACCTGAAACCTAGAGGTTAATGCTTATATGAGCCATTAAGAAAAGTTAGAGAAAGCTTATAAATTCCTTCTTTTCAGATAATTTTTCTTTTGGCATGGTTTTTTGCCTTGTATTTGAAACAACTTCAGATGCATACGATTCGCGGGCAAAAGACAATTGATGTCTCACCGGCCGGCTTCAGATCCTCTTTTGCTAAGCCGGATTCAATAAATCAGTTAAACAGATTGAAAATCAGGGAATTTATCTCCTGGTCTGTATGTTTCGCAGTTATTATGGTAATAACAGGTCTTTTAAAGTTTTTAAAAATCGGGATAACGATGGACACAGTTACATCAGTTCTTTTCTATTTTTCGATTGCCGGTCTGGGCTGGTTTATCTATAAGATATTTTCGCTTCCAAAATATCCCGTTCAGGGGAACAATAACCATGATTTGGGGAATGGCAAAGCTCTTCATGAGTTAAATTAAAATATCCCCTTTATTTTTTGACTTTTTTTATTTTTTTCTTTTACAGATCACGTTAACATGAATCAATTATTGATCCAATGAGAAGTTTAAAAACAGAATAAGCTTTTAACTAAAATAACCTGCCAGCAGGCTTCGTTCTTCGGATGTTAAAATGAAATAATTTTCAATCTTTTGAATGTTTTTTTTCCAATAAATTGTTATAAAGGCAAAGGCTGGCATACAAATAAGGAGAACCTGTATCCAGGCATTCTTAAAAAAGATGTATCCAAGAATATTGCAAAAAACCCAATAAAGAGGATAAGTAAAGAAAAGAATTGTAAACATGACTGAATCGTGATATGCTGATCCACCAGTTTTTCTGCCAATAAAAAATTTTAAGGGATAATAAATAAAAACATGGGAGATCCATCCTATAATTCCAGGTACAGCGAGGAGAAAAACCAGGAGCAGACGGCCTGAAATGTTTTGAGATGGGGATATTAGGTAGCCCGGTTTTTCCAATTTTGAAAAATAGATTTGATTGATTTCTTCATTTAATTTGCCCTGAAGCTCTTTTATTTTATATAAATGAAGTGGTGGACTATTGCTAACCAGGAATTGTGCCTTCTCAGGTAGCTTTTCAGATTGGAGAACCATATCATTCATGTTTTCTCTCAGCAAAACATTGAAAGATTGAATTTTTTCTGCTTCACTATTTCCTGTAAGTCCTTCCTTTATTAAAATGGATTCTGCGAATTGAATAAGCACTGTTTTACCAGGGCGGTTAAATGAATTATAATTTATACCAATCGGTTGAATCTGGAGTTTAGACCTAAGTGATTCGTGATTCATAGCTGCCATCGCAATACGTGCCGTTACTTTTTTGATGGGTCCGAGTTGCCATTTATTTTCAGAAATACCTTCAGAAAATATTAATACGATACCGTTTTTTAATAAAACGTCCAGACAGACAGAAAAACTTTTTTCATTGAGATCCTGGTTTTCACTTTTAACTTTCAGGCGATAAACCGGAATAATATGAAAGGCATTCATTACCGTTTTAAAAAGAAACTTATCGGTCATTTCTCCCAGAGCAAGGAAATGAACAGGCTCATTGAAGCAGGAAGCAATTATGATAGCATCCAGAAAGGAATTAGGATGATTGGAAGCGAGAATCAGAGGCCCTTTAATTTTCAACGGACTCTTATCGTTTACATCGATACGACTGCAATAAATTTTGAGTGCCATTTTTACAAAAAAGCGTATAAAATGATACATGGGATTTATTTGTCAGTCCACGCATATAATACGCGTTTTTTATTCCTAAAAATCTGATTTTCGTATATATAAATATCCGGACCGTTTATTTTTTTTACATTTCCATGGTCAACAACGGCCAATTGATAGTTAACCTGAATGATATTTTTGTTCACTATGAAACTAAGGCTTAGAAAATTTGAAAAGGAAGAAGAAGTATTGGGGGGAAGATAACAGTCCTGACCGATTATCAATTTTGCAACTTTGTCATCCGGAAAATATTTTTTAATCATATTTTTTTGCGCATCCGACCCCTGTTTTCCCAATCCGAGCGCGGAAGTCAGTTCACAATGCAATTCGATACAATCCGTTCCTCCCATTGCACTATATAATGCGGCTAAGCCTTTGAGATATGCAGGCAGTCTGGCGATTAATGCACTGTTTATTTTTTTAGTATTAAGCGGAATTAAAGAATATGTTTTTTGCGCTTGACCGCAAGTACAATTAAAAAGCAGGAACAACAGAAAGAATAATGTAAAGGCAGATTTCATTATGATTTTTATTCCGTTAAATATGAAAATAATAACCGTATCCATGAAAATATAGTAAAATTGCAGCGTCATGAAAAATATTTCAATTCGTCCGATTCGCGCATCAGATAATACCTTGATTGCTGCCATCATCCGTAAAATCCTCATTGAGTTTGGGGCGAATAAACCGGGAACAGTTTATTTTGATCCGACAACCGATAATCTTTTTCAATTATTTTCTATTCATAATGCCGCATATTATATAGCGGAAGCCAATGGCAACGTCGTTGGTGGTTCCGGTGTTTTTCCAACACCCGGCTTGCCGAAAGGATGCTGTGAACTGGTGAAGCTATATCTTATTCCTGAAATGAGGGGACAGGGACTGGGTCTGCTCCTTATGGAGAAATGTTTCCAAACAGCCATTGATTTTGGATTTACACAGATGTATTTGGAAACCATGCCGGAGTTGCGTACAGCCATAGGGTTATACGAAAAAGGAGGGTTTTCTTTCCTTCCCGGGCCGATCGGTCAATCTGGTCATTTCGGATGTGATCTCTGGATGATCAAAAATTTATCATGACAGTTATGCCGTCATACCGGTATTTATCCGGGTACTTAGCCTGATCATGAACAACCCCATCACAGCAATAATAGCAAATGAAATGCGCAGGCTGCTGGCCTGCGCAACATAACCTATCATAGGCGGGACCAGCAGAAAACCCAGGTATCCAAGTGAGGAGATAGATGCCAATGCTGCGCCAGGATTAGACATGGGAATTTTTCCAGCCAGACTGAAAACAAAAGGAACAACGCATGAAACACCGAATCCTGTAAGCAGGTAACCAATGAGTGTAAGCGGGATATATGGAGATAACACTGTAATTGCGAATCCGCTAAAAATCAATATTCCGCTTGCCGCTAATACGCGCTGGATGCCAAACTTATCAGCCATGCGATCGCCAGCCAGTCTTCCACTGGTCATAGCAACCATATAAATTACAAACGCTATTGTTGCGATAGCTTTGGAACCATGCAATACCTGTCTGATATATATACCGCTCCAATCATACATCGTATTCTCACAGGCCATCGATGTGAAACAAATCAATGAAAATACAAGCATACTCCTGGGAGGAAGAGTAAAAATAGATCTCTTTACACTATGATCCGGCCGCTGATCCAATGCATCTTTATAATAGTAAAGTGTAAGTGCAGTAAGTAAAAGACTTACTCCGAGTAAATGCCAGGCAGGTATAATATTCAGTGTAACCATTAAGTATCCAAAGGCAGCCCCTGCAAAACCAGCCATACTCCAAACAGCGTGAAAAGAACTCATTATTGACCTGTTATAAAGAGCCTGCACACCAATGGCCTGCGCATTCATGGAAAGATTCATCATATTCCTGGAAGAACCGAAAAAAAACAATGCAATGCCTAACATCCATGTATATCCGCAGAAACCTATACAGGCGAGTACTCCGTTATAAACTATTGCACCTATAAGCATGATTGTACGGCTTTTGAAATGGTCCAACAATTTCCCTGTAAAAGGCATTGTAAGAATCAAACCTACGGGCATCATAAATAGCAGGGAACCGAAATGTGCATCATTAAGTTTCAGCGACTCTTTGATTCCGGGAATCCTGGACGTCCAGCTGGAATAGCCAAAACCGGAAATAAAAAAATACACGGCGTTAGCACGACGAAGTCGGGTGAGAGAGGTTTCTTGCATTCAGATAGCAAATATAAGATTTAAGCCTTCGGCTTAATTAAAGTGTGAGAGTGTGAGAGTGTGAGAGGAGTGTGAGAATATGGTTGGCGATAGGAAGAAATGTTATGATATTTTAAAAATTGCTGCACCGGCAAAAGTTGCAAGAAGACCGAGGATAACACTTCCCAATACATATAGCATGAAGTAGAAAATAGACCCCTGCTTTATGAGGATCAGTCCGTCGTAAGAGAAAGTTGAAAAAGTTGTATAACCACCGCAGATTCCGGTGATAAGAAATAAACGCCATTCAGGATTGAAGCCGGTATATTTTGCGGCGAGTGAATAAAAGATACCGATCAGGAAACAACCGGTAATATTAACCAGTAAGGTCCCTAATGGAAATGCCAATGGAACATGCCGCCCGATAAATAGTGATAAAGTATAACGAAATATACTTCCAATTCCTCCTCCAATACCTACAAATAAAATCGCCCGCATTTTAATAATTAAATATTATTTATAAATGTCATCATCACTGTGATTTCAAAAATACATATGGATCATACTCTACAAAAGGATTTTGAGGTGTGGTTAACGATGTAACCTTATTAACGGATATTTCAAATTTCACCTTAAAAATCCCGTACAGGATATTATTATAAGTTAACAGCCATTCTCCTTTGTCCATATATTCCAGTGTTGCCGAAAGATCTGGTTTTGTTTCATAATGAATGATGAGCTGGTTATTGGATTGACTGATCCGGATCTTCCCATATAAAGTATTTTTATAAATACCTGTATAAGCAGATAAAGGAATTTCGGGTTTATTTGATTTAACACGGGCTTTCCAACCGTTGATTTCATTAATATCTTTTGAAGCCTGTTCAAGGAAATCTGGTAAATTCTCCAGACTCCTGTTCACATAAGGTACTCCAAGATAAGCGTCTAAGATCTGATACCGCAGATCTTCAAAGAAGTATTGATTATCGTTATTTGTTAGAATGGCAATACCAAGTTTCTCTTCAGGAACAAAACAAACATTACTTACCATTCCCCCCGCGCCGCCTGTATGCCAATAAATTTGGCGGCCAGCATAGTCGGCCATAAATAATCCAAGCCCATAACCCGTGAAATGAGTTGGATATGATGGAGATTTTATGCTTTTCACCCAGGAGTTTGCGACCCTTGTTTTTTGAAGCGCTTCCCAGGTGATTATTTCTTTTCCCCGGTATCTGCCACTGTCCAGCTGCATGAATAACCAATGAGATAGATCGTTCACATTACTTATAATCGCTGCAGCAGGAGCAAGGTTATTCCAGTTGTCATAAGGAACTCTGTTGAGTTTATCAGAATATGAAGTCGTATATGGAACCGCAACATCCGGTTGATCAGCCACTCCCGTGGAAAGTACCATGGTATGGTTCATTTCCAGAGCATCAATAAAATTCTTTTGAACGAATTGTTCCCAGGATTCGCCTGTAACGATGGGAATGATCTGGCCTGCAGTCATGAAACAGCTGTTGCAATAGCCAAATTCCTGTCTGAAATGAAATGGTGGTTTCAGGTAGCGCATCCTTCTCATAATTTCTTCACGACTCAGAGAAGTATTCCAGAAAGTAAAATCGCCTTCAAAGGTTTTTGTACCTATATGATGTGAGAGCATATCACGAATGCTTACCAATTTGGTAGAAGTCGAATCATATAACCGGTAATTCGGAAAATATTTTGTAACCGGATCGTCAAGCGAAATCTTCCCCTGTGTTTCAAGCATAGCCAGAGAACTGCCGGTAAATAGTTTTGTATTACTGGCGATCATGAAAAGTGTATTTTCATCCACCGGTTTATTCGTTTGAATATCTTTCACGCCGTAACCCTTCATCCAGACTACTTTTCCATCTTTAACTATTACAACAGCGAGTCCCGGAAGATTCCAGTCCTTCAACCCCTTCTGAATATAATTATCCAGACTGTCCCTGATAAAAGCAGGTTCAGATGATTGTGCACTCAGGGTCTTGAACAGGAGAGAAAATAATAAACTGCTGAAGAAATTTTTCATTTAAAAAAAGTAAAAAAGTAAAAACTATTTTCAGACCCTCAAAAATACTTTTTTGAGATACAGGAAATACAGGAACGCCCATTTAACGGCAACATAACATATGGCCATTACAACCGGCGCATACAAGACAGGTGTAAGCTGTCCCAGCCATTGAAAGAATCCGTTTGTTGCATATTCCCAATTGATAAAATGGCCTGATAAATAAATCAGAATGGAATTCATGCCGATCACTTTAAAGAAGAATGCCCATTTTTTATATCCCTTCACGTCTATGATATAGTAGAAAAGGGAAAATAATAAAAGACTGATTCCACCTACGAGACAAACAAATGAGCTGGTCCAGAGATTTTTATTGATCGGAAAATTGAAATTCCAGATTAATGCAATGATGATGAGTATGATTCCTGAAACAGCCATCCAGAAAGATTTTCTGCCTCCGTTGTGACTGCTTTTCTTAATATAAGTTCCGGTTAAGATACCCAGCAGGCCGGTACTGATTGCCGGAATGGTCGACATGATCCCTTCAGGATCATGAATTCCCAGGTATAGTTTTCCGGGCATAATAGTTCTGTCTATATAAGATGCAAAATTTCCTTCCATTGTCAAATCGCCCATTGGGAAACCGGGTGCAGAAGTAAATTTCAACAGGAGCCAATACCCGATAATAAGGAACCAGAACCAGATGATCTGGGTATTTCTTTTCGTATAAATGTAAATGATATTCGCAAACATATATGCTAGACCGATTCTGCCCAGCACACTACCGAACCTGATATCTGAAATAGGCCTTAGGTGCAGGCCATTGTTGTGGAATATTCCCAATAACACGAGTATTAAACCTCTTTTTATTACACGCATCAAAACTTTTTTCCTGCCATTTCCTTTTTCAAGTTCTCTTCCTGTTGAATATGGGGAAGAAACACCTGCCATAAAAAGAAATAGAGGGAAGATCAGGTCATAAAGATGAAAACCGTTCCATGCAGGATGTGTAAGCTGGTTTGCAAATCCTCCCCAAAATGGAGAGCCGGTTGCCTGCGCAAGGGTATTTACAATTTCTTCAGCACCCAAAATCCAGAACATATCAAATCCTCTGAGTGCGTCTAGTGAATAAAGGCGTTGTCCGCCAATTGGACCAAGGGGAGAATCCTGAGCCTGGACCTGGCTATGATGTTTGCTCATGTAGTATTTTATAGAATGAATATAGCTAAAAAATGATTCTGATTTTTTTTGATAACTTCCGATCATGAAATTCTTATTAAGCATTTTATTTGTTTTCTTATGTGCGCAGGCATTTTCACAACTCCATTTATCAGCGATATTCGGCGATCATATGATATTACAGAGGGATAAACCTTTGAAAATCTGGGGAACTACAGGGGCCGGTGAAATGGTAAATATTTCCCTGAAACAGGTTAAAGCCTCAGCCAGAGCGGGTAAGGATGGTAAGTGGCTGATCACCATGCCGGCTTTTTCAGCCGGTGGCCCATACCTTCTGACAATTAAATCCGGAAATGAAACGAAGATATTTTCGGATGTACTATTCGGAGAAGTCTGGATCTGTTCAGGCCAGTCAAATATGGAATTCAGGGTTAAACAGGCGATGAATGCTAAATATGAATTACACCGGGCAAATAACCCTTTGATAAGACAGGTAAGCATTCCCCATAGATTAACATTTCATCCTGAAGAATTTGTCGACTCAACGCAATGGGTTATTTCTACTCCTGAAACAACCGGAGAATTCACAGCTGTCGGATATTTTTTTGCTCGTGATATATTCGAAAACCTTCAGGTGCCAATCGGATTAATATATGATAACTGGGGCGGTTCACAGGTAGAAAGCTGGATCAGTGGTGATGCCATGACGGGTTCGGATGAATTAAAGGATTATGTAAAACAAATGCCAGATAACTGGGATGCATCCAATGCCCGGGTTGAAAAAGAAATTATATCAAATCTTAAGAAATTGAATGCAGGGATAATGCCTGCGACGGATGAAGCCGTTATTCTGAAATCTGATTATAATTTTTCGGGTTGGATGCCATCTGCCGTGCCAACAAGCTGGGACTGGATTGGCCTTCCATCTTATCGGGGTGAAGGTTATATGCTAAGGGAAATCATGGTGGATTCAATACAGGCTTCACTTCCATCCGTTTTAAGTTTAGGTGTGAATGATGTTCGTTTCCGCTGGTTTGTTAATGGCAAAGCTTTACCCGGATCAACAGATAAAATTTTTACAGTTTCACTTCCTCCCCAAACCTGGAAGGCAGGGAGGAACCACCTGTTACTCGAAATAGGCCCACAGCAGGTTCCTGACTGGTGGGCGGCGGTATCCGCGGAGAAAATGATCAGATTAATCTTGATTTCGATGGAGAAAAGATTTCTCTTGCTGATGAAAAATGGAAGATGTTGCCCATATTAAATAAGCCTCATCACTATATGCAGTGGATGAATAATGAAGGAACCATTATTTATAATGGAATGCTTCACCCCATCATACCATTTTCTATCCGCGGCGTTTTGTGGTATCAGGGTGAGAATAATACTGACCGCGCTGCAGAATATAGCAAAACATTTCCGCTGATGATCGAAAGTTGGAGAAAGGAATGGAACGATCCTTTTCCTTTTCTGTTTGTACAGCTGGCTGATTTTGGATCAAATGAAAGCAGCAATGCCGGAAGCAAATGGGCTGAATTGAGGGAAGCGCAAACAAAAACACTTCGGTTATCCAACACCGGTATGTCTGTTACCACGGATATCGGTGACCCGAAGGATATTCATCCCAAAAATAAGCAGGAAGTGGGCCGGCGGCTCGCTGCAATTGCATTGAACGATGTGTATGGCTTTAAACAAACCTGCAATGGACCTCAATACGACTCGGTTTATTTTTCGCAAAGTAAAGCCACTTTATTTTTTAAGTCAACAGGGAAGGGACTTATTGCAAAAGATAAAAACGGATACCTTCGCGGATTTGAGATTGCCGGGCAGGACCGGAAATTTTATTATGCACGCGCATTTATTCAGGGAAAAGAAATTGTGGTAAGTGCAGATTCTGTTGAAAATCCGGTAGCTGTCAGGTATGGTTGGAGTAATGCGCCGGACGATATCAATTTGTATAATGCGGACGGATTTCCAGCTTCACCATTTAGGACAGACAATTGGCCGGGACTTACAGATTCCGTAAGGTTCTTTAAGAAATAAATCGTTGTACGTTTATCGTGAATCGACGTTGGCACAGACGATTAACGATAAACGATATACCATCCACGATTATATCAGGGTTGATCTTTAATATTGGAATACGCTACTTTCCCTCCAACAACTGTCAGCAGGATTTTTGTGTCCCTGATATTTTCGGGTGCAATTGAAAATAAATCTTCCGAAAGAACAGTAAAATCCGCCAGCATTCCAGCCTTAAGCCTGCCCGTTTTATTTTCCTGAAAAGCGGCCCAGGCGTTGTTTACAGTATAACATCGCAAGGCCTGATCAACAGTAATTTTCTGATCCGGAAACCAGCCTCCGGGATTTTTATCGTCCAGCGTTCGGCGGGTAACTGCTGCGTAAATACCTGCAATCGGATCCAGTGGTGCAACTGTCCAATCGGATCCAAAAGTAAGATTAGCATGTGTATCGAGTAGTGATTTAAATACATAAGTTCCTCTGAGTCTCGCACTATCCAGTCTTTTTGCCGCCCACTTTCCGTCATCTATGGCATGATATGGTTGCATGGAAGGAATTACCTGAAGTTTTGCAAAGCGATCGATGTCTGCTGGTGTTAAATGTTGTGCGTGTTCAACCCTGAATCTATGGTCTTTTCCAGGATGAAGATTTTCTGCTTCCTCATAAACATTCAATATCCAGTCGTTTGCGTGATCTCCGATTGCATGAGTAGCTACATGTAATCCGACTGAATCTGCGGCCAGGATCCATTTTCTCAAAAGATTTGTATCGGTAACCTGCAAGCCTGTTGAGTTGGGGGCGTCCAGATAAGGTTTAAAAAACCATGCCGTTGTGGAACCCAGTGAACCATCGACAAATCCTTTGAGACCTCCCCAATGTAACCGGTCATCACCCCAGCCATTGTTTTTTACAAATGAATCCAGCTTCTGCCAGCTGTGTATGGCTACAAAAGAATAAATGCGAATTGGTAGTTTTCCGGAAGCTTCCGCGCGGCGGTAGGTTGCCATATCAATCCAACCTCCATAAGAACCCATATCGTGTACTTGCGTGAGTCCATGCGATAAAGCATGTGCGACTGCTTTTTGGAGTGCATCGTCAAGTTCATTTTCTGTCTGCTCAGGGATGACTTTATAAATGAGGCTGGTGGCTTCATCACGTAAAATACCAGTAGGCTCACCAGTTTTAGGGTCTTTCACAATTTCTCCGCCCGGAGGACTGGGCGTATTTTTTGTAATACCTGCAAGTTTTAAGGCAATGGAATTAGCGAGCCCCATATGTCCGTCATAACGATTGATAAAAACGGGATGTTGTCCGCTCACGCTATCTATCCATTCTTTGCGGGGGAGCTGTCCGCCCCATGCTTCGTGGTCCCAGTTTCCGGCTTTTATCCAGGAGCTGCCTTTTGCGGAATCTGCAAAATGCCGGAATGTTGAAATAAAATCCCGGACTGATTTCACAGCGCGAAGATTTATCGTACCCAGCGCATATCCACCGTCGAGAAAATGAGTGTGATTGTCTATTAATCCTGGTACGAGCATTTTACCTTTCAGATCACTGAGAACCGTGTGGGCCCCCACATATTTCTGATAATCATTTCCCACATAAATAATCATTGAATCTTTAACAGCAATGGCAGTTGCTTCGGGGTTTGACGTATCGCCGGTCCATATTTTTGCATTCATATAGACTCTGTCCGCTACCAGGTCATGTTTACAGGAAACAGAAAAAAATGCCAGGGTGAAAGCAAGGATATATAAGCAATTTTTCATGACAGAGAATTAGAAATCTAATATAACATAAATCGATCGTTTGAAAATTCATTGGTAAAGCTGGAAAATTTTTCCTTTTGCGGGCTGAATGATTTTATTTAACTTCATTCAACAACGATCTGCAGCTGTATACAGCTGCATTTTCTATTTCTACAAGCCAAACGATTATTATGGTACCCCAGGGTTTATTGGATTTTTATGCGGGACCACAGGGGTTTTGGGATGAAATGCGCGAAGGTGGTGATTTCCGCGATCTGTACAGAAATGTGGTTCACGCGTTGAAACAGCTGGACGTACAAAGCCTTCAGCAAAAAGAAAAGCTTGCCAGTGAGCTGTTCATGAACCAGGGCATTACGTTTACGGTTTATAATGATGATGCAGGTATAGAGCGGATTTTCCCTTTTGATATTATTCCACGTGTTCTTTCAGGTGATGAATGGAAAGTCATAGAAGATGGACTCAAACAAAGGCTGAAAGCCCTTAACCTTTTCCTGAAAGATATTTATTCTTCCCAAAGTATTATTCAGGATGGAATAATCCCGGCTGAATTAATTGCTTCCTGTCCCCATTACATGCGGGAAGTGGCCGGCATTCAGGTGCCACATGATATTTTTATTCATATCTCCGGGATTGACCTGATACGCGGGGATAATGGTGTTTTTTATGTTTTGGAAGATAACTGCGCACTCCTTCCTGTGTTTCATATATGCTCGAGAACCGGGAGATTACCAAACGTCTTTTTCCGGAACTGGTAGCGGCATCCCGGGTACGCCGCGTAAGTAATTATCCGCTTTCTGCTTCATGAATACTCCTTTCTTTATCACCGGCGCAAATTTCTGATCCGCAGGTTGTATTGCTAACGCCAGGAATTTACAATTCGGCGTACTACAAACATACATTCTAGCAAGACAAATGGGATTGCCCTGGTTGAAGGGCGCGACCTGGTGGTTGACAACCACAAAGTGTATATGAAAACAACCCAGGGCCTGGAGCAGGTTCATGTTATATACAGGAGAGTTGATGATGATTATCTGGATCCTTTGATCTTTAACCGGACAGTGCCCTGGGTGTGCCCGGATTGATGTCTGCATACAGGAAAGGTAACTGTTGCCATCGTAAATGCAGTTGGAATGGGGTAGCGGATGATAAAGCCATTATGCATTTGTACCGGCTATGATCAAATATTATCTCAATGAAGAACCATTACTGCCGAATGTGGAAACCTATGAGTTGAGAATACTGATGCCCGACAGTATGTATTTGATAATTTAAGAAAATGGTGATCAAGAGTACAAATCAGTCAGGAGGCTATGGAATGGTTATGGGAAATTCAGTAACGGAGAAAGACTGGACGAAAGCAAGAAAAGAAATCGAAGCCGATCCAAGAAGTTTTATAGCGCAACCCATTATAAGACTTTCAACGGCTCCATGTTTTATTGACGGGAAATTTGAAGGAAGGCATGTGGACCTTCGTCCCTATGCTTTATGCGGACCTTCGGCATTCAAATCGTACCCGGCGGATTAACGAGGGTCGCTTTGAAAAAGGGTTCACTGATCGTCAATTCCTCACAGGGAGGTGGCAGAAAGATACTTGGGTAATAGATTGAAATCTGGATTCTTAAAAAGGTAAATACATGTTAAGCAGAATTGCAGATTCGCTTTTTTGGCTGAATCGTTATATGGAAAGGTCTGATGGCATGTTGCGACTTGCCGGAACTCATTACATTTTTTCCCTGGATAAGGATGTGAACGGAACAAGCTCCTGGAAGCCCGTTCTGGAAATTTTTACAGAATCTGAAGATGAATTCCTGAATTCAATAGAAAATAATACGGAAGAAAGTCTAAAACATTTATTGCTCGATACCACGAATACGAACTGCCTGAAGACCCTGGTGAACAAGGCCAGGGAAAACGCACGGGGTGTGCAGGATCTTATTACAAAAGAAATTTGGGAAGAAGTGAATCAGATGTATCATCTGATAAATCAGTCAGACCTGAATCATAAAATTGATTCATACCACGGACTGGAAGTAATGGAACCACTGATCAAGCACACCGTTTTATATACAGGCATAACTGATATTACCATGCCAAGGGGAACGGGCTGGTGTTTCATGAACCTGGGAAAATATATTGAGCGATGCCTCCAAACGATCGCCTTTACAGAAAAGCAACTGGAAATTACCAATTTCAAAGAAGCGGACACCAATGATTTACTTCAGTGGAAATATCTCTTGTTCAGTTTATCCGGATACGAACTGCACGTAAAAACATACCGTAGCTCAAATCATAATTACAATGTACTGCACCAGGTCTTGATAAATGAAAATTTTACACGTTCCGTGATGTATTCGATGCAAAGAATAGAACTGTATCTGAATAAAATTATCGGAAATGAAATCAATGAAGAGAGGGCCGCGTTGCTCCGCGATTTCGGACGTCTCTTCAGTAAAGTGAGATATATGGAACTGGATTCACTGAACAAAGAAACGGTTCCTGTATTTTTTGAAGATATTAAAGCAGGTTTGATTGAATTCAACCAACGCGTGGTACAACATTTTTTCTCTTATTCCTAAGACTGGTAAACATGCCCATTTTCAAGATTCAGCACATTACTAAATATGAATATGACAGGCTGATTCAGGAGAGCATGAACGAAATAAAAATATTCCCTATTCTTTCCCAGGAGCAGGAGGTTTTACAGCATGAACTGGTTATTACCGGAAATCCGGATGTACAGATCTTTTTTGATTATTGGGGGAATAAAACAGGCGTTTTTAACTGCTTCCACCACATAAGGAACTTATCATCAACAGCCGTCTGATGGTGCGTACAACAGGTAGTTCCGACCTGAAAATAAATTTTATCAGTCTGTTTAATGAATTGCCAGGAGAAATAGGCGGCAATTTAAAAATGCTGGAACTTTCCCGCCCCGACTACATACAATGTCAGTCGCAGATTGATGAAATTATGAAAACGGTTTACAGTCCCGATGATTCTGTTGCAATAACCATTAAAAATTGCAGTGATTATATTTTTACAAATTTCAACTATATCAAGGGAATCACTAATGTTGAAACAACCATAGATGAAATTCTCGTGCAAAAAGCCGGTGTTTGCCAGGACTTTGCGCATATTATGCTTCAGATTTTAAGAAGTCTGAAAATTCCCAGCCGTTATGTAAGCGGGTATATCTGCCCAAATAGAAGTGGCTTAAGGGGAGAAGGGGCAACACATGCATGGGTGGAAGCCTGGATTCCCCGTTACGGATGGGCGGGTATTGATCCGACTAATAATGTTTGGGTAACCAATACGCATGTGAAACTGGCTACGGGTCGCCATTTTTCTGATTGCAGCCCTGTAAAAGGCGCATTCAAAGGTCCGGCAAATCAGCATCTCACTGTATTTGTTTCGGTTGATTATGAGGACGGACAGATAATTGAGGAGCTGAATAATGTGGACCTGAAAAGAGAAAATAAAGCAAAGGAAAATCCGCATTTCGCTCAGGCAGCAATGCAGCAATAAGAAAGTATGGGAGTATGGGAGTATGGGAGTGAATTGTCAGTTGAAGTTATCTACTGTAACTTTATTGCAAATGAAGTTCTATGTCAGTTCCTGTTTTCAAATCGATCTTTCCTTTTACGCAGGAAATTTTGGCTGAGTATCCACTGATGGACAATGCTGTATTGGATCAATGTATTCACAATGCTTCCACCGCATATCATTCCTGGAAAAAAAACGGTTTTTCGGAAAGAGCGAAGGTTATGAAAAATGTTGCAACAATTTTACGCCGTGATCAGGAAATACTCGCAACACTGATCACAAAGGAAATGGGGAAAGTGATAACAGAAGCGCGGGGTGAAGTTGAAAAATGTGCGATGACCGCGGATTACTATGCTGAACATGCAGAATTTTTTTTAAAGGATGAAACCTTGGAATCAAATTATACTAAAAGTTTTGTTACCTATCAGCCTGTCGGAGTTGTGCTTGGAATCATGCCCTGGAATTTTCCCTTCTGGCAGGTTTTCAGGTATGCGGTTCCAACCCTGATGGCCGGCAACACTACTTTATTAAAACATGCTCCGAATACTTGTGGTTGCTCAATTGCCCTGGAAAAAATATTTATGGAAGCCGGTGCACCAAAAGGAGTATTTACCAGTCTCATCATTGACACACCCGACGTAGAAAAAATTTTGACTTCTGATCTCGTGCAGGCAGCGACGCTTACCGGCAGCGAAAGAGCAGGTAGTTCTGTTGCATCCATTGCAGGAAGCCAGATTAAAAAAACAGTGATGGAACTCGGCGGATCTGACGCACTGATTGTTTTGCCGGATGCTGATATGAAAAATGCGGTTGCTGTTGCGCTGAATTCTCGTATGCTCAATGCCGGTCAGTCTTGCATTGCCGCCAAACGATTTATAATTTTGAAAGAAGCATTGCAGGAATTCATGGAGGAATTTATAGGGCAATTTAAAATTCTGAAGCAGGGTGATCCTTTTGACAAGTCGGTTACCACAGGTCCCATGGCGAGACTGGATCTGGCAGCTAAACTGGATAAACAACTGAAAGATTCCGTTAAAATGGGAGCTAAGCTTGAATGGGGAGGAGAAATAGAAGGATGCAATTTCCAACCCGCCCTTTTAATGAATGTAAAAAAGGGAATGCCTGCCTTTGATGAAGAAACTTTTGGCCCACTCGCTGCAGTTACCATCGCAAAGGATGAAACGGAAGCTATTCAACTGGCCAATGATTCAGTATATGGACTCTCCGGCAGCATCTGGACAAAAGATATCGAAAAAGGAATTGCATTGGCGAAGCAAATGGAAACAGGTGCGGTCTATATAAATACATTGGTTAAATCAGATCCGCACCTGCCATTCGGAGGAATTAAAAAATCGGGATATGGCCGGGAGCTTGGCAGGCATGGCATTTTAGAATTTGTGAATGCCAAGACCATCGCTGTTATGAACTAATTATTTTGAAGTAATCAGTATGGGCTGAAATAATTTTTTCTTGATTCTGGCCCTCCCAATAAACTGGTTTCCGTTAATCCTGTAGAAATCTGCGGGAAATACCATGATTTCTTCTTCCCTTGTATCAAAGAGTAGCTCCTTGGTAACTTTTCCATCAAGATCAATTTTTGAAACCATTACCTGGCCTCCATATCCGTCAACATGATATTTTGGAGCCTCATCTTCTCCAAGATTCATATTTTTCAAATTATCCAGATAAAGAAAATAATAACCTGTTGCATCATTGATTAATTTGAATCCCATGGTTCCGCGGCCGCTTTCGCCCTTTTGTCTTTTAGGAATTTTTCTCAGCCACAGAAATTTTCCTGTTGCATCTATCCGGGAACCATATATATCTTCATAGTAATAGACATAATAACCACCATACTTATTCCATACATATTCATAATAGTAGACTTCGCAGGAAATAAAAATGCTTCCATCGGGGTCAATGAATACATCCCTGACTTTTAAATTCGGGATTTCATAATTTTCATTGTTCTCCATTTTTCTTTGTTTGCCAACCGATTGGAATTTTTCCAGTTCTGATTTTGGAAATTCAAAATATCCATTTTTGAATTTTGTAATCTTGCCATCAGCGCCTACAATGGCGAGGAAAATCCCATCAGTTCCATGGCCTTTTGACTTTTTACTGTATGTACAGGCGATGACCATATCGTGCTGCGCATTCTCAATTAAGGTCGTTTCGTGAATATAATAATCATCCAGCGAGAGTGGTGTCTTGACAATGTCTTTGCTGTCGGCCGAAAATTTGAAAACTTCAAAATGATATGCAGGCTTTCCGGTTTCCTTATCCTTTTCTTTCCTTGAATCTGAATCATACACTTTCACCAGCATATAGGCATTGCCTTTGGAATCAACTGAAAAATCTGAATTGTCCATGATGGCTTCCGTATACGGCATACGGAATTCACCACCCCAGAGTTTATTCAGATTTTCATCAAAAACCTGCAGCCCGATTTTATCGTAATTCTTTTTGTCATTCCGTTCTTCCGGGTTAAGCCGGTAACTGACGAGAAGCTTTTTCCTTTCAGCATCATAATCGAATTTATATTTCCCAACCAGTTTAAAGCTGTACAGTCCCCTGCCGTTGGTAACAGTCCCTGCCAATTTGGTTGTTTCAAGCATTTTATGATTGGCGTCCGTAATCTTGCCCTTTACAATATCTATTTTGTCGTAAAAAAGCATTTCTTTTTCGCTGCCCTTATCCCAATCACTGTGAATCCAGAAATAACTGTTGGAATTAAAATCAGTTACTGTTTCACTGTTGAAGTTTTTGGTGACGTCCAGGTCAATCACCTGTTCCATTGTTTTACCCAGGGATTTGGGATTGAAACGTGTTATGTTAAGCTCTTCTTTTTTTAGTGAAAGATTGACGATGCCGTCTTTTTCATTTCCAAAAAATGCGAGGTCTTCCGTTTTTCGCGGCAACTCATATTCATCGCCCAGTTTGAAAGAAAATTTTTTGCTTTGTCCGTAACTGAGGGCTGAGGTTAAAAAAGCTGTGGCCAGTAAAAAGTATTTCATGTGTTGTTACCAAAACCAGTCATAGCGAATAAGAAGTAAATCTTCCCTTCGGGCTGTTTCGGGTTGGATCTTACAACGAATCGGGGACTATTTTATTTAATACAGGTAAAAAAATTGACATTCATTAAGTAATTACCTTTAGAGAAAGAGGAAATAATCATTTATTTAATAGATAACGGGAATCAGTCTTTTTACCTTTGACTTGTAAGCCTTGTATTTTTCTCCAAAAACTTCCATCATAAAAGCTTCTTCTTTGGAAATCTTGATCAGGATGCAGATGACCAGGAAAAATATTCCAAGGTATCCTTTTAAGAGTCCCAGGCTCATGCTACAACCGATAAATGCCAGTAAAAAACCGCTATAAATGGGATTTCTTGTGATGGCATAGGGGCCGGATTGTATCAATTCGTGGTTTTCTTTAATGGTTATCCTCCCACTCCAGTTTTCTCCCAACCAGATGCGGGCCATTATGGCAAAAATCAATCCCGCAGCACATAATATCATTCCGGTTACTTTCCAATAATAGTTTTGAGGAAGTATGGGCTTTTCTAAAAAGGAAAGCTTCAAATAATTCCCGAAAAGCAGGCTGAAAGCAAATAATACACAAAAGATATAAAGTATTCTTCCCCATCCTGATTGTTTTTTCACCGATTTTTTAACAGAGAGTGACGAAACCAGCCAGTAGGCAAAAGTTGCAAACCACATCGTCTTTTCTATCGAAACAATAGACATGACTCAAAATTAAGTAAGGTTAATTTAATTGAAACATTACTTTATATTATGGCTGAACCTTTTCAGGTCATTGATATCGGCGGGGCTCAGCAGTTCGTTATTTTCGTATTTGGCCTTTAGAAATAATACCCTTTTATGCTGCGGGAATCTGGCCAGTATCTTTTCAATTAAGATTCCCGTTGATTCTTCCTTTTCAAACAGAGGTGTTGGTTCAGGCAGTTCGGATTTATAACGGGTGGGCATTCTCTTAATGATGGCTTCGATGGTAGCCAGTTTTCCCGGTGGTAGTCCTTCTATTTTCGATGCCTTTCCATAAAGCCCCTGTAATTGTTTTTTACTGAGGGAACCTCTTTGCTGATATTGTTTATAAAGACTTATGATAAAGGAGGAAACAGGATAAGCCAGGATGCATTCTTCCAATACTTCGTTGATGATATCGAGCCTGTTTTTTTGTGGTTGTAACGGCATGGTATATGCAAATTAATGAATGTCTCATTGGTTTTAAATGGAGACGGAATGAAAAAGTTATACAATATTCACAGCACCCATGTATCTGCTTTCAGAAGCATTTTTTCCGTTTGCAGAAATTAATCCAACATAGGCCTGCACTTTTTTGCCGCTGAAATCAAATACATCAAACGATTGCCGGCCAATATTTCTTGTCGCATCATCTTCACTGCAAATCCACTGATTCAATGATTCACAATAAACAGCAATAAAAACTTTGTCTATTGATGACGCTGTATTTTTCCTACTGTTATCAGCCCAGGTTAAAGAGAGTTTTCCGGCAATTACGGATTCTATTCTGGGCGTATCGACATTGGGAAGATTTCCACGGCTCAAGACTACCCTGTTGTAATCTATTTTATAATCCGTGTTATCACCGATGATCGCATGCCGAATATTATAAGAAAAGGCTTTGTTGAAACCTGACATTTGAGTTGCGCTTTTCCTGAAAGTTTGATTCAATAAAGGAGCCAATGGTCGCAGAAATTTAAATATTAGTGAGAATTTCGCCTGCTGTTTCATCTGCGGTTCGGAAGGTTTATTTTTCCTCCGTCCCGGTGCACGACGTATAATATAATTACCATTCTGGTAGCTGCCCACCACACAACCCAGTTTCCCTGTAAAACCTCCCAATATGCCATGTATTAATATTGCCATTATTTAATTTTTTAAAGAGCCGCCCTTTACGCTGAACGCTTAACGCCGAACGCATCGGGCGGCCTTATTTAATGATCGAATTTCACTGCATTAAGCATTAAGCTTTACGCCTTTTGCCTACAACACATTCACCATACCTGTATATACAGTATTCGAAACGATCTTTCCACCCGCGGACACAAACCCGATATAAGTCTGTGCCGGTTTACCACTGAATGCTGTCACATCCAGATTATACGTTCCGGCATTTCTTGTTACCGCGCTTTGATTGAATATCCAATGGTTCAGTTCCTCATTATAGGCTGCAACGAATGCGATGTCTGAAATGAGTGCCTTGTTGATACCACTGTTATCAGTCCAGGTGAATACCAGTTTTCCTGCAGCAGTTGAAGCCGCAGCAGGGTTCGTGGCATTTGGCAGGCTGCCCTTGCTCAACAACACTTTCGCGTAGTCCACTTTAATATCAGGGAAAATCCCTGTAATCGCATTTTTGATATTATCAGAAAACGCTTTATTAAAAGCGGTCATTTCTACAGCGGACTTGTTGTAAGTCTGGTTGACCAGTGAGGTAAGAGGACGGAGAAATTTCGTCATCAGTGTAAATTTCGCCTGTACCTCCAACTGTAAATCCGAAGCCTTACCCGTTCTTTTCCTGGGTGGTCTGCTACGCATGACCGGTTTGCCTTTCCAGGTGCTACCGACTACGGAGCCGACCTTTCCATTGAAATTGCCGAGTATGCCTTTACTATATGTTCCCATATTTGTTTTTTAATGATCTGCCTTCCGACAGACCGGTTATAAAATTTTGTTTCTGTCGCCAGCATCTGTTTACGCGTCGCTGCATTTCAGAGTTGACAGAGAATATTCTTAACCGCGGTTGATCAATCCTGTTATGCCGGAAACATTTGCTGACGACACAAATATGAATCACTGGGAATGCGACTTATCGCAGGTGGGATCGTAGGTACGAAAGATTTATTTTGAGCTGAAGGCGTAAGACATAACGCGTAAAACAAAAAGCCTTGAGCTCGTATTCTTCTACTGTTCTTTCACCTTTCTTCGGAAAATGTGATAGAAAGGTGAAAGAAACTACGAAGAACCTTTGTGTAATCCTGATAGAAATCAGGAATAACAGTAAAGTAATACGAGTGTAATGTTTAACTTCTAACGCCAACCATAAACCGCCAACTCGGAAATAAATCTCTCGTACCTACGATCCCACCTGCGATAAATGCCTTTAACCTCATTGCATATTTGCTAAAACAACATCAAGCAAGGAGCGTCATAGGAGCACTTGTCTGATCCTGACCCGTAAGTCAGGTTCCCCTCTGGGGGGAGGGGTTTTTAAAAATTGTATTATGGAACTGGAACTTATCAGGACATATTATCCGGCGGGAACAAATGGAAAAATTCTCATGGGCAATCGTTTGATTGCATACAGCATTGAACTTGCCTGGAAGGACAACCTGGCACTGGTATCGTGCATACCCGAAGGAAGATATGAACTGGTAAAAAGATGGAGCCCGAAGTTTAACCGGCATTTGCAGGTTTTGGATGTACCGCGGAGAGATAATATTCTCATTCATCCTGCCAATGACGCGTCGCGCGAACTGAAAGGTTGTATTGCTCCTGTGTCTTTAATAAAGAGTGCCGGGAAAGGATTAGGTTCCAGGACAGCGCTGGCCATACTGATCAGCCTGGTATACGATTCCCTTGACCGGCAGGAACAAGTTTTCTTAATCATTAAAAAAGATCAATATGAATCTTGTTGAAAGGGCTTTGTCACCCACGCCCACGTTCTTTCAAAAGTTGAGAAACATCGGGTTGGCGCTTGCTGCCATCAGTGCAGCGATCATCGCCACACCCGTTGCGTTACCCGCAATCATTAAAACGATTGCCGGTTATCTCGCTGTTGCCGGGACTGTGCTGAGTGGCGTAAGCCAGGTCACCGTCCACGAGGACAATTGACATCTGTAAAAGGATGTTTAAATGGCCCTGTCCCGCATAATGCGGGATGGGGCTTTTTATTAGATCGAAAGCTCAATATTGGAGGGATTTACAATTGATAAAATTTCATAAATCTGTTTTAAAGCGACTTAAATTTTACATTAACCATAGATTAACATTGCAAGTTTTCAATTTATTATTTGAATCAGTTTGTTGTGAAATTTATTTATTCTTTCTTGAAATAAATTCTTCTTAAACCCTTAACTGCATTGTATTTCATTGAAATCAATGGTACAAAATAAATTAATTTTTTATAAGCATTTTATTCATTTTTCAATTGATAAAACTTCTAAGGGTTAGACAATCATGGAATAACCAATATGGGAGATGTTTCAATTAAAGTAGGGTATACAAACCGTGGCACGGACTATACAGATAAAAATGGAGTTGATTGGACTCTTCAAAGTGCTCTCATTGCCGAAGACTCTCCATCTCAATCAATATTAAATGGAATTGATAATTTAAATAGTGCTATCCAAGGTGGTTCCTACGGTTTGGCACAAACTACAGGTATGGGTGGAGCGGTGGAAACATTTAAAGGTAAACTGAGTGTAGGAATTCCATTATTAAAAATAGGACTTGCAGGTTATAGTAAGGATGGGAGAACATATGGTGATAATGCTAGAATAGCAACAGATGAAGCTGCAGGTGCAGTAATTGGGGGAGAAGCAGGGATGGAAGCAGGTGCAGCAATTGGAGCTGGAATTGGTGTCTGGTTTTTTGGCGTCGGGGCCGCACCTGGAGCAATAATAGGTGGGGTAGTAGGTGCTATAATAGGCGGAGTTTGGGGAGGAAATGTTGGAAAATCAGTGGGAGCAAATAGGTAGGTTTTCAAAATTAATTTTGGTAATAGAATTATTCAAAAAATTTATTACGATTTTTTTGATATAAAATGCCTATTTTTTACATCAACTATTATTAAGGAAATTTATTATCCAGTTAAACATAATTTTAAGAAAAGTAAGTAAAAAATGATTTTATTTCCTCCATTTACAATTCGTTTTTCAACAAAAATTAATACAATAAAACATTCAAATACGGAACAAAATGAAATTATTTCTTTAATAATGAAATATATGGAATCTAATGATGTCAAAAAAATCACAAAAGAAGGCGATCAAATATTTTTCAAATATTCAAGCATACCAAGGTTTGGCAAAAGCGCTCAATTTAGTTACTGTTGATAACGGTATTTTCAATGTTTTTTTTAAAGATTATGAGGTGAAAGTAATTTATACATTTAATATGTTTAAATCTATTCTTACTAGTTTTGTTTTATTATTATTATTTAGCCTTGTATTTTACTTAATACAAAAAGTGTTTAGTGAAACTCTTATTTATATTGGACTTGTTATAATTAGTATTTCCTGGATATTTCAAGTAGTAAGAGAAAGACTAGTTTTAAATGTTATAAGAAGAAAGATTATTTTATTTTTGGGATCGAGATAAGGCTTATATGAAGTATAATACTCCCTTTCTTAGATAGCGTCTTTTAGACTTTTTAAATTTACAACTACTCTTTCAGATCAGGTAATGTGGCAAATGCCCCAAAAGCATTTGCCACATTACCTGATCTGATCTTTTCAATCCAATGCATCGGATCTCCTGCGGCAGTGTCATTTCAATATCTTTTACGACCATCGCGTTTTCAACCAGTTCACCGTCGCGGTTTATACTGTGTGTACTCGGTCTTATTCCTTTGGGCAACAGAGATCGTTTGTAATAAAAGCTGCCTGCGTGAAGACCTGACCAACGGAGTAAACGCCGCAGACAAATGCCTCGAAGTTTATACACTCTTACGAGCCCTTCAGCCTCCGCTCATAAGCCTCGGTTTTTAAAAACTCGGTCTTGAACTCCAGTTCCAGTGCCTGATTACCAATAATCTTTTTAAGCCTTGCATTTTCTTCCTGCAATGCCCTGAGCTCCGGATCCACTTTGTGATACTGCGGCTGCAATAATTTCGCTCCTCCTTGATTGAACTGACAACTCCACCTGAGAAAAAGACTGTGAGCCAAATTGTGTTTACGAAGGGTTTGTGTAATCCCGTTTTTTTCAGAGCAACTATCTGAAGAGGTGGCATTTCTTAGAATACAATTTATTCACTCACCTTTATCACACCCTCACCAATACTAAAATGTATTCCCTGCTTTTCCAGTTGGAAGAGCAGTTGCGAAAGTTTCGCATCACGGGGTAATTCAAGATTAAATTTATTGTCAGAGATTTTACCTTCATATATGATGTCCATATCATACCAGCGGGAGACTGCTTTCATGATGGATTGAATGGATGCGTTGTGGTATGTGGTTCTCCAGTTTTTCCAGGCAATTATATCACTGGTATCTGAAACGGAACTTAGATGCATACTATGATGTACAGCCTGCAACTGCTGTAGCGGTACCAATTGAATCGTTGAGTCCTCCACCAAGACTCGCGCAGTTCCATTTAGCAGGGTCAGGCTGATGGCGGAGTCATCCGGATAAGCGCTTACATTAAAATTTGCGCCGGGCGTTTGGATGGTCATGTTATTGACTATGACCTGGAAAACAGTATTTGGATGATCGGCCGTTTCGAAATAAGCTTCGCCTTTAATGGAGATTCTTACAGAATCCCTTGAAAAACTGGCAGGGTAATCGATGGAACTTTCTGCATTGAGCCAGACCATAGTTCCATCAGGAAGGTTTATTGAAAACATTCCACTCGCAGGCGTATATAAATTGTAATATTTATTTTTCGATGCCCTTGTCTCATTGGGAGCAATGTATACCAGTTCCCCGTTTTCTCTTTGTTCGATTTTAATACCCGCATTACCCGTTTTGAATCCCCGAATAAAATCGTCTACGACTTTTTCTAAACCGCCGGCAGGAATACCACCCGGTATTACAGAGGACTGATAGATACCAGGATCTCCATGCCGGTGTTTTCCATGATGTTGAACAATAAAATATATTCGAATACCCAATAAAAGGATGAATATGGCAGCAATGCGCTTTGTCCAATAAATGAAAGCATGTTTCTTTACAATACCGGTTTTTTTTGCCGGATTGAGATCGCTACCTAGTGGAAATTGTGCCAGAATTTTCTGCAGATTCCCGTCGCGGCTGTTGTAAATACTTCTGATTTGTCCACGTATATTGTCAGGATGCGTAGTTTCAAGGAAAAACTGATCATTCTCCGGGGATAAACTGCGCCAGGCGGACAGTTCTTTTTCTTCTTTCGATGACAGTTCTTTTCTTACAGAGCAGAACATGAGCCATCCAATTCTTTCACCAGATTGCATATAATATAATTATTAGCAGGATGATTAAATAGATTTTAAACCGGCCGCCTCTTCTTTCAATTTCAATCCGCAGTTTTCTGGATGCCATATCTTTCAGATTGCATACCGTCTTTTCTTTAACTCCAAGTCGTTCAGCTATTTCACCATTATCCATGCCATGCTGATAGCATAATAAGATCACATTTTTTACTTTGGGCCTGAGCTTTTCTATCTCACGGTAGAAGAAGTCTCCAAAACAAGCATAGGCTTCAGATCTGATATTGCTTTGTTCGGATATGGCATCATAATATTTTTCAGCAAAATCTGATTTTCTTTCTTTCATTTCCCTGCGCTTATTGTAATTGAGGGATACACTGATCGCTGTTTTGTTGATATAATTCCGGATTGCTGTTTCGGTTTTAAAAGGATCCGTATGGAGAGCCAGTTTTTCAAAAACATCCTGGGTAAGATCTCCCGCTTCGTGTGAATGATCCGTTGCCTTATCCACCATACCAAAAGCAATCGGCCAGTATTTATTAATGATCAGCCTTGTAGCAACAGGCTCTCTGCGATTGAAACCACCGACGATTTGTTCTTGTGATAAGGGTTGCATAAATGACCGTACTCGTATCCGGAAGAAAAATACAAACTATCATGAATATGTATGCGAAAAAGCAACTTTATTTAAAATAAATACTATACAACCGGGAAAAAATTTATTCCCGGTTTTTTTGAAAAAAAGTGAAAAATATTTTAAAAATGAATAGCACTAAGGGTAAACACTTAGGAAAACCGTACAATCGAAGAGTTGTTTATTCCCTGGTTTATTGAAAAATAATAAAAATAAGGTGTACAAACGAGCGACAGTTATTTCCCTGATTTTTTAAAAATAAATAGTTAGGCATACTTCTAAAAATATCAAAAGGAAAAATATAATTTGGCATCTCTCTATGACAACAGAAGAACTAAAAACATTTTTACATAACAATCGAAAAAAGAATTCTTATGTTGGATTTTGCAAAAAAATTATACGATGAATTAATCAGCCAATTAAAAGAATCTGAAGAGGAACCGGATCAAAGATCTATTTCTCCGGATTATCGCCTCAACTTCATTACGAATATGCTCGACCGGTTAAAAGAAAGTATCCTTGCAGATTCTTTCGGCAATGAGCATGAAGAAATCCTTTTTTTTAAATCTGGTATGCCATTATTCTTATCCCAACTGATTTATTACAAAGAGCGGGTTGATCTGGAGTCCATGGAACTAACTGGTTCCTCCAGGATCATGGAAGCAACTTATGAGAGGATTTCTGAAAAAATAAGCCGGTTTTTCACAGAGAACACAGAGTTCTATAAATACTACCGCAGTGGAAAGACCATCTTCGATCCCTGCTATTATCTGCGGAAGAGTCCATTGAACCAGGACAATATGTTTTTGCCTGGCTATAAAGTAGATGAATCCTTCTGCACGGTATA
The DNA here is from genome assembly GCA_963757975.1 of uncultured Bacteroidota bacterium. Classification (GTDB taxonomy): domain Bacteria; phylum Bacteroidota; class Bacteroidia; order Chitinophagales; family Chitinophagaceae; genus Puia. The sequence continues at coordinate 147,962 of CAVWUD010000001.1, forward strand.
CAGTATTAAGCTGGCGACCATATTGGCCTATGCCCGGCTGGAAAAGGATATCCGCCTGAAATTAACGGGCGATGAAAGAAAAGAAGTATCGGGTATTGAAGAATATAAACTGAAATGGACCGCTTCAAAGACTTGATCTCACCGAACTGATCCATGCCCTTATGGCATTGACCTGTTTCAACCATGGAAAATCAAGCCTGACACGTGTGGCGCGTTCATTTGAAAAAATGTTCTGCATAGACCTGGGGAATACCAGCAAGACTTTCCAGGAAATCCTTCGGCGAAAAACTGGTACGACCAGTTTTATGGACCGGTAAGAGATTCTCTCCATGCAAAAATCGAAGCGATCGAAGAAGAGAACATACGAAGAAACAGAACCAGGAACAGGTGAGAGTAAAGGATATTCCATAATTCACCCAACAAAATAGGGTGTTTTCACTGTACAACTTGCGTTTCGTGGTATTATTTTGTGGGTCTAAAAAATATAGTTATGAATATGCAATCGGTAAAAACCCTCTTAATTTTCGTTCTTATTTTGATGATCTGCGATTTAGTTTTAATCGGATTAGCTGTAATTAATTTGCCCGGTGGTATTTTTCATTTCCAGGGCAGATTGAGGTAATTCTGTATCGGGCAATTAATCTTATAAAGAAGACCTAAATTAGTTTATTCTTTTTTCAGATGAATTTATTTGGCGACAACGATCTTATCGGACAATATAACCGCGGGGACAAGAACGCATTTAATCAAATCTTTGATGCGTACTACTATATAGTGTTCCGGTATGTACGCAGTTTAACCCTATCTGTCGCGGATGCCGAAGATATTACAAGTGAAACCTTTGTCAAATTCGCCGCAAAACAGCGGCAATTTGCCGATGAACAAAAGCTGAAGGCGTTTTGTTCCTCACTGCAAAAAATATTTTTCTGGATAAGCAAAAGCGTAATATCCGGAGGCATAAGGTAAACTGGAAATTCAGCGAATGCAGCAGCCCGAAATGGAGCAGCAGATGGAAAGGTCGGAAGCAGATGCTGCAGAAATTGCGTGAACGCATAAGAAGAGAAATTGAAACATTACCCCGGAAGTGCCGCCCAGGTCTTTATTCTATATTTTATTGAGCATCTCGAAAAAGCAGAAATCTCTAAGAGACTAAAGATGTCAATAAAGACAGTTTCTAATCAATGCTCCATTGCAATCAAAAAACTCCGGTTTAACCTGCGCAATATTGATCGTTCCGGATTACCAATATTAGTGGCTGTTTCATGGATTTAAACCCTGTTTTTTATTATTTCTTCTTACAATTATTCGACTCCTGTGTTGATTTTTTCTAAATACTTCCTTTTTAACCGGGAGTTTATATTTGATTACGTCGTTATAACAATATGCGTGTGGCGCAACCTATGAAATCTCTTTTTAGACCGGAAGATATGAGACATTCTTTATCTAATAGGGTATGATAACCCAGTTGATTTGATCAAGGCGACAAGAACTTTTTCGGAGCTATAAAATTCATTCAGGGAATTTAGGTGAATATATATTTCAGGGAATTGGAAAGGAATAGTAAAAAGGAATTGCATGCAGATCAGCCTCATTATGAAGCCATGGTGAGAATTTATAATTTAATCATTTCTTCTCCGAATATTCACGAAAATGCCGTTCCCAGGCTTGCCAGAACGTTAACCTTACCGAAACTGTCATAAAGAAAAATTTCCAAAGCTTATTTAAGACCGCGATTTCAGATTTTGTTGGATACTCATGCGCTGATTAAGGCGTTTTTACTACTAAGCGCAACGCAGCGTTCTGTTGAAGACATTGCGGAAGAAATTGGATATTCCAGTCGGAAGGCTTTGGAACGGGCATTGCAAGAAACAATTCAACCATTCCCCTTACAGCAGCCAGGTCCGAAGGGTTACAAATGAAATGATTATAGGGATGCCTCATAACTTTTAATGGAAGATACTTTGATAAAATCCTTTTGATATGAAAAAGGCAATCGTTGTGGAAATCATTTCAATTCTATTCATCTTTTTATTCATCTATGCTGCTACCAGCAAATTGATGGATGTTGAAAAATTTAGGATTCAAGTGGGCCGGTCACCGCTCATCACAAAATTCACCAATTTAATAATCTGGCTTATTCCTGCCCTCGAATTAATCCTCTCAATTTTATTAATATTAGAAGTATCGGCTGTTTGCTTTCTATGGTTCCTTTTGCCTAATGACTTTATTCACTGCTTATATTGTTTTCGTCTTAAATTTTAGTGATTTTATTCCATGTTCCTGCGGTGGTATCCTGGAACATATGCTTTGGAAAACACATATCTATTTCAATTTGACCTTTATGGCAATAGCCATTACGGGTATTTTCATTGAGGCTCAAATCAGGTACAAATCAGATTTCAACAAATCTTCTTTATTGCAATAAAAGACAGGGGTATCCGAAAACCTGAATAAAAGAGTAGGAGAATTATTTCACATCAGATTTTATTGCTTTTCGGAAAAAAAGCAGATCATTATGAAAAAGACAAGAATAATTTTACCGGTTCTAGCGCTCGCATTCGCTATTGTAAGCGCATTTAGTACAAAAGCGGCGTCCCGTTTCAGCAACGTGTTTCTTTACAGGTAACTGCAAGTATGTGATACTTCGCCCTGTACCACCCCTGTCCAGAATGTTATCTGCCAAAATCAATTTGCTATAAAAGTACAACCAGGATGTAGTTCATCAATTACTTGTTACCGGGCAAATTAAAGATGAAAGAAACTGATGCCACGCATCAGTTTCTTTTTAAAGTCTTAAAGAAAGTCATTAATGCCCGAACTATATAAAAGAATAATTGGGACTTTACTTTATCTGTTTTTTCAGTAGCAACCTTTTAATTGGAATCTTGTTTGCCTTCAGCCAAACAAATCCCATGGAAAAACAGATTTCAACCGCTTCTTCCAACCCCATGAACTAAACCTGATGCGAAAATTCGATTTGAAGTACAATTCCTATTATATCGCCGGAAGAACAGGGCCTTTAATTTATTTGGGCAATGTTACCAGTCCCACCTTGCTGACCAGTTTTAATTTTATTAACGGAGATACCCAATCAGTCCACTTAAGTCTGCCGCTGAATCCAGATAAAACCGCTCCCAATTATCAGCTCTCAGTGGATTCTCCATATTTATATGCATTCGAAGGCACTCTTCCGCAAATCCTGCACGAATTTGAACAATAAACTAATGACGGCTTACCCGAAACAAAACCTCTTTTTTAGTAATGGAATTTCACTTACTTCAAACAATTTTGCATTCAGAAAATACGACCAAATTCTAAAGCAAAATATTCTTGCCAAAAATTCATTTAATCCTGGATCTTCTCCGGTAATAGAGTCTAAAGATTTATTGCAAAAACAGGTCGATGGAATATTTTGTACAGACGGCATGATGAGTTATTGTAAAAAATCAGGTAAATTAATCTACGTTTACTATTACCGCAATCAGTTTATATGTGCAGACAGCAATTTACATCTCATATACAGGGGAAATACAATCGACACGAACCAGTTTGCTTAAAATTCAAGTCGGCAGAATCACCTCTGAAAATAAGATCACTTTTGCCGCCCCTCCCACATTGATTAACAAAAGCAGCGCGATATCCGGAAACTTCTTGTACGTTAATTCAAATGTCATGGCAGACAATGAATCGCCGGAGTCATTTAAAGTTTCCAGTGTAATCGATATTTACGATATACAAAATGGTACATACCGATACAGTATATATATTCCTGACCTGGAAGGTAAAAAGGTAAACCAATTTAGGGTGTATCTAGCCATCTTATTACGGTTATAATCGGCCATTATCTATTGGTCTATGAGATGCAGCATGCAGGTCATCAGGGTGCTAATAAAGCTTCATAAATTAATTTTATCAGTGAGTCCATATCATTTTTGGGTGGTTCAAATGCGAATATATACCCCCTTCTGTCAATGATCATGGAATAAGGCCCCCATTAAAGCCATAGTACTTTAAAAATGGATGGTTAAATGCTAATTCTCCTGTTGATACATTCAGATTTTCCTTTCGGGTATAACGATTTGTCTCCATGCTTTTAAGCCAGGTTTTTTTGTCCCTGTCTCCGCAAATACTCAAAAAAATGATATTCGTGTCTTTTTCAAATAACGGATAAATAGAATTTTCAAGTGATGCAGCATACCCAGCGCAGCCACTGCATCCGGTATACCAAACATCCAGCAAAATAATTTTTCCATTGAGATCTTTAAGATTAATCATTTTTCCATGTGCATCCTCCATTTCAAGCGGTAAAACAGCCTTTCCTTTTTTGGCTATCTGCAACTGGTTTTGTAAAAATTTATAGATTACAGGATCGCGAACCCAATCCAGCGCATCTGCGAAACAACTATCCCTGGAAAATTCTGTTTTCTCAAAAAAAAGGTTTCCATAAGAATATAGTTGCATTAACAATTTGTCGCGCACTAGTCCTGAGAAATTTCTCTTGATTATATTATAATAGTCCACTGTATTGAATTTCTGAATATCTGAATGGTTGAGTGTTGCAGATACTGAGACGGTTCTCCATAAATATTGAATATATGATTCAGATGAAGCAAGAATAGTATCCGATATATTGTTGATGGGCATATTAAAACGGGAATACCATTTTCTCAGTACCTTTTTTTGCATTGTATCCGAATTTGAATAGGAAATTAAAAAATCATCCGAAATCGCTATTCTGGTGTCGCCAATAATATCCGCTTTTATCCTCTGATAAACATTTATGGGTAAAATAGGGCGGTACTTCTCCAGGATTTTCATGGACCGGTTTAAAAAAATATAATGATCTTCCTTCATAAAACTGTTGAAGTTAAAACTGCTGTAATTCTTCAGCTTATCGTCCCACTTATCCTGCATCTCTTTGTAAATCTTATGAAGGGCTTCCTTGCAACGATATTTAACGGTACCCCTTCCTGAAAAATGGATGATTTGCTTATCACCCTGCTTGTTCACCTCTAGATTGACGCTATCTCCGGGAGAAGCGATAAAATTCATAAAGTAAAAAGTCTCGTCCCACCTTTTTTCTAAACTAATCGTATACAAAGGTTCATCAGCAGGCAGTTTGTGACGAAAAGCCTGCCTTGTTGGTGGGTGTATTAAAAAAACAGGGAGTATCACCTACTATATTTGAAAGAGACCGTGGACTTGCAAATCGAAGTATTAACTGGTCAGTATCACTCAATCCTTCGATGACTCCTGATAATTCAAAAAAGGCGGATTGGTGAATGGATGATTGTGCCGATAATTCGAAATAAGAAAATAGCGTGCAGCATCCTGCAAAAAGCATTTGCATGAAATGTTTCATAATTAAAATTTTAAATCTGAGAAAAGGGGAATTCATATCCGGGGTTTTGTGAAAGATTAGGGTCGTTTTGAATTCCAGTTTGAGGCATGGGGTATAGCCCATCATTATCCTGGTAACCAGGTTTAACAGGGCTGAGCACCTGAACCGCTCTTCCGGTTCTTTGCAGATCAAACCACCGATGCCCCCATTCACTGAAGAGCTCTATTCTTCGTTCCTGTTCGATGGCAAGACCGACAGAAACAGCGTCATTGGCCGATGTATTTGGTAACCCTGCACGGTTGCGAATTATATTCAAATCTGAGATTGCGCCAGGAAGATCATTCAGTTTCAGACGCGCTTCTGCCCGAATCAGGTATTGTTCAGCGAGCCTGAAGACCACCGAATATTCAGAAAAATCAGTTTGAGAAGTTTGTATTTTGTATTTAAATGGATAATAATATACCAGACCTGATACACTAATACTATCAACCCAATGCATTCTCCTTAAGTCTCCCTGTTCAAAGGCACTTAACAAGGAAGGATTCAGGGATATCAGATCGGGAGCAGATAAAATGATAAATGATCCACCTTCCCAGGTATTAGCCGCCGCGTTAGGTTTAAGTTGCCAGATGACTTCCGTATTATTGGCAAGGAAAACGCTGTCAAGACTTGCATTTAATCCCGACATTGGGTTGACTAATAAGTGAGCCAGCTTCAATTTCTGCATCATTCCAATCCTGCAAATAGCAATTGGTTCTCGCCAGCAAGGCAGTTGCAGCAAATTGATTGGGTCTTACTTTCTCTCCATTACTATATGAATAATCTGGTGTTAAACGGTTTTGTGCATCTTTCAAATCAGCTAATACCTGGATGTAAACCGAATCCTTTGAAGTTCGACTAAGCAAAGCATTACTCGTATATAATGTAGAGGTTACCAGTGGCACATCTCCAAAAAAATTAATCAAATAAAAATAACAAAAGGCCCTTATGAAATGTCCTTCACCGATAAGCTGATTCTTTGTCGCTGCACTTACACCGGCAGAATTCTGTAATCCTTCGAGTAAGGCATTCACTGTGTATATTATTGGTATATTTCACCCCACATTCCTTTTACCATGGAATTGCCAGGGTTCAAATTATTACTGTAGAATTCGGCCTGTTGTGATGAAGGTGATTCATTCAGAAATTCGTCGGCAGACAATTCCGCGTATAAACTGGTATTAAGACTGGCGAATCCGGGTGATTCAATCATGCGGCTATAAATTCCGGTCATCACTGCAGTGGCTGAAGCATCACTTGCATATACATCGGAACTGATAAGTTGTGTATCAGGTGCTGATACTTCAATAAATTTTTTGCAGGATCCAATCCCGAATAAGAATAGTATAATAAATATAGCCTTCGGATACATTTTGAAAACAGAGTGTTGCAAATTCTTTTTTATATATAGATGGACTGACATGGGTTATGATTTAAAAAGTTAGTTGAGCCCCTAAGCTTATGATACGAAGGGGTGGAAGGGAAAACATGGTTTGATTTTCAGGATCTGGTCCCAGGTAGTTTGTCCATGTAATTAAATTCTGTCCCTGCAGAAAAATTTTTGCAGCCCGCAGAAACCGGTCCTTCTTCCCATCCAATGGTAAAATATATGATATGGAAAGGTTTTTTAACCTGATAAAAGAGGCATCACTGATTGTATTGTCGCCTGAATAAGAAATCGTGGAATAAACAGCATAGGCCTCCGAACTATAATCCTGGGTAAATTTTTGTACGGCGGACTGATCTCCGGGATTCTGCCAGCGGTTTAATACATAGGTTGGCTGATTGCCGAACATACCCGGAGCAATTGCATTATTGTATAAATAATTTCTACCGGTTTGTTTGACGAATTGAAAAAATATGGCCAGTTCCCAACCCTGGTATTGAAAGTTATTTTGAAAACCTCCATAATATTGCTGGGCGATTTTCTTATACCATGTCAGATCATCAGGATAAATTGGACTCGTTGTTGGATGACCTTCACTATTGGTAAACTGATAAATTCCTGTTTGGCCATCTACACCGGATACATGAAATGCTTTTACAATCTTTAGGGATTGACCGCACTAAGGTGTTGGCATAACTTGTGACGGCAAGGTTTGGGAATAAAACTAACTTGTTTGACGGGAAAGTAAGATTTAAGGAACTGTTCCACGAAAACCGGTTCGATTTTACAATAGTTGCATTGAATTGTATCTCAACACCGGTATTAAGAATTTGCGCTGGCAAATTTCCCTGTATGGAAGAGAAGCCTGTAATCAGGGGCAACGGATAACCAACCAGTTGATTGGAAGAACGATTCTGGTAATAACTTGCTGAAATGTATATCCTGTCTTTTATAAAACCCAGTTCCATACCAAACTCCAGCTTATGATTTATTTCCCATTCATAATTTGGATTGAATAATCTTACCGGGTAAAGTCCCTCGGATCCCTGATAAGGATAATCAGTACTGGTATAAGAATCCAGATATTGATAATCTCCGATCTGATCATTGCCTGTAGTTCCATAACTGGCCCTTAGTTTTCCAAAGCTCAGCCAGGGTAACTTGGACTGAATTCCCGTAAGTTTGGTAAAAATCCACCCGAGTCCGACGGCCCAAAAATTGGCAAATTGGTTTCCCGGACCGAAACGACTGCTTCCGTCTCGTCTTCCCGTCAGGTCAATTAGAAATTCTTCATTCCAGTTATAATTGATTCTTCCAAATGCCGCTTCGTATCTGTATTTAGAATCATTTGAAGTAGAAGACAATGATTGTGTTCCTGCGGCCTTGTTTGTCAACAGTGCATCACTGGCAAAACCCGTGAAGAGCTGACTTTCTGCCGTTTTTAAATCCTGCAGAAAAGTTAAACCCGCCTGCACTTGTAAATGATTGAATCCAAATTGTCTGTGATAGAGGAGTTGCGGCTCCATGATCGTAGTCTGAACGGAACTTTCAGCAAAACTGGCAAAACCCGAAGTGATTTGATAGGCTGGGTTGAAGGAAGTTGTCGGAGTAATTCCGGTTTCCTGTGTATTTATTTTTGTGTATCCAAGATTTAATTTCCCCTGCAGACTCTTAGTAAACTGATAACTCAGTACAGCATCACTAATCAGGTTATTGGTTTGAATGTTATACCTGTCTTTTAAATAACCGAAGGGGTTATTATAATTACCGGTCCAGTTCAGATTACCTGATGAATCAAATACTGCAGGAGCATCCGGTGCAAGAGTGAGGGCCTGGTTCATCAGGTCGAGACTAATGATATTATTATTTTCAAGGGTATAAATCGCAGAAAAACTCAACCTGAATTTTTTATCGGTTGAAGCATGTTGCAGGTTTATATGCCCGCTTGACCTATTGTAGTTATAATCTCCGGGAAAGACTGTTGTTTCCCTGCGAGAAATTTCCTCCAAGTAAAAATTGAGTATTTTCATTTCCTCCCGAAATGGATAATTGTGCATCAGTGATATTTGCAGTTCCTCCCATCAATTCTTTTTGCCAGTTTGTATAACGAGTCGTATCCCAAATAAATAGATCCGGTGCGTAAGTGGTTGAAGGGTCAGGAACAATGCCGTCATTGCGGAAAGCTTCATGTCGCATGGCGAGATATTGTGTTGTATTAAGCAATGGCGTTTCATGGGTTACATTTCCCCATCCGATTGAAATATTGGCGTTCACTTCGGTTTTACCGCTCTTTCCTTTTTTGGTTGTAATCAGTATAACACCATTTGCGCCCCTGGATCCGTATATTGAAGTTGCTGCAGCGTCTTTAAGGATTTCGATGCTTTCTATATCGGAAGGACTAATGGTACTTAAGGGACTTCCCTGCCCGGTTATGACACTATAGGAAGAACCTATACCAGTTGAGGAAAATGGAACTCCATCAACAATAAAATGGATTGTTCCCATCAAAGCGAATGCTGTTTTGTCCCCTGATCTGAACCGTAAAGCTACCACCCGGGACTCCAGTATTTTGAGTTACTACGAGACCGGAGTTGTCCTTCCAGCGCCGCCAGCGGATTTGAAACCGGTTGCCTTGAGATGGTTTCCTCAGTAACCGTGGAGATATCACCGGTATTTAATCTTCTGGATGTAGTTCCATACGCAATTTTTTGTACTATGTCCAGTGGATTTTTTGAGACGGATAAAAAAATCCGGGTAAATTCTGATCCGTTTGCGTCAATGAGTTTTGAAAGTATCCGGAAAAAGAAATTTCCAGCTGTACATTATTTTGGTCTGTCTTCAATTCAAAAAACCCATTGGGGTTTGTTTCTATTCCGTGGTGCGTTCCTTTGATAAACACATTCGCTCCTTCCAGTGGTAATCCCTTTTCATCAGTTACCCTTCCTTTAATTGTAATCTTTCCCGGGGCATTGGTTTTCTGTTGCTCTTTTTCTTTGATCACCACACTTTTCCCTACAATGCTGAATTCCAAAGGCTGGCCTGCGCAACTAACGGTGAGCGCCTGCTCCAGGGTAACATCCTTTAGGTTGATGTTGACGCGTGAAGTTTTTTCGAGCAATGCTTTGTCGAACCAGATATTATAACTGGTTTGTTTTTGAATATCCCCGAATACTTTTTCGAGGCTTGCGTTCTTTTCTGATATGGTGATTTTTTCCTGAGCTTGTACTTCTACGCTAACCTGGAGCAGGGCAGCAAACAAAAAAAGGAAGATGCTTCTAGCTTTTCGTTGCATATCTTTGTTTTGGTTGGGTTATACAATAAATGGTGTCACAATTATTTATACCGGGTAACCCGACTCCGGCCGTCTCGCCTTTCCGCGGGACGGTTTTTGTTTGGGTACCGGATAGTAAGAGCACTTAAACCATAGGCTGAATATTTAAGGTGTTACAATCATTTTTTTACCCTCCATCTGAAAATGTATATTGTTCAACTCAAGTATTTTCAAAAGCTCCGATAAAGGCGCAGTTCGTGAAATAGCTCCGTTTATATGTCGTGTTGAAATATTGCCCTGATAAACTACATCTACGTAGTACCAGCGTGATATCAGGCGCAGGATCTCAGGCACATCTGCATCTTTGAAAAAAGTTCTTCCATTTCGCCATGCAACGACAGCTTCAACATCCTCATCTTTAATCACAGCAATAGAATGACCCGTAATCTTTACCTGTTCACCAGGGGTAATGATCCTGTTTTCAGATCCCAGGCTGACTTTTACTTTTCCTTCCAACAGGGTAGTGGCTTCATAGGGCTCATCGCCATAGGCCATGATATTAAAATGGGTTCCCAGTACCTGAACCATGGAAGGCCGGTACAATAACTGTAAATGGTATTTGGGTTTTCGTTACTTCGAAATATGCTTCACCGATTAGTTCAACCTTTCTTTCCTTATCTGAGAAGGCAATGGGATAACGCAGACTGGATGCTGCATTGAGCCAGACCTTTGAACCATCCGGTAATACCACACTATATTCACCACCTCGTGGAGTACTTAGTATATTATACTGGTTTAGTGTTCCAACCATATCCTTCATTGGGCCGGATTGATAATTCAGCGAAGCACTATCCTGTTTAATAATTTTAGATGTTCCCTGTTCGGCCAGTAACCCTTTTTGGACGGAATCGAGTAAGATGCTCCTACCATTCGCGAGTGTTAAGGTTGCCTGCGGTCTGCCTGCAGGAATATCCGTAGTTGCGGCCATTGTATGAACCGGCACCTGATCTTTCCCGTGGATTTTTTTACGATAAAGAACCACTCCTTCTGCAAGGACGAGTAACAATGTGACTGTAGCAGCTGCCCATATGAATTTGAAACCTATTTTTCTTACAGGTGTTTGCGCGAGTTCAGGCATTTTTTCCAACATTTTTTGCCATACCCCTTCTTTATGCGCATACATTTCTTTCAGATCCCTGCTAATATTTTCCAGGTCCGTTTCCTGTCTGAAAATTTCTTCGTTCATAGGAGAAGCACTTCGCCATTCATCCAGTTCCCTTTGCTGATCCGGCGTCAGTTCATTCCGCAAATAGCGGAACAGGAGTTCTGCAATTTTTTCAGAAGGTTTCATTTCTAAATAAAGTTACTGTTATATGAATACTCAGGAGGCTACATTTGGGGTGAGAGCTCCAAAAATTAATCTCTTGTTTTTTAACCCAAAGCAAGATCAGTTTAAATAAGATTATACAGACAAATCTGGAATATAATGATGGATAACAAATCCATCCGAAGTCTTTTTAAGCGCATATTTGTTTATGAGTCTTAACAGTATTTTCAGAAATGCGCAGGGTATGAGCGATTTGTTTATTTTTTAACCCCTCCAGGTAGGCCATTTTGAATACCGTCTGGCATTTTAATGGCAATTTCTCTATAATTTCTAATACTCTTTTTTTCATCTTCTCTGCGTGGATTTCAGCCTTCCCCGACAAATCTCTAAAAGCAGTATCCTGTTCTGATTCTCTTTCTTCCTCCATGCCTGCTGCTTTTTTCATGCGGTTTTTTTCAGCCCGCATATGCGTAAGGCTGGCGTTTTTTATACAAACACGCAGGTATGCCTTGATATGGTAAATGTTTGCAAATGAAGTATTAGGTATTTTCCAAAGTTTTAGAAATACAGACGCAACTATATCTTCTGCATTTTCATAGGAAACAAAACGGCAAGCATAAAAGAAAGTATAGGGATAGAGTGCCTGGTAAACTGAGGTGAAAATTGCAGGATCACTAGTATTTAGGTAAGTATTTGATTCAAAAGGAGTATTGAATTCTGAAATGTTTATTGCGCGGCTTCCCTTAGGGATATTAACTTTCGGCAGGTCGTTATAAATGAATTTTAGTTCGCATCCCTATTTTTTGGGAGCGATTCCATAAACTGATGCTTTTCCTGAGTCTTTAATAATCGCCAAAAAAATTAGCGTGGAACTCACATTATTGGTTTGGAGGTACCTGCAAAGGACCTTGGACACAACAAGTGAGCCCACGCCGAAACGTGAGCCCTTAGCTTATTGTCTCCTGTCCAGTGAAAATTTGCAGGTTTTCCAAACAGAGACTCAAAGCGAAAGCTTCAATTATTTGAAGAATCGCAAAATTAGCTATTGAAATATAAATATAGGAAGTTTTTAGAAAGTTCGTCATATGGCTTACTGATTTTTTACAACAATAAAGTTCAGCTTGCAGTATGCCTGAAAAGTTGAACAATGTTGATATTAAATTGAGAGAAGCCATAGGCAAAAGGATGACTCAATTGAGAAAGAAAACAGGCAAATCACAAAAGGATTTTGCTTATGAAACTGGAAGAGATAAACAATCCTATAATAAAAATGAAAAAGGTAAAGCGGCTTCCATATATATGGTTAATAATTTCTGCAATGATCTTGGCATATCATTAAAAGATTTCTTCGACTCCCCGATTTTTAAGGATTCAAAAAAATAGTATGTTTGGCATGTTACTAGATCAAAAATGGTCTAGTTCACATCCATCGCTTTCCATAATAGATTTTTAAACACTTATATAGTAAGGGATTTACTTTAATATACTTTAGGATAGAAAGGAGGAATATTAAATAAATAACTTATTCTATGAATTTTTTTAAAGTTGTTATCCAAGATTTATTTTTTAGACAGTCTAAAATCGTTTGTGGAAATGAAATTGTGTAATTGTATGTAAAATTTAAACCAGGCAGACTATGTGAAGATTGGTTAACTAAGCTGTTTGGGACAGCTTGGGGAGGAAAGCATCCAGGGCGTTGAAATGTTCTATGCCCAAGTTTCTTCACTACGGCACTTCCTTCTTTTATTTTGGTGAGATAACCAGCGAAATAGCCTAGGTAGAATAAATCACCTATATCTTTAGTATGTTTTGTATCGGGAAGTAACGACTCCACGATGGATGCGCGTTCCATGCGGAGTACATTCATTTTCACTGTATTTCATTTGCCTTTAGTTGCTTTTTTTCGCCTTTAGTAGCCTTTTATTCGCTACTAAACTGTTACTAAATCTTGTTTTTGTGAGTTGCCTTATTTTGGTGGCCAGATTATGGATCAAATTGATACGGTATGATACCTAATGATACTCAATGATACGTAATTAGTGTGACGAACTTTTCGCAGTTTACAGTGGTTGAGTTTTAAATAATACTCCGCTATTAATATTATTTACAAAAGATTCACGAGATATCACTGCAAGAACAGTTTCCATTTTATTTGTTCGGGGAAATAAATAATAAAGAGGATATCTCTTGTCACTTGCATATCTAATTGGTTCGATACCTCTAAAATCAAAAATAACCGGTACGGAACTTCCTAACCAGCTTGAAGGAAAACACTTTTCTGGAAAATCGACTAAATAGTAGCCTTGTATATTTGTTAAACGAAAGCTTTCCAACTCTTTGAAAAAACGAGGGTAGTCCCTTTTAAGTCGACTGCCGTCAACAACCCAAAGCATGTTTTTATAGAAATCTTCACGTGCTCTACGTTCAGCAGGTTCGATATGTGAATGCTGAAACTCAACGACAAGTCCGTATTTTGTACGAATATCAGCTATATGCTTTTCACCACTTTGCGCATCGTGTAAAATAGTTTCTTGCCATTCGGTAGAAAAATTATTTTTCCATAATCGATGCCATTCTGTTTCATTTTCCCACCAGGGATCACAATTGCGAGAGCCTTTATGAGCCCAATGATGTATTTTAGTTTCGCCACATTTCGCAACTAGTTCCGAACCGCAACCTGGGCAAATACCTTTAGAACCCCTGGTAGCTTCAATCCTATTGATGTCATTCAAAGCAAATCTCATTTCACGAAACTAAATCCTTTATTTTAATCGATCCAACAGAATTAATTGTCGTTTTCGGCTTTTGAAATGCATTCATAAAGATCAATTAAAGCCAACAACAACCTGTGGCTTACCTCTTAAGTAATGAATTTCGATTAGAGAATGGGCAATGACATGGGTACGTATTATGAAGAATGATTTGCAATGATAACTTGTGATTTTTGGCAGTTATTTATAGAGTTTTTAGATCAAAGATTGTAGTATTTATTTCCTTAACACCTTTTGATTTCAACCAATTAATAATCGTTAATTTTAAATGGCTTGACAAATAAATTAATTCACTAATACCGCCTTCGAAATATTGGAATGTTTCTGCTGGTAACAATTCTGCATTGCCTTGATTAGTGTCTCCGATGACATAGTAGCTTCCTGGCATTTCGGAAAAAGGTCTTTTTAATTCTGATTTGAAAGAATTGTGAAATTTTAAAAGTGAATCGGCAATAGGATATGGCAGCAGTGGGTTATTGACAATTTCATTTGTACCCATTGGTATCGAATAAAGACGCGGTTGGTGTACACTAAAGTTGGGTTCGTTTTGGCGCCGGGTGAAATTTGAAAGCTGATAGAGGTTGTATAATTTATATCCCTCAAATGCATTTTTTTCGCCAAAAAACGTAAAGGAAACGGGAAGTATTTAGGATTTTAACTAACTCAAGTACAAGAGCAAGCTGCTGCTTAGCGGCTTCGTTTCCAATAAACTTGTTAAATGCATAAATTCCAAACCCTAATGTAGAAATAGAAACAATTAGACCTACTATGGGAATAATTTCTTTAATTTCGTCACACATCAAGGGTCTGTTTAAAGTCTGTAAATATGAGCTATGTTAGATAATAACTTTGTTAATATTTTTTAAAAGTGTTTACGGATCTATTCAAAAATAGCAGACGCTGCTTTTTTTGGGACCTTGTTATAGTTCCATTTTCGTTCGACCTTCAAATATAATTTTTAATTGCTACGCGGCAATACTCCAATTGTTCCATTTCGTTTAAGTTTTGAATTCGACCTATAGATCTAAAGGTTTTTGCTTAGTGTTTGATCGAGATTTTGGGGCACAATGACACAATATGACACAGAGTGATGGCCTATGATGCGTTCAAGTATCTTATGCTGAGGTGAAAATCCATGGCTGCAAAGGGAAAACATTTATGAGAGCCGCCAGGAACCGTAAAATAAATTATAGCGGTACCGTACATGCTTGTCGGCGACACAATGAATGTTATTCGAACAAATTATCTATGAGTGGGAGAATTTTGGCAGGGCCAGTGAGACTGTTTAAGCACACTTTAATTCAGATAAATTTTGATCTAAGAATAATTTTCTTACCGACCTTTAAAGCGAGATTAAATCTCCGTTATGGAACCTAGTAAAAATGCCCCTTGTCCTTGTGGTAGCGGTAAAAAATATAAAAGATGTTGTATAGACAAACCTAGGCCGAAAAGTAAGAAGGTCTCTTCAGAAGTAATTAAAGTGCATGGTAATCCATTTTTTTCGAAATATAATACTAAAGCTTTGCTTCAATCATTTGCTGGCCTTTCTCTTCTTCCTGAAAACCATGGTAAATATGTGAGATCGGAAGAATTGACAAGAACTGCAATTAATCATTACAATAATGGCAATGAAATACCCGATTCAAAAGTTATTAGAGAATTTCTGGATGCAGAATATCCATCGCATTACTTAGAAGATCCTCCTATCAACTTATTTACTGATTTAGTTACCTTTTATGGAGGCGACTACTTGCTATTTCCTGGCATTACAGAAAATGGCAGTTTTATTTTAAACAATCTGTTAGCGGCACTTTTTCACTGGCCTGATTCTGGAATACCAAAGCAATTCATAATTAACTGCAAACACACAATTTCTTTAATCCTGACTATTTCAAATACCGTTGCAACCAGACTAGGATGCACACGTTACCAAGAAGGAACAGCAGAAGGTAAAAAAATTGTTGTCCCCGATGACAAATCTCTCAACAGCTTAAAAGCGGCAGTGACATTTACAATAGAAGAAATGAAAGAGTTGTGTAGTGAGAATCATATTGCATTTGAAGCTATCAATGAATTTCTAATTGATATAAATTCACCTGACTTACGTTCACCCCATGTTGAAGAAAGCCCATTAATTTACAAGCCTATTTTACGGACTGAGACAGGTTACGTAGTAGTTTCGCCTGCTACCTTAAGTTTAGCAATAACCGATTATATCTGGGCATCCGCGGAAAGGGCAGGTTGCATGAGGGAAGTAAATGAGGCATATCACAGTCTCCTTTGGAATAATCTGCAACTTCAGTTAGGACAAATGAAATTTAAGCGATTAGATATTGAAGCTATTATGTTAAATATAGAAAATCATGAACGAGAAGGTCTGTATCGGTTTGATGATGATAAAATTGCTTATATACAATACTTATACGACAAGGGAACCAACTTTAAAATAAAAAACACAACACGAAAGGAAGTTTTTGGTAACCGTAAGGATAATGAAAATCGCAAAAAGAAAGTCATTGACCTGGTTTTAGCTAAATCTGAATTTGCTGGTTATGAAATATTCGATTTTATTATTCTTTCTCCAATAGGAAGAGATTTTATGTACCCGATTATGAAAGAGGAACATGCAAGAACTATCGCGATTCCAATGTTTGAATTAGATGTATTGTGGAACTTGAAGGAAACAAAAGCATTAGACCTCTGGAAGTTTTCCATTGCAAGAGAAGAACAAATACCTAGTGCTAAGATGTTAAGTTTTTCATTCTTAGATCAATATAAGATGTATAAGGATTATAAAGAATCCTTCTACCTTTCTGATGAAACTAAATATGACTCAATTCATGTTCAAGTTGGCTATTCAGATGACTTAATAAAACAATCTAAACATAAAACAGATAAACATTCTGCACTTAAAAACATTGAAGGAAGAATAGCAAATGTTCAGGTAGAAAGAAAAGATAAATATGCCCCTATCTATGTTGATTTAATGGGATTGCTAAGTTCGGAACTTGAATTTTTAATAGAAGGGTTTAGTCAACCTATTTGGGTTTCACCGAAATCAGAGTTAAAAGAATTGAAAGGGGAAATTCGTAACATATTTTGGCAAGTAAATGATGCGATTTCATATTGGCTTTGGCAAATACAGGAGGATATTGTATTAGATTTGAAACCACTCGGCATTACGCCTTTAACAATAACATTTGAGTTAATCCCAATTGATAAATTTGAAACGATTGATAGGGAATTTACTCGTAAACCAAATCTATCAGACAAATTTAAAACAGAGGCAACAGACAATTCTTTAAATATCATTATTCCTGCTTCAATCATTCCTTATTTATATGGTGCAGACAACGAAGGTGAAAGAGTCTTGGTGAAACA
This sequence comes from uncultured Bacteroidota bacterium, assembly GCA_963757975.1. GTDB lineage: Bacteria > Bacteroidota > Bacteroidia > Chitinophagales > Chitinophagaceae > Puia. Next base: position 165,479 of record CAVWUD010000001.1, read on the forward strand.
CTTGCTTTTAGGCCTTAATAAATTACTATCAAATAATGGCAAGCCTATAATTTCTGAAGAAAGAATATTGAATATAATTGAGAGTAAGGCTCCTTTAGGAGTGAAGAAGAAATTCTTTATTCTGGATACCAGTGACAACTTAATGCTTGACTCAAGAAACCTAAAGGAGCATCGGTACGTCCAAGAATATGATACCAGTATTGTTTTAAATTCCATTGTGCCAGCCTTAGGCACACTCTGCCCCCCTGTTGGTGAAATTCACGATCAAAAAGATAGGGATGATTTGTCGTTTAAAATAGTTCAAAATGCGCTGTTACCAATTTTAAGAAGTAAAATCCAAGAATATAATTCTACCGAATTATTAAAGTCATTTATCAGTCTAAATGAAAGTTTAATAAGAAAGCGGGAAGAATTGAGGGTGCAGACTCCAACGCGTATAGCTTGTTTCGTAAATATTGAACAGCACCAAATTGACCTACGGGAGAGCTTAGGTGAAGTAAATAGAACCACTATTGCTTTGCGTTGCTTGATTGAGCATGTGGCAGCCGAACCAATTAAGGGAACTAAAAGTATTTCGATAGCGGCAGTTGATGAACTTGTTGCCATTATGGATCAGATTATTCATGGGGTTCATTAAGCGACCAAATTCATTTTAATTTGTTCGATGTAAAGATGAGTGTTCTTCCTTCTGGTAGAATTGGAACACAGAAGAAGCAAATCAGTGAAGTTTCTACCCTTATTATGAATCTAAGGCAAAAGAAAATGTTGCAGATGCAATTTCGACATTTGAGCAGGTTTTCCCTCAAAATGAGGACCTTAAAGGTAAGGATGTGCCTCGTAAGTTTAGACAAAGCATTTATTTCTGATTATGGTATTTCTTTTACTCGTATATGCCAATTTATGGAAGGTCTATGCCATATTGGCTTTCTTCAAACGGCGCCTTACGCTTCTGCTCCGTTAATATTATTAAGGGATGAGGTAAATAGATATATAGATTATTTCGATGGAAAAGAATTTGAAAATGCTATTAACTTTTTGGTTTTGTCGAATCGTGGAAAATTAGAAAAATTACCGAAAGGATTTGAGTTTATTGATATTATGCCTTGGCGTTTTAATCGCATGCTTTCTTTTATGCGGAAACCAATTGTTCTTGTAGATGCAGGTGGAAATGGCGATGGTAAAATCGCTTATTGGGGTGTAAGACATCTTTTATACATTAGTAGAATCTATTTGGGTGACCAATTGTTTTCAGATAGATTCAGAGTTTTTGAAAATAGTGAAGTAAAAAAGGTTCTTGGCGAATTCGCGCAGCAAAGAGGTGATGCTTTGGTTAAGAAAATTGTGGAATCAATTGATCCGACTGATTTAAGTATTGATCAGGATGTTTACATAGGTCCAAGCTATGACCTAAAAAATGGCATTGACATTGGAGATATAGATGTTTTAGTATTAGATACTACAAGGAAAATTCTATTTAGTCTTGAATGCAAGAGTATGTCCCCAAGTAGAAACATCAAGGAGATGATAGAGGAAGTGGAAAAGCTTTTTGGGAGTAAAACAGAGATGGGCTGGATAGATAAACATGTGAGAAGACACCAATGGCTCGAAGCGAACAAGCGACAAATAACGGTAAAAAATATGGGACAGACATTACAGACTTTTCAATAAAATCAATATTCATCACAAGCGAAGATATGTTGACGCCGTACCTGAGAAAGCAAACCTTGCCAATTCCATTTATTACAAGCTAGCGAAATTGAAGAAAAAGGTTACACTAGCTTATTAAATATTTAAGTCTTTCATAAACAAAGTATAGGGGGCAGAAACGAATGTTTAAATCGATTTCTCAAAGGCGTGGCCTTTAGTCGCCAATAGCTAGTGCCAAATCTGTACGAATTTCTATTTCACACAAGCGTTTGTATGTAGTGGCCAGATTATGAAGCACCATGATACGGTACGATATTGTATGATACGATATGATACGTAATGAAACCATACAAATCAGGCTATCACCTAAGGGTAAACACGTAGGAGGAAAAAACTCTGATCAGAGAATATTTTACACCATATTAAGGGTTCTTTTTCATTGGGTCAAAATACGTTGTCTTAACGGATTGTATGAGAATAAGGTTAAATTACATTAGCGAAGCAGTGAATACAATGACAGATAAAAACGAAAATATTAAAGTTTATTTGGATTACCTGGATAAGGAAATGACTATCATGGGGGTCCTTTCCACATTTTGTGTATTTGCACTGGGCTTTAGTGCTGACAAGCTGCTTTTTCAAGATACCAAAATACTCGGAGCCGTGAATTTGTGGAATAGCTCTTACATTTATTGCTTATTAGGTTTGTTTTGCTTTTCTGATTGCAGCACTTTTCTTTTATAAGCAAAGATCTCTACTGGCTTGGTATTATGGTCAAATTAGCCTCTATGTTTCAATGGAGGACGAACAAAAAGTAAATAGTTTTCGTCATGAGTCTGATGGATGGAAAACCTGGATTCCTTATCAAATCGCTTTTTGGGCTATGTTCGTCGGTTTTTCAGAATTCTTTTGCGTTTTGATTTGCTATAGGTGCCCTTTTGTGGCCGATCACCAGAAGTTGATTGGATTTTTCATTCTTTTGCTCTTTTTGATTGGGGGTTCCATTAATGTGTATGCATACCGAGCATATTCATTTAGGGACGAACCGATGAAGGAGTTGTGGAAGTCGATTTGGGAATGAGCTGAATCTTTGTGCGGTCGATTTTAAATTAAAATGGGAAATGTAGTGGAATTAAAATTAATGCCTCACTATCGAGTATATACTCGTATCGGTTGCTCAAAAATTCATGCCGGCGGTGTCGGGATGATTGCGGTATTACCAATACCAAAAGACGAATTTATTTTTTT
>CAVWUD010000002.1:0-22965 GCA_963757975.1 uncultured Bacteroidota bacterium
AAAATATTTCAGCAGCAGGAACAGGATGATTCCTGCCTGCTATATGCAATGCATTCTTATGACATTGCACGTAAAGGTGGAATTGAAAAATATGTTTTAAGGCACGGCTAATTTCCTTGCGGATTATTATAAACAACATCACAGGTAGATAGCGCTATACGTATTTATCCGCAGTGATTGAACGAAAGACAAAATATTCAGTCAAGAAAAAATCAAGGCGATACAAAACCTGACTTTGAAGAATCGTTGCGCCAGCAGGAGATCGCAGCCGAGAAAAAGGAAGGCGGAGGAAGATCATGTAAGGAACTTGCAATTACTGGCTATTGGCGTTTTTATTCCTATATTCTTTATAGGGGTACTTCTTCTCAGTCGAACAAAAGTCAAACCTCGTGTTGTTGAATTTCTGGGAATTTTAAGCTTACTCCTATTTTTTGAATTCATTACCGGATCTGATATATCCATATGTTAGTCAATTGACAAATGAAAACCCGATATGGGAAATGCTGTTTCTTGTAACTTTAGCCGCATTGCTGGAGCCGCTCAACTTCAGACTCGAACATTGGGTGAAAGGACATCTTGTTCATAAACCTATTCCTGTACCAGTACCGTTGACTGTTGAAAACGGTTTATATGATGTTGGATAAGAACCTACATTCTGAGTTTATCTTTCTCCCAAAAAACCCAGGGCAGGTATGATATCATTCCTGCTTTCCAGGGTAGATGGATCGATGCTCCAGTTTTCTGCAACTTTCATTACGGTTTCTTCATCGGGTAAGTTTATATCCTCACGTTCAAAATAATTTTTTTCTTTCGCTTCATCGGAAAATGTATTTACCAGGTGAAGACTTTTTTCAAAATCAGTGGGTTCACCTTCAACCAAAATATTTTCGCCCGACTCACCAAGATAGGAATACACACGCTGAATATTTCCTTCAACTGCTTTTATCCAGGAATGAAGTTCAACTATACGGTTCGTGCAAAAAAACTGCGCTTCTCCATATTCCCTGCTCAAATTTTGTAAAATACTTTTTACGAATTCTATTCCTTGTTTGCTGTCTCCGTGTGGCAGTCCCCGGCCACAGGCAATTGTCCAACCATTGATGGGTGGTGTGATAAAAACAGCATTTTCATATGCTTTTTCTATGCCGATATTCCAGTTGCAGGGTCTGACATTGGAAAGGTTCAGGATTTTTATCAGCTCTTCCGTATGAACAGATTTTATAGCGAACCACATACATTTATATCCGAATGACACGGGCTGATCCAATATTTGCATATCTGCAGCAGTCGCTGCATTTGAAAGATCAGGGCTGTTCTGTTTATGTTTTATTTTATTGAGTAGCCAGGGGCTTGCGATAAAAACAAAAACAATAATGATTATCGCAATTCCGGGAATATTATTCAGCATGTCGACAGAACTTGAACCAATAAAATAGTCAATTAATCTGGCTCAACAATAAGATAAAAGAAGAAACGTCGTAGGGTGATTATACATACATAAGTACACGGTAAAGAATATATTGAATGTTTAATTTTTAAACCTGTTTTATTCAGATACAGTAATACAGCAGAAAATATATAAAGCCAGAGGCGTGAAAGTAATGCTTGACTTTGACCTTGCGGAACTTTATGAAGTAGAAACCAGGGTCTTAAATCAGGCGATAAAACGTAATTCTAGCAGTTTTCCAGATGATTTTATGTTTAGATTGGATTCTGAAGAATGGGTAACTATGTCATCACAAACTGTGATGACATATCATGTAAAACGTCCTAAAACGGCAACACCATATGCTTTTACTGAACATGGAGTTACCATGCTGGCAAGGAGGTCATGATGCCCAATTGAATCAAATCTATGAGGCAATTGAAAATCTGCTTGATCAAAAGGCAGAGATAATAAAATGGGAAGACAGGCAGCGAATAGGTTTTAATAAAAGCGAGTAGTAAAAATCTAATTTAGTTAAAAATTCCTCCATGTTTAAGTAGTCGTGATGCGGATTCTGAGAGCCTAATAATCATTCCTGGTAAATATTATATTTTCATTCTTGAACAAAAAGCAATGACACTTTCCTTCATGAATAAAAATAAAAGCGAAATAGTTGAAATGCCTACCAATTCACCAACCACAGGTTCCAAAGAAGTAACCGCTGTTGAGGCCAGGTAAAACTTCTCACATAAGGTCCTAGTACCGTACTAAACCAAACATTCTTTGTATTAAAAACGAACAATCAGTCGATGCATCAATGTAAGTGATGTCTTCATAATCAGGAACTTGAAAAACTGGCATAATAGTCGGTGCAGCCTATGATTAATAATCATGAATAGAAATGAAAAGAATCGTTCTTGCTATCATTATTATAATTACGTGTGAATTTTTAATTTCTTCAAGCCCTGAAAGGAATAAGAATGTTGCATCCAATCACAGTGTGAAAGAAAGAAAAATAGATTCTTTAATGACCGCTCTTAATAATCGCGGACAGTTCACTGGCTCAATATTAGTTGCTGATCATGGAAGACTGATCTATAAGAAAGCCTTCGGGTTGGCGGACAGGCAAAACAAAGTACCATTCACCCCTGAAACTAAAGAATATATTGGTTCTGTTTCAAAACAATTCACAGCGATGGGAATTATGATTTTGAGGGATAGAGGTAAGTTGGAATATGATGAGCACATCAGAGTTTTTTTTCCTGAGCTACCTGCATGTATGGAACCGGTGACTATCCGTCATTTGCTTTATCATATTTCCGGGCTGGCGCTCTTTGACGACTATCCCGATATGACTGAAAAAGATGTTTTCAATATTCTGATGAAACAGGAATCGCTGCGTTTCACCCCTGGTGAGAAATTTGAATACTGCAATGCCGGCTATTCGCTCCTGGGAATGATTATCGAGAAAATTTCGGGAGAAAGTCTCAACGAATTTATGACAACCAACATTTTTAAGCCGTTGGGCATGAACCAGACTTTTGTAAATGAAATAAGTCATCCTGATAAAACACGGGCAATCGGATATACTATCTATGGGACGGTCGACAGCTATGATACTTATATGGGTGGAAATGCTTCCATCATTTCTACAGTCGATGATTTATATAAGTGGGACCAGGAACTCTATCATTGTAAATTGGTGAAGCCGCAAACACTTACGGATGCATTTACACCTTCATCAGTCTTCATGAAAAATCCGGCGCTGAATCGCAGAGACGCTTTATTTGGTGAGATGAGTTATGGTTACGGATGGTGGATCGGTACGTACAATAATGCAGAAGATTTTCACCATGACGGGGCTTTCAGTGGTTATATTTCTTACCTGGAACGAATACCCGGTGAAAAAACTACCATTATTGAACTCAGCAACCTCAGGCATATGCCCGCTTATGAAATCCGCACCGCGATTCTCAATATTATGGAGGATAAACCTTACACTTTACCTAAAATCAACGGAAGTTATTTCCTTCATGAAAAATCGCAAACCCTTGGGATGGATTCAGCGATTGCCTTATACAGGGTTCTGCAAAAGAATGGGGATGCCCGTTACGATTTTGGCGAATTGACAATAAACAGTTATGCCTATTTTCTTTTGAGATCGAATCATATAGATGATGCAATAAAAGTCTTCAAACTTAACGTGGAAAATTATCCAAATTCCGCGAATGTTTACGATGGCCTGGGTGATGGTTATTTAAAAGCAGGCGATAAGATTCATGCCATTGAATTTTATGAAAAAGAATCTGCCCTGGACCCTTCCAACGAAAACCTAAAGAAACAAATTCAAACTTTGAAAGCGAATCAATAAAATTTATAATTCAGATACCTGGCAGGTGCAACATTAAAAAATTATCTGCGTCTTATAACTAATGAAAACCGCACATAGACTGCCCAGATTCGTACGTTTCCCAATCATATTTTAGCATACCCTATTGACTACTAATATTTTATAATACTGGCACTTTGTTGGTTTTGAACTTACAAATCAGCGTTAACAATTATCAATTGACAATTAACAATTAAAAAAGTGTTTAAGAACAATTTGAAAATCGCCTGGAGAAACCTGCTGAAAAGCAAGACCTATTCCTTCATCAATATTCTTGGTCTTGCGGCAGGCATGGCCGTGGCCATGATCATCGGTTTGTGGATTTCTGATGAACTTTCCGCCAACAGGCTGTTTAAAAACTATGATTCGATTTATCAGGTGATGATGCACCAGACTTTCGACGGGAAAAGGGGTACACAGACCGCTCTTCCTTATCCCCTGGGCGAAGAACTGAAGGCAAAATATCCGGATATGAAGGGAGTGGCCATGTGCGACTGGGGACAGAATCATTCCCTGGTATACGGAGATAAAAAAATCAGTAAGTACGGACATTATATTGGTGAGGATGCGGTGAGCATGTTTTCCCTGAATATCCTGAGTGGTGATAAAGACCCCCTGCACGAGCCGCGTTCCATCGTTTTGACCGAAGAAACCGCAAAGGCGCTTTTCCCTAATGAAAATCCACTGAATAAAATTGTCAGAGCTGGATAACACGGTCGACCTGAAAGTCACTGCTGTAGTTTCCAAACTGCCCAAGAATAGTTCACTTCAATTTGATTACCTGATACCCTTTCAATTGCAGGAGGCGATCTATTCCTGGGTCAAACAATATCATAAAACCAACTGGGGAAATAATTCATGGCAGATTTTTGTTCAGCTGAATGATCATGCCACTGAAAAAGCCGTGGATGCAAAAATTAAAAATGTGGTGATCTCACATTTCACGGATGAGAATATGACAAGCTTATTAAACCTGAAGTTTTCATTCACCCCATGTCCAAATGGCGCCTGTACGGTGATTTTGAAAATGCAGAAAATACCGGTGGCTTTATCAAATACGTGAGAATGTTTGGCATTTTGGGTCTCGTGGTATTGCTTATCGCCTGTATTAATTTCATGAACCTGAGTACCGCCCGTTCAGAAAAAAGAGCTAAAGAAGTAGGTGTTCGTAAAGCGGTAGGATCAGACCGCGGTCAACTGATCCGCCAGTTTCTCAGTGAGTCTCTTTTTATTTCCTTTCTGGCTTTCCTTTTTGCCCTGGGGATTGTAGCCCTCACACTACCTTATTTCAACAGGCTGACAGAAAAGGATATGAGTCTTCAAATCGGCAGTCCCTTATTTTGGATCGTGATGATTGTTTTTACCTTGCTTACGGGATTATTGGCTGGTAGTTACCCTGCGTTTTATCTTTCGTCGTTTAATCCTGTCAACACGCTGAAAGGAAATTTGAATATTGGCAGGTCTGATGCATTACCCCGGAAAATACTTGTGGTTTTACAATTCGCCAGTTCCGTTATATTAATGATCGGTACTACGATCATTTACCAGGAAATCCAATTCGGTAAAAACCGGCCGATTGGGTTTGATAACAAGGGACTGATTTCTGTGGACTGGTCGGACGATATCGCCAAAAATTACGAAGCGTTACGCGCGGACCTGCTGAGCTCCGGGGCTGTTGTTTCCGTATGTCAAAGCAATTCCCCGCCCTCGGATATTTTTAGCAATAACGACGGTTGGGAATGGAAGGGCAGTCAGCCGATCGAAAAAACTGTAATCTTTTCTACGATTGCTACCGCTTACGACTATACGAAGACCATCGGGATAAAATTAATTGCCGGAAGAGATTTCTCGCGGGATTATGCTGATTCCAATTCAGTTATTCTGAACGAAGCTGCGGTTAAACGGATGGGGCTTAAGAATCCGGTTGGAGAGCTATTGAAATGGAATGATAAAAAAATGACGGTGATCGGCCTGATACCCGATATCCAGATGGAGTCGCCCTTCCGACCGATTTCACCGCTTACGATAATTTTCAATAAAGAGTGGGTTGGATTCGTGAACGTGAGAATGAATCCAAAAATGTCCGCATCGGATGCCATTAAAAGGATTCAACCCATATTTGACAGATACAATCCGGCCTTTCCCTTTGTGTATCGTTTTGCCGATACAGAATATGCGAAGAAATTCAACTATGAAGAACTCGTGGGCAGCCTGGCCGCCATCATCGCCGTGATCGCGATTTTTATTTCCTGCCTGGGACTTTTCGGACTGGCTTCTTTTACTGCAGAGCAACGCGTCAAGGAAATTGGGGTGAGAAAAGTATTGGGCGCCAGCGTACTCAGTCTCTGGCAATTGCTATCTAAAGATTTTGTAAAACTGGTATTGATTTCCTGCGTCATTGCTGTACCAGTCGCCTGGTATTTTATGAATGAATGGCTTAAGGATTATAAATACAAGATCGATATCGGTGCCGGCGTTTTTATCTTGGTGATCGCATTGTCCATCATCATTACCCTTATTACGGTGAGCTTCCAGGCGATTCGCGCAGCCACGGCGAACCCGACAAGGAGTCTGCGTTCGGAATGAGCTATGAGGTATGAGCTATGAGATATGAGCTATGAGATATGAGATATGAGGAACTCATAGCTCATATCCCATAATTCATAGCCTTATTGAGATAATTCATAATTTATCTAATAACAATTACCTTGGTAAAAAACCTTTTACCATGAAATATGTTGCCTGCATTAAGTCCGGCTTTCTATGGTATTTATTAGTAATCATTTCAACAAATCTTAATGCCCAGACAAATACCGATTCAGTAACTGAGAAAAACAAGCTAATAGCTCTCCGAAATAATTTCATCAGCAGGATAGAAGCCATGGGATACCATCCCAGATTGAATCGGCCTGAAATCATCATGGATAACCCAGCTTCCTTCGGGAATTACAATGATTCAACCAACACACTTCATACCAGTGATTGGAAAACGCTGCCGGAAAGTGATAAAGAATTATTCATCAGGGCCGGGAAAAGATATGGATATTCAGGTGAGAATTATTTTGAGTCCAGCGTCCACCGCTGGATTTTCATTCACGAACTCGGTCACTGGTGGCGTGCCTGTCAGCAACAGGTAACTGATTCATATTCCAGTGAAATGGCAGCCGACCGCATTGATATCGCTTACTGGCGGGAAACCGATACTGCGTATAGCAATTTTAGCAGGCAGCGATTTGAGAATTATATGAAATTTATGCCCAATCCTGTTCCGGAGGGTCAGGATAAGAAAAAATATCTGAATGACAATTACGGCAAATTACCCGTGCCTGTTTATATCTGGTATCAGGCAATGATGATTGTAGATGGATATAACGAAAAGCCTGTCGCCACGTTCAAAGAATCCATAGCGCGGTCAGGAAATAAAGAATAATCCGCAGCAGGCATTTTAAAAATCCTATAAGTGAACGATGACTGTATCAGAAACGTACATTTTTTATTTTTTGTAAGTTCACATCTCGTTGCCCCCCAATTTAATAAGTAAACGGCACGTTCTTGGCGCTTTTTACTTCAGTCTTTCTCAATTCTTAATACTACTTCCATTATGTTGAAAAATCATTTAAAAACCGCCTGGCAAAATTTACGCAGTCATAAATCCTACGTCGCCATTAATACGATCGGGTTAGCTGTGGGCATTGGAGCCAGCCTGCTTATTTTCTTATTAATTCAATATGAAACAAGCTTTGATAATTTTCATAAAAACAAAGAGCGCATTTACAGAGTGGTTGGTGCAACGAAAACCAGGAATGGAATGAGTTATTCGAAAGGGAGTGCCTTTCCTGTCGCAGAAGCCCTGCGAACAGACTATCCGCAACTGGAGCATGTTGCCCGCATATTTGGGCGGGATAATCAGCAGATAACTTTACTGAATGATAAAGCCAATGCGCCGGAAAAGAAATTTAAAGAAAATGTGTTTTTTGCTGAACCTGAATTTTTCGACATATTCAATTTTCCATTCCTCGCAGGCGATTCAAAAACTGCTTTATCAGAAGTAAATACTGCAGTGATCACGCAGGAAACGGCAGAAAAATATTTTGGAGACTGGCATGAAGCCATAGGTAAATTCATTATGTATGATAATGATAAAAATAAAGTTTGCAAGGTAACAGGCGTCCTGAAAAATATTCCTGCCAACACTGACTTTCCACTGCAGGTTGTGCTTTCTTTCAAAACTTCCCAGGGAGAGGACGGTTCAACGGATTGGTCAATCCAGGACGGATCTTTAAACACCTATGTAGTGCTTCCAAAAAATATGTCGTCACGGCAATTCGATAACAACCTTAAAACCTTCGTAAAAAAGTATACGCCAACAGAATATGCAAACCATGGTTATATTTTACAGCCGTTAGGCAATATACACTATCAGAGCGAGTTCGGGACTTACAGGGGAAGCACATTCAGCAAAGTATTGATCACCGCATTAAGTTTAATAGGCATATTTCTTTTAATTATTGCCTGTATAAACTTTATAAATCTTGCTACCGCACAGGCAGTAAACCGTTCAAAAGAAGTAGGTATCAGAAAAGTTTTGGGCAGTAGTAAAAAGCAACTGATCATTCAATTTTTAAGTGAAACTTTTCTAATTACACTCGGCTCAGTTGTTATAGCTATCGTGTTTGCATTTATTGCATTGCCGGTGCTCAACAACCTCTTACAAATATCACTGGGAATGCAGCCCGGTTTTACTTTGATTGCATTTTTATTCAGTATTATTATTATTGTTACATTTTTATCAGGCTTCTATCCCGCAATCGTTTTATCGGGATTTAATCCAATCAAAGTCCTGAAAAGCAAATTTACCAGTAAAACTGCAGGTGGACTTTCTATGAGAAGAGTGTTGGTTGTTTTCCAATTTACTGTTGCACAGACTTTGATTATTGGAACATTAATTGTTGTGAGCCAAATGAATTTTTTTCAAAATGCATCTATGGGTTTTGATAAAGATGCAATCGTTATGGTGCCCACGGCGAACGACAGCGCGCGCCAGTTTAAATCAGATGCATTAAAAACACAATTGCTGCAACTGGCCGGGGTAAAAAATGTGAGCCTCAGCACGTTTAGCCCGATGGACAACGCGGGTTGGGACGGTGATTTTAGATTTGATAATGCTACAAAAAAATCAGACTTCAACCCCGATTTTAAATGGGCAGATGCTGATTACTTTAAAACGTATAATATTCAGTTTATCGCGGGCAGGCCGTATTATCCGGCCGACTCAGTAAACGGATTTGTAGTGAATGAACTGATGGTGAAAAAATTAGGGTTTAAAAATCCAGAGGATATTCTGGGGAAAAAAATAAATATTTTTAACGGTAATATCATTGCACCTGTTGTTGGAGTAGTAAAAGATTTTAACGGCAACTCAATGAAAAAAGAATTGAAGCCGATCGCGCTTGGTTCGTGGAAATTGGTATACAGGGTATTCAACATAAAAATACAACCGCAACAAGCGAAACAGACTTTGGAAGCAATAGAAAAGCTTTGGAACAAAACTTATCCCGATTTTGTTTATGAATACCAGTTTCTTGATGAGAAAATTGCCAGCTTTTACAAGCAGGAAAACCAGCTTTCACAATTGTTTAAAATATTTGCAGGCATTGCCATATTTATTTCCTGTCTTGGCTTGTATGGCTTCGTTTCATTTATGGCGGAGCAGCGAACCAAAGAAGTAGGCATCAGAAAAGTATTAGGCGCGTCAGTAAGCGGCATCGTTTATTTATTCTCAAAAGAATTTGCTTTGCTTATTGGCGTTGCATTTTTAATCGCAACTCCGTTGGCTTATTTTATCATGCATAAATGGTTGCAGCATTTTGCATACAGAATAGACATTGGCGTCGGAATATTTTTATTAACCATCCTTATTTCTGAAGTGATCGCGTGGCTTACCGTGGCGCGTCGCGCCATAAAAGCAGCAATCGCAAATCCGGTTAATAGCCTGCGTTCAGAATGAACTACGACTATCAATGCCAGCTTACTTTCTGAATGACAAAATATTTTCAATTGAACCAAACTGCATAACCCTGCCTTCTTAAATCGAGCGAAAGTTTTTCTTCCATTAGCAATGCCTTTTCCCTGGTCATCGGTTTCTGATTGATATGTTCATATAGGCTTGGGCGTAAGTAGATCCCGTATTTTTGAACAATATTGGCTGCCAGTTTGTGACCTTTTTTATTTACATATCCGGTTTTATGTTGTTCAAATCGCTCCGCCGGAGTCTTGCTCGTCATGCCCACGTAAAGACATTCAAGCACTCCGTTAAATTGCGGATTTGCATCGCGGAATTTTTTGTTTTCTGTGAAGACTCTTTTTGAAAGTTCTATAACGTACACGCGATAACTCATCCGGCTCAATGTATCAGTTTAGCTGATTTAAAATTAAATCAGTTATATCAAATCTCGGGAAATCACTCTTGTTACTTAGCAGGATGATAAATATGTCCTTATCAGGCTTTCTGACCAGGCGTATCATAAAAACCCGCTCTCCTCTTGTTTTTATTTCGTGGATTTTTTATTCTTCTGTGTTTTCTGTTTAAAAGTTTTGTCGCGAATTCTTTTGGGAAGGCAAACACATAAAAACAACAAAGACGCATATAGAACGATTGCCGCAGGAATTGAAATGAAGCAAACTAAAAATGCGAATAATGTATAAATGATGCTATATGCATAAGTCAGTTTTACGTAATGAAAAAATTCCTTGTCATCTTCGTCGATTAATAACTTCTTGTATGGATAGGCACAGGCCAATAGGATGCAACGGAAATCATAAAATAATTAAAGCCAAAAACAGCCAGCGCAAACCTGCCTTCCGTTCCTAGATATTCGGCGAGAATAGCCGTTGGGAATGGCGTAAATGTTATAATCAATAATACGAAGCCATTCAACCAGGATAGGTTGCTGTCGGTTCTTTTTATATAGTCGAATACATGATTATGATTTATCCAGCAAACGAGGATGGTCAGGAAGCCAATTAAAAAAGCAAGAAAAGGTTCCCAGTGGTGAAGGTAGAATTTAAATAAACTCTCGCCGTTTTGCTTGTGCAGCATGGAGATCAGTTCTAAAACCAAAAGGGTAATGGCAATAGCAAAAACCCCATCACTGAATGTTTCCATCCGGGCAGTTTCTTTAGGTCCGTTTTCAACAGATTTTTTTGCGTAACTCATGTTGTGGTTGTTTTCAGGCGAATCAATAAATAGCATCAAAGCTATCTGAATAACACAAATTCCTTGAAAGAGATAATGAAATATGTATCAATTGCGTACGGTCATGGGTTCAGAAATGAACATATTTATAGAGGATGTTTATTTAGAATATTGCAAATCAATAATTTCGCATAACGGCATATAATTGGCTGGAATACTTGCTGAGTACATTTCGAGTTCTTACGCTCACTAATTTTACCTTATGTTCAGAAACAGTGTCATCATTGCATTGCGCACCATTTTGCGTAATAAGACAAACAGTATCGTCAATATTGCAGGCCTGGCCATCGGTCTCGCCTCGGTGATTCTGATCAGCTTATATGTGCGCGACGAACATCAGTACGATCGTTTCTTCAAAAATGCGGACCGGATTTACCAGGTGGATATGGATGTCATGATGGGCGGCCAGGGAGGTAAGCTGTCCAATACGCCGCCAACGATCGGACCTGCATTACAGAAAACATTTCCTGAAGTCGCGGCATATACCCGGTTTTATGTAATGGGTAATGAAGTGATCAGCAACGATGCGAATAGCAAAGTACCAAACCACTTTACTGAGAAGAAATTTCTGGCGGTGGACAGCAATTTTCTAGAAGTCTTCGATTACGCATTCAAAAAAGGGGATGCTTCCAGCTGTTTGCAAAAACCTTATTCTATTGTATTGACAGAAACAACGGCTGCAAAGTATTTTGGGAAAGAAGACCCGGTGGGAAAATATCTTATACTCGATGAATATAAGGAACCCTTTGAAGTAACAGCTGTTCTAAAAGATATTCCTGTCCAGTCAACCATTCAGTTTGATCTGCTGATTCCAACTTCTGCCTGTCCGCCTGTGAAACATTTCAACTGGAGCTGGGTATGGCTACAGGTGAATTCTTATATTTTGTTGAATAAGAATGTGCCCAACGATCAGGAGAGTATCAGCCGGCTGGTAAGTAAATTCCCGGCGATGGTTAAAGTGCAGGCAGCCAGTGCATTCAAACGCATCGGTCAGCCTTTTGATGAATTCATTAAGAAAGGAGGTAAATGGGATTTTTATTTACAACCACTCACTGATGTGCATTTGTATTCAGCTAATATCGGTTCCCAGTTTTTGTACACCCTGGGCGATATTAAATATGTATACATTTTTTCAGCCATTGCATTACTTATCATCATTCTGGCCTGTGTGAATTTCATGAACCTCTCCACAGCTCAATCGGTCATGAGGGCAAAAGAAATAGGCGTGCGCAAAGTACTTGGTTCAGAGAAAAAACAACTGATCAGACAGTTTCTGATAGAAGCCATGGTCTACAGTTTTATTTCAACTGTTTTTGCATTGTTGCTGGTAGCGCTTTGCCTTCCCATGTTTAATGTGGTGGCTGGTAAAACACTTCAATTTAGCAGCATCTTTCAATCAGGCATCTGGGTTTTTATCCTGGTGCTGATGGTTCTAACAGGACTGCTCGCGGGAAGCTATCCTGCATTTTATCTGACTTCCTTCAACCCAATATCTGTTCTGAAAGGAGGAGTTTTCAAAAAGAGTTTTTCCAATCAGATCATCCGCAACGGACTCGTGGTGTTTCAGTTCACCATTTCCATTGCGCTCATCATATGTACCATCATATTATTTCAGCAATTGCGGGCAAGCCAGACCAAGGACCTTGGTTTGAAGAAAGAAAATGTGATCATCATTCCAAATGGAGAAAAAATGGCACCAACGGACGAAGAAACATTGAGACAGGAATTGTCCGCCATTCCCGGTGTTTATCATGCAAGTATTTCTTCAAGCTTACCAACCATGAAATCTTTTGGAGATACCTATGTCCCCGATCCTTCAAATAGTGAGAAGCTGGTAAAAGACATCGGGCTCAATTCGTTCATGGTAGATGACCAATTTGTTCCTTCATTGAATATACAAATACTGCAGGGGAGGAATTTCTCCAAAGAATTTAATGATTCCACTTCTGTGATTCTGAATGAAACGGCGGTAGAACAAATTGGATGGAAACATCCGCTGGGCCAATACATAACTTACACTGGCAATAAAGACCAGCGGTTCAAAGTGATCGGTGTGATGAAAGATTTTGATGTAGAATCTATCCGGAACGCTATGAACCCTTTTGCATTGTTTCATACCTCCTCTAAAACATATTATATCGGAACATCTTATCTGGTAATGAGTGTGGATCCGCAAAGGACTAAAAATTTATTATCGCAATTCGAACAGAAGTGGAAGAGCTTCACATCTTCCGTTCCCTTTGAATATTCATTCCTTGATAAAAAATTCGAAGCCATGTACGATGATGAAAAGCGCATGGGAACTGTGTTTGGTATTTTTACTGCACTGTCGATCTTTGTTGCCTGCCTGGGCTTATTCGGTTTATCAGTATACACAGCCGACAGGCGTAAGAAAGAAATAGGAGTTCGCAAAGTACTAGGTGCCTCTGTTCAGGGTATAGTATCCCTCTTATCGAAAGAATTCGTTAAACTGGTTTTTATTGCAGCAATTATTGCATTTCCTGTTGCGTGGTGGGCCATGCACAAATGGTTGGAAGCTTTCGTTTATCGGATAACGATAGATTGGTGGGTTTTTGGACTGGCCATGATTCTGGCATTATTAATAGCCATACTTACCATCAGTGCCCAGGCCGTCCGGGCAGCTATTGCTAATCCTGTGGAGAGCTTGAGAACGGAATGACATGAACTGTGGGCTATGAGATATGGGTTATGAGATATGGGTTATGAGATATGAGATATGAGATTTGGGTTATGAGATGTGAATCTGTAATAATTCATAACTTATATCCCATATCTCATAGTTCATAACCCATAACTAAATAAAGACTTCTATGCTAAAAAACTATTTTAAAACAGCTTTCCGCAGTCTATGGAAAAACAAGGGATATAGTTTTTTAAATATCGGGGGACTCGCCATCGGAATGGCATGTGCAGGCCTGATCTTTTTATGGGTGGAAAATGAACTGACTTTCGATCATTATTTCAGTAACAGAGACAATCTGTATAAAGTAAAAGACCGGCAGACTTACGACGGCAATACATTTACATTCGACGCCACGCCAGGGCCTCTGGCTGCCGGCATCAAAACAGAAATACCGGGAATAAAAAATACCGCCAGGACTACCTGGGGAAATACCGTACTCTTCTCTTTAAAAGATAAACCCATTTATCAGGATGGGCTCTATGTAGATCCGCCTTTTCTTACGATGTTCCAGCTTCAGTTTACCCAGGGAAATGGGAAGACTGCATTCACCCAATTGCATTCACTGGTGATTTCTGAAACGATGGCCAATAAATTCTTTGGTGCTGGAAACATAATCGGAAAAACGCTGAAGGTGGACAACAAGGAGGATTATGCTATCACGGGTGTATTTAAAGATCTACCAAAAAATGTTTCATTCGGTTTTGAATGGCTGGCAAATTTCAAAATATATGAAGACCAGAATAAATGGTTGCAGGGTTGGGGAAGTAATGCTGTCAGAACTTTTGTAGAAACACAGCCTAACGCGGATATCGCTTCCATCAATAAAAAACTATATGGCTATGTGCAGACTAAGCAAAACGAAGCCTCAGCAAGGATGTCTATTTATCCCATGAGTCGCTGGAGAATGTATGACAGTTTTGAAAACGGTAAAGAGGTTCCGGGACGAATAAAATACGTGAAACTTTTCAATGTGATCGCATGGATTATTCTCATTATTGCCTGCATCAATTTCATGAATCTTTCCACGGCAAGGTCGGAACAGCGTGCGAAAGAAGTGGGTGTTAGAAAAGTAATGGGAGCAGGCAAACGAAAATTAATCGGTCAGTTTATAGGTGAATCTGTTTTTACTTCCATGGTTGCATTATTGCTGGCCGTTGGCATTATGTATATTTCTTTGCCTGCCTTTAATTTAATGGTTGAAAAGCAATTGTCGGTCAACATTTTCAATCCGCTTCATATCGGCTCCCTGCTGGCCATCGCCCTGTTATGCGGAGTGATCGCAGGAAGTTATCCGGCCTTTTATCTTTCTTCCTTCAACCCGATTTATGTTTTCAAAGGAATAAAAATCAAAGCTGGCGGGAGTGCCGGTATGATCAGAAAAAGCCTGGTGGTGATTCAATTCTCCATCTCTGTTATCCTGATCATTTCTACCATTGTTATTTATCTGCAGATATTCCATATAAAAGACCGTGACCTGGGTTACAATAAAAATAACCTGGTGTACATGTATATGCAGGGTAAAATGAAAAATAATTATGCAGTAATAAAAAATGATTTACTGGCAACAGGATCAATTCAGAATACTGCCCTGAGTAACAGTCCGATATTGGAATTGTACAGTAATACCGGAGATTTTTCGTGGGAAGGAAAGGATCCCTCAAAATCCGTACTTATAACGATAGAAGGTGTGAGCCATGAATATATATCCACCATGGGGCTTCATATGAAAGAAGGCAGGGAATTTTATCCTGGTTCTAAAATTGATAGCGGCAGTGTTATTATCAACGAGACACTGGCGGGTATCATGAAAAAGAAATCATTGGTGGGCAGTGTTATTTCGGGGAATGGAGCAAAGTATACAGTAGTAGGCGTTGTAAAGGATTTTATCTATGGGGATATGTATTCGCCGGCTGCACCGCTCATGCTGCTATCGGATACTTCCAATTCCAATATTTTGACCATCCGTTTAAAATCAGGTGGACAGCTTTCGGCAACGCTGGCTAAAATGGAAACTATTATAAAGAATGACAATCCGGGATATCCATTCGATTACAGTTTTGTTGATCAGGAATTCGGCAAATTATTTAGAACAGAAACGCTGATCGGACAACTGGCTGAAGTATTTTCAATCCTGGCCATATTTATTTCCTGTCTCGGGTTATTTGGACTCGCTGCCTATACTGCAGAAAAAAGGAGTAAGGAAATTGGTATAAGAAAAATATTAGGCGCGAGCGTGCAGGGCATCACAGGACTACTTTCCAAAGATTTTCTTCTATTGGTTTTTATTTCCTGTCTCATCGCATTTCCAATTGCCTGGTGGCTGATGCATAACTGGCTGGAGGGTTATAAATACCGGATTCAAATCAGTGGGTGGGTTTTTATTGGCGCCGGATTGCTGGCTGTATTGATAGCGCTTCTTACCGTAAGCTTCCAGGCCATTAAAGCTGCTGTTGCGAATCCTGTGAAGAGCTTAAGGGCGGAGTAAGGATCTGGTTGAACATTGATTATGAGCGGAATAGGGGGACTTTACATTCTGGGAGCAAAAGTGTATTTTGGGAAGCATCAGAATCAACCTCAAACCTGAACTCCATGAAATACGTACATCTGTCAGTGCTTTCGCTGATTTTATTTTTTTCCTGTTCAAAGTCTGGCAATACGAACAATTCAAACGGCAGCCTCCTGGTGTCTGTTACTGAATATCAGACTGCTCCCATTATTACAAAAACAGTCAGGAATTTTACTTACGATCAAAACCAGGAGCTGGGCGCCGTGCATACCCATACCTATGATACTTTAGGTGGACAGGCTTTTCTGGATACTTCATTAATTACTTATCCATCGAGCAGTCCGACTACACCTCCTGCCTCGTACGATATCACCTGGGTGATGGGCTCAGTGAATCCTGTTCAGGGTGCATCAGAACATCATTTATTGTCCTATGATGCTCAAAACCGTATTGTGAAAGATTCCATAAGCAGCAAGACAGATATTTCCAATCCGACTCCGAAATTGTATACTACCAATTTTATCTATGCGAACTCAAATATTATCGCGCAGTATCTATACCAGAATCCCAGTGGCCCGGATATTAATTCGATGGTAAGCCTGGATACTTTTATGCTGTCTAACGGCAACCTCGGCAACACGATACAATATAATGTACAGCCAGGTGATACAAGTTTTTATCGGAGTGACGGCTATTTGTTTTCAAATAGTAAAAATCCTTTGTATGAAACGACGCTTGCCAACAGACTCGGCGCTGTGCTTCGATTCAATAATATTGGCGATTTCATTTCTCCTTATCTGATGAGTCAGTGGACGATGGACATGAGCGGCAATAATCAGTTCACCAGAAATTATACATGGGTTACTGATTCTGAGGGAAGAATAGTGCAGGGTTTTGGCACAGACAAAATATCCGGACAGGTGACTGATTTTTGGACTTTTCAATATTAGCAGGGCGATATGAATTTACACGATGGTGGAAATAATGCTGATAACTTATAGAATATTGTTTCAGTGCTTCATATTGAGAAATCAACGAGCAACGCCGTAGCTTATATTGGAACAAATGGACCAGCCTATCAACAGGAAGACTCCGATAATCAGCAGGCTGGTTTTAACAGCTTCCCATTTTTTATTTGCCAGAAAAATAACCAGAACAGGGATATTAAAAATCGCTAACAAAATGAAAACCAGGCCGACACCACTGGAACCTCCACTAATGGCGCCCCACAAACCGAAAACAAGTAAAACGATCCCATTTATATAAAGTAAATTTTTATTCAGCTTCATATCATAGCCGTTTTAATTACCGCCCTTTCTGCCTGCAATTGTTTTAAATAGATTTCTTTTTCATCGCGGTAAAAAAGATTCATTGTTTCAAATGGAATCAAACGGCCATCCTTGTGTACAATATGAACACAGCTCTTTTTAATGGCGCGCACATCAAAATCATAGGCATCAATAAATCGCATAATGATAATGCGGAATAAATTGTCGTAATTCAGTCCGGGCGCAGATACCTGGGGAAGACAGCATAAAAGTTGTCCCATGTTTTCTTCTACGCGATCCACGGAGATACCTGTACTGAATATCTTGATGAGGTGTTGGTGAAGCTGCGTGTCCTGTTCGTATACAATTGTATTGCGGCTGTTATTCAGCAGATGCGCCGGATCAATATAACGAGTCAATGGAAATACTTCTCCGCCCAGCTTCAATGCGTAGGCCATCGCAAGCGCATCCGGATTGCAGGGAACGGGAATGATATCATTGGGTTGAAATATATTCGTCTGCTCTAATATTTTTGTGCGCACATCTGTGAGTGTAATCCGGTCGGTTGCGGGATCAAAATGTTCATTACGACCCGCGACCTGTACTGGTTGAAAAGTTACTCCACGAACGCATCGTTGCTTCAGTCCAAATTCGATGATCTTTCCGATCTCATCATCATTGAGACCTTTTTGAAGTGTAACTACCAGTGTTGTCGACAGATTAAGTGCATTCAGTTTTTCAAGAGCTTTCATTCGGATATCAGTCAGATCCTTACCACGCAGGCTTTTCAACGCTTCCGGTTTGAAAGAATCAAACTGCAGATAAATTTCAAAATCGGGTGCATAGGTTGCCAGTCGTTCTGCGAAACCTTCATCCTGAGCGATGCGGATACCATTGGTATTGACCATCAGGTGACGGATTGGTTTTTTCTTCGCGATATCCAGTATGGTAAAAAAATCAGGATGGATAGTCGGTTCTCCGCCGCTGATCTGCACCACGTCGGGATTTCCTTCATTGGCCACAATGATGTCAAGCATCCTTTCTACTTCTTCCACCGTCCTGTGCCTTCCATAATGCGGAGAGCTCATAGCATAACAGGTTGGACAACTCAGGTTGCACCGATCGGTGATCTCAACGATCGTGAGACAGCCATGCTGTTCATGATCGGGGCATAGTCCGCAGTCATAGGGACAACCAAAAAGGGATTGCGTGTTGAACTTCAGCGGCATTTCAGACGGCTTATTATAATTGCGGATCTCTTTATAATAAGGAATATCAGTTGCAATCACCACTTTGGAAAATCCGTGGTGCGGACAATTCTTCAGCATAAAAACCTTGCCTTCTTCAAAAATAATTTTGGCATCTACACGGCGCAGGCAAACCGGACAAAGACTCTGCGTGAAATCATAATAGGTATAGGGTCTTTCTGGCATCAGTTATTTTTTTGAGTAAAAATGATTTTCCGGATGAGCAGAATATAAAGATAATACAAGAGACCGATCAGGCAGGCTGTTTGTATACTCGAAAGTCCGAATGGCCATGTGTAATGTGGTTTGATAAAATCCAGCAGGAACCGGAAGACCAGGTAGGAAATCATGAAAATTTTAAACAGCGTGCCGCTTTCCAGTTTCCTGTTTTTTTCGATGAGCGCCAGGCACACCCAAAGGCCAGCAAGAAAAATAATTTCATAAAGTGCTACCGGATGTCTTAAGTAATTATCACCCAGGTGCATTCCCCATGGAAGGGTAGTGGGAATTCCATAGGTCTCTTCATAAACACCCATGCTGAAACAACCGATCCGTCCGATGATCATACCGAGTAGTAAGGGATAGACAAAAAGATCTCCAGACGATTTTTTCTCCCCGATGATTTTCTTCGTGATCTCTACTCCCCATAGGCCGCCGAGCAGTCCGCCTAAAATCGTTTTGTTATAATAAAACTCCATCAGCCAGTTGTCGGATTTCAGTAGTTCAGGATAATTTTCAAATCCTCCCAGCAGGCGACTGCCAAATAAGGAACCGAAAATAGCGCCGATAAATATCCATGTTCTGCTATCAACAGAGATCTGATCACCTTTTCTATTCCTTAGAAAAAGAAAATATCGAACTCCCACGATATAAGCCAGCAATTCCATGATGCTGTGCAGCAAAATGCTGCTGTGCCCGATGGTGATATGGTAGGGGAAGGTCAAGTAGGGATAAGATATGAAAGATTCTCTAGTTGGGTTATTTCACTCTTATAGAAAGGGTTTTTTATCACAATTTTATATATAAATAGCTTCGGAAATTGTACCTGATATCTGAATTTAAAGTTCCCAATTTGGTAACTTTTATATACCTTTACATAATAATCGGACCATTTTGAGAGTTATTGCAAAGAAATGCCTGAGAGATTTTTGGTCCAAATACCCAGATTGTGAACAACAATTGAAATCATGGTATCGTGAAGCTGAAAAATCAAAATGGATATCGCCAGGAAATATTAAAAAGCACTACCCTTCAGCAAGCATAATAGAAAACAACCGGGTTGTATTTAATATAAAAGGCAATCATTACAGGTTGATTGTCAGGATTAATTATGATTATGGAATGGTATGGATAAGATTTATTGGTATCCATGCTCAATATGACAAGATCGATGCAAATAAAATTTAATTATGAAAATCAAACCTCTAAAAACGAAGAAAGACTATAACCTGGCCATGGCAAGGCTTGAAAAAATCTTTGACTCAAAACCCGGTACATCCGAAGGGGATGAACTGGAAATTCTGGGAATGTTAATAGAGAAATATGAATCGTCACATTATCCCATTGATTTCCCGGATCCCATTGAAGCAATCAAATTCAGAATGGAACAACTGGGTTATAATCAAACTGATTTAGTTAAAGTGATCGGGTTTAAAAGCAGGGTAAGCGAAATTTTGAGTAAAAAGAGAAAATTATCTCTGGATATGATAAGGAAGCTAAATAGCTCATTAAATATTCCAACAGAGGTTTTAATTAAGGAATATTAAAAAGGATAATTACAAAGTAATTTATTTGATTCTATTAAAACTATCTCCATCGCTATAGTTACGCGTTACTGAAAATATCTCGTCATTTTCGAGCATTTCTTTCAACCTTTTTCTTTTATATATAACGGTGTCATCTTTTACAAAATAATCATCTTTTTCTAAGTGGTTTACAAAGTCACTGTAGTATAGATCATTATGAATGGCAAGAATAGAGTCTCCGTTTATTCCGATTATTCTGAGAAAATAATAAGATGTTTCGTCATTTTTTATCTGCTTAATATTAAATACGTCCCCTATCGACGGGTTCGTTACCGCTTCCTTTTTATGTTTTTGATCGTTCTTATTCCAGATAAACCAAATTAAAGTAACGCTGGCGAGTAGACCCCAGCCTGAATAAAAATATAATGGTGTTTTTGATTTGGATTTGTACTTGTTTATTATGCTTTCTGACTTAGTTTCGTCGCCACAATTTCTGCATCGGATTTCAAATTGCCTGGGACCTATGGGGAAAACAGGAATCAGGCAGAAATGAAAATAAGGATCTGTATACCAGGATTTCTTTTTCGTATGCTTTGCAGGGATAGCAAATGTGATCGTTATCTATATACCTGCCAATTCTGGCATTTCGTTTTCCAAAAATGTAAAGCATTTATTAGTTATAATTTAGTCGGTAAGCTTGTTAGAAGGTCTGGATATTATTTTGGTAACAAAACAAGATAACAATATTATTTTTCAAATTGTGAACACACTTTGTATCAGTATCGCACAGTTCCGGACTGTAAATATTTAATTAAATCTTTGTAGGGCAAATAGTTAAGGATTTGGCATTTTCTTAGATAGTTATCAGAACAGAGACAATCATGTAATTAAATATCAGGATAAAATCAGGAACTATTTTTAAGTTTTCTGGTCTAATCTCAGTTATGGGTTATGGATTAGTTTTTAAATTCAAAATAAAGAAGTTATGTTCAAAAACTATTTTAAGATCGCCTGGAGAAATCTTTTGAAAAACAGGGCATCTTCTTTCATTAATATTGGTGGGCTCGCTGTCGGAATAGCGGTTTCTATGCTTATAGGGATCTGGATCGCAGATGAATTGTCCTTCAACAAATATCATCAGCATTATGATCGAATAGCACAGGTAATGCAACATCAGAATTTCAGTGGTGATGTTCATACAGATAAAGCGATCGCTATTCCGTTAGCCACTGAACTGCGTACTAAATATGGAAGTGATTTTAAAAATATTGTCTTATCCTCCTGGACGAACTCCCACTTACTTTCTTTCAATGGGAATAATTTCTTAAAGTCCGGCAATTTTATGGAGCCGGCTGCACCTTCCATGCTTACCCTTCAAATGATTAAAGGCACGAGTTCAGGTTTAAAAGATCCTTCTTCTATTTTGATATCAGCATCTTTATCAAAATCTCTGTTTGGAAATGACGAACCAATAGGTAAGATTATTACGATCGATAATAAACTGAATGCAAAAGTTACAGGTGTTTATGATGATCTTCCATATAATACTTCATTCAGGGATGTTTTATTTATAGCTCCATGGGATATGTATGTCTCAACTGACGAGGAGATAAAAAATGCAGTTACGGACTGGGGCCAAAATGGTTACCAGTTATTTGTAGAGATTGCAGATAACCAGGATATGTTAAAGGTCTCAAAGGAAATTAAAAATGTCAAGCTCGATAAAATAGACAAGGAAGGAGCCAATACTTTGAAACCGGAAATTTTCTTACAACCCATGAGTCGTTGGTATTTGCATTCTGATTTCATAAACGGAGTGAATACTGGTGGCAGAATTCAATATGTCTGGATGTTCGCCATCATAGGGTTTTTTGTATTACTGTTGGCATGTATTAATTTCATGAACCTAAGCACAGCCCGATACGAACGACGCGCCAAAGAAGTGGGAATTTTAAAGGCCCTTGGTTCAATGCGTGGCCAGTTGATATATAAATTCTTCTGTGAATCATTACTGGTAGCAGTTTTTGCATTTATAATAGCCTTGTTCTTAATGCAGCTTATACTTCCTTTCTTCAATCAGATAGCTGATAAAAAAATGAACATATTATGGAGTAATCCTTTTTTCTGGTTGTACGGCCTCGGATTTAGTTTAGTGACAGGCTTAATTGCAGGTAGTTATCCTGCAGTTTTTTTGTCATCATTTCAACCCGTTAAAGTATTGAAGGGTACGTTTAAAACAGGTCGCTTTGCTACAATTCCGCGAAAAGTGCTGGTAGTTCTCCAATTTACGGTTTCTGTTGTTCTGATAATAGGTACTATCGTCGTATTCCGTCAAGTTCAATTTACTAAAAGCCGTCCTATGGGTTATGACAGTGACAGATTGGTTTTATTAAGAATACATACGTCGGATTTGTATAGTCATTTC
>CAVWUD010000003.1:0-38059 GCA_963757975.1 uncultured Bacteroidota bacterium
GTTTCCAGTCAGCCGAATTTTCCAATTGCCTGTATTTTTTTAAATTGGCTTTAAGCAAATTGTATTGACGGTAACTGTAATTATCTGAAAACAATGGTGCGGATGTATCCCTGATGAGAGAATCCGTAATAAAAGGCAGATCAAGTTTTTTCCTGGGAATATACCATTGTAATTTGGAGGTTTGGTTTTCTGAGATCCCGTTCCACACCCTGTCTGCATAAAAAAGATACTCGGCTGTCAGCAAAATTTCCAGCATGGAGTCCGGCTTGTTGGCAACTGCCGGATCATTGATGAGGCTGTCCAGGTTTTTTATGTATGGAGCAGATTCCAGTATGCCCTCATCCTGCAAATTATTAAGATGGGTATATAAATGACCGGCTTCTTCGATGAGACCCGATGTTTCGTACCATGCATAGCTATTTTTACGGTAATTATAAAATTGTTGAACATCAGGAGCATATTTTCCAAGCAATGGGAATTCACTTAGGATTTTTTTGATATGGTTGCTATCCATATAAAGAATTTGCTGATCACTGAATGCACCCTTTACAGAAGCATCACGTTTTGAAAGAGAGTCTATGGCCACCACCGGTTTCTTTGCTTCCTGATTGTGACATGCAATCAGTAAGAACAATAGTAACATGTTACTAAGAAAGAAAGAGAGGCTTGGATTTTTTGTCATGGCCATGTTTTCAAAAAAAAATCCCTCCCGCTATGGCGGGAAGGATTTGAATAAATTGATATGGAGTGAAAATTAATAGTCTCTGTCGAAACCGCCGCCACCGCCGTTTCCACGGTTGAAGCCACCTTTTTTATATCCACCGCCACCTCCGCTTCCGCCTCCGAAACTTCTCTTTTTGAAACCTCCGCCGCTACCACCCTGTTGTTTAGGCTGGGATTCATTCACGATAATCTTACGGCCCATTACCTCTGAATCGTAAAGCGCGGTAATGGCTGCCTGAGCTTCCGCATCGTTTTCCATTTCAACAAATCCAAAGCCTTTGCTCCGGCCTGAAACTTTGTCCTTAACGATTTTTGCGGAACCTACGGCTCCATGTTGTTCAAAAAGATTTCTCAGATCCTCATCGGTCATTTGCCAGGAGAGGTTTCCAACATAAATGTTCATTGTGCTAAAATTAAAAATGATAAAAACGACTCTAAACTTCGCAGCTACGATGAACGTTGGTACTATCTAAAGAAGGGCACCAGCACAGCTTATAACCCGAATAACAGAGCGATTGTAAAGATAGTAATTTTTATAAATCAGTAAAATTTTGTACAGGGGGGTATGGAAGCAGGGCAGGCATAGCCGGCGTAAAAAAATCCCGCCCCGCATTATGCGGGACGGGGCTTCCAAATCTATTTAAGACTCTTATTCAGCGCTTACTTCGAAATCAACTTCAGTTTCATTGCCATGGCCAAAATCGACCTTTGCCTTGTACGTTCCAAGTTCCTTCACTTCAGAAAGAATGTGAATACGCCTGCGGTCGATTTCATAACCCTTCTGGTCGCGGATGGCGCGGGCCAGCTGTACGGAGGTCACACTTCCGAAAATCTTTCCGCTGGTTCCGGTTTTTGCACCGATTTTCAACGGAGAGCCTTTCAGTACCTCGATTACCTTGTTAACTTCAGCCAGCAGTTTTTCTTCTTTCTTTTTCTGCTGTTTGATTTTCTCATCCAGCTGTTTAAGGTTGGACGGACTGGCTTCAATCGCCTTTTTTTGAGGAATCAGGAAATTACGTGCATAACCATTTTTTACACTCACCTTTTCATGGGCGGCGCCAAGATTATCCACGTCCTGAATCAGAATGATTTCCATTATTAATTATTTGGTCCCGCACGTGCGGGATTACTTAAATAAATCTGTTACATAAGGAAGGATGGCCATCTGCCTGGCCTTCTTTATCGCATCGGCTACCTTACGCTGGTATTTCAGCGAATTACCCGTGATACGACGCGGAAGCATCTTACCCTGTTCGTTCAGAAATTTTTTCAGGAATTCACCGTCTTTATAATCCACATAACGGATATGGTATTTTTTGAAACGGCAGAATTTCTTGGCCCTTTGCTGGGTCTTGATCGCGGTCAGGTATTTGATCTCGTTGGTCTTTGCCATGATATTATGCCTCCGCTTTTTCTGTTCCTGTAGGTACACCACTTCTCTTTCTGGCATTGTACTCGACGGCGTATTTATCGAGTTTTGTAGCCATGAAACGTAACACGGTTTCGTCGCGGAGAATCTGAATTTTCAGTTTCTCATTGAAGTCGGATGGCGCATAATATTCCATTACCCAGTATAAACCAGTGGTTTTTTTCTGGATGGGATACGCCAGTGATTTAAGACCCCAGGGATTGTCGTGCACCACTTTGCCGCCGTTTTCTTTAACGAAGGCCGTGAATTTGTTCTGGGCGGCTTTAAAGTCCTCCTCAGACAGCACAGGGGTAAAAATCACCATCAATTCATAATTGTTCATTTCCCTGTTTTTGTTTAAAATAAATAATTGGGCTGCGAAAGTAAAGCTTTTTAGGGAAATAGCGAAAGGAATTAGTTGACCGATGACCGTTGACGGATGACCGAATTTTAGGCATGTTACAAATTTAAGTCGGTCATCCGTCAACGGTCATCGGTCATCCTGTCAGAAGAGCTCATATGGCATCTTGTTTGAACGCAAGCCTAAAACAGCCATCTATGCAAAAAGGGAGTATCCGGGTAGAGACAGAAAACATCTTCCCCATCATTAAGAAATTTTTGTACAGTGATCATGAAATATTTCTTAGAGAGCTGATTAGCAATGCAGTAGATGCATCTCAAAAGCTGAAAACACTTTCTTCCCTGGGGGAAGCCAAGGGCGAAATCGGAGACCTGCCCATTCATGTCAAACTGGATAAAGAAGCTAAAACACTTACTATTTCAGACCAGGGTATCGGTATGACGGCCGAAGAAGTTGATAAATACCTCAACCAGGTTGCCCTTTCGGGAGCCGAAGAGTTTGTCAATAAGTATAAAGGTCAGAACGAAAATGCCATTATAGGAAAATTCGGTCTGGGGTTTTATTCATCTTTCATGGTCAGCAGCAAGGTGGAAGTCATCACGAAATCCTACAAAGAAGACCAGCCTGCAGTGAAATGGGAATGCGATGGCAGCCCTGAATATAACCTTACAGATGATCCGAAAACCGAAAGAGGCACTGATGTCGTTTTGTTTATTTCCGACGATTCCGCAGAATTTCTGGACGATCACCGTATTCGCGGTATCCTCGAAAAATATTGCCGCTTTCTGCCAGTACCCGTTTTCTTTGAAGACAAACAAATTAATAATACACGCCCTGCCTGGACCCGCAAGCCAAGCGAACTCAGCGCGGAAGATTACCAGGCTTTTTATAAAGAATTATACCCCTTTAATGAACCGCCTCTATTCTGGATACATCTGAATGTTGACTATCCGTTCAACCTCACCGGCATACTTTACTTTCCGAAAATCAAACAGACATACGAGATTCAGAAAGACAAAATCCAGCTATACAGCAACCAGGTTTTTGTTACGGATGAAGTAAAGGATATCGTTCCTGAATTCCTCATGCTGCTCCAGGGTGTGATTGATAGTCCGGACATACCACTCAATGTGAGCCGCAGTTACCTTCAGGGAGATCCGAATGTAAAAAAGATCAACAACCATATCACAAAAAAAGTAGCAGATAAACTGGAAGAAATTTTTAACAGGGAAAGAAAAGAATACGAAGAGAAATGGGAAAGCCTCGGTCTTTTTGTGAAGTATGGAATGATGACTGACGATAAATTCCTCGAGAAAGCGAATAAGTTCCTGATCATGCAGGATGGCGACGGTTCACGTTTTTATACTTTGGAAGAATATAAAAATGCTGTGGAGGCTTTGCAGAAAAATAAGGATGGAAAAATCGTGATCATTTACACCAGCAATCCTGTTCAGCAGGATAGTTATATCCGCGCCGCACAGGGGAAAGGATATAAAGTGGTAAAACTCGAGACCATCGTAGATGCCGGGTTCATTAATCAGATGGAAATGAAATGGGAAAATGTTCATTTCACCCGCGTGGACAGTGAAGTGGTTGATAATCTCATCGACAAACAGGATTCAGCAGAATCAGTGCTCAGTAAGGAAGAGGTGGAGAAGCTGAAAGCTTTATTCGCATACGATATTCCTTCACTAAATGTTTCGGTTGAAGTAAAAGGACTGAGTCCCGATGCAATGCCCGTCGTTGCTACCAGACCTGAATTCATGCGGCGCATGAAAGATATGGCCGCTCTGAATGGAGGTGGTGGCATGGCCTCATTCTATGCAAATATGCCCGATGAAGTAACCCTTACCGTAAACGGTAATCATCCTGTATATCCATATATTTTAAAAGAAACGGATCCGGAAAAACAACAGAAGATCATCAGCAATCTGGCGGACCTGGCACTGCTAAGCCAGGGTTTACTCAAGGGCGCAGAACTGACAAACTTTATTCAACGCAGTGTGGAACTTATTGAGAAAAAAGAACCAGGCAGAATCATCCTGGAAAGTTAAATGTCGTAAATCGTGTATCGTTGATCGATGTACGATCAACGGAACTATCGATCATCGATCATCCGTCAACCATAATCCATTCGCAGGAATTCAAGTACGTTTTCATGTTCCTCATGATCGTATTTGAATTTTAATTTTTCAGCAACGTGAATAGCATATTTGTTGAAAATTTCCATCATGATGAATAATGATTCCCAGATATTTTTTACTTTATAGTCGGGATATGTAGTGAGAATTTTTTTATAGGCATGCTTATCCAAATATCTTTTCA
The DNA here is from genome assembly GCA_963757975.1 of uncultured Bacteroidota bacterium. GTDB lineage: Bacteria > Bacteroidota > Bacteroidia > Chitinophagales > Chitinophagaceae > Puia. Next base: position 4,818 of record CAVWUD010000003.1, read on the forward strand.
TCATTTTTCCTGACTGTCCGAATGAAACTGAAAATCCCGTCTCCGTCCCGATATACCATTCAATCATCCGCATAAACATGTGGCGAACCGGTCCCTCCATCATAGCTTTCGCATACGTGATCTCTTTTCTTTTTAGTCCTTTGGAAATATATGTAGAAACCCACCGGAATTCATTGCAACATTCTGAGAATTCATTTTCTCCCGGCTTTTTAATCAGGTAATCTGAATCATTCGCTTTATTTAAATGGTCGAAAAGGCCGTCTTTGTCCATCCACAAAACAGATAAACTATCGGGTTTAAAATCACCATTGATTTTTTCTTTTGGAAAGAGTGTCAGATCTATCCTGTTATTGTCTTTGAAAAGCATTAAATAATGGAAACCGTCTTTTTCAATATGCCGATCATCCACAGTTTTCATTTCATCGGGAAGTTGCCATATGATTCTTTCTCCGAATACCGAAGTCCATTGGTGGTCGTTCATGAATTCTTCCATTTGATTTACCACCAGAAAAATATCATAATCCTGATAAGCATCCGGAACAATTTTACTGTTGGCGCGGGATCCCTGTAAAAGAATCGCCCTGATGCGATCGTCTTTTAAAGCCAGATCAATGAAAATTTGTTTTATTTCGACAGCATTTTTCATTTTGCAGTTAATATATTTTGAATCGTGTATCGTGAATCGTGTATCGTCGATCGATTTACGATACACGATTTACGATACATGTTCATCGGTTCGCAATCCTGATATCGACAATCTTCAACTGCAGCTTCCTATCTCCATTCCACTCATTCACATCGAGTCTGTAGGCGATATCCAGGGGCTGGCCCGATTGGACAAGCGGCCATTTATCCGCCATATTGAAGGCGATACAGGAAAAAATTATTTCACCCTGCCGCAAAAATAAACGGAGATGTTTTTCCTTAAGCAATTTTGAATATCCGGTCTCATAAACCATCTGCGAAACTAAAACCGGTTTATAATTTTCAGGTCCGAAGGGTTCCATCTGTTCAATGATCCGGTAGGTTTGAAAATCAATATCCGAAAACATTGCAATGGCGTCCACTTCTAATTCCGGAACCAGGAATCTTGGGTCGATGGTTTCGGAAACCACTTCTTCAAACTTCAAACTGAATTTTTCAACATTCTCCGGTGCAAGCGTCATGCCCGCTGCGGCGAAATGTCCGCCATAACCCACCAGCCATTCCCTGCATGCATGCAGCGCCTCATACAAATTAAAACCAGGAACACTGCGCGCACTGCCGGATGCATATTCTCCGCTTCGTGTCAATACAATGGTGGGACGATAATATTTTTCAATCAGCCTTGAAGCCACAATGCCCACAACACCTTTATGCCAATGGGATTTATACAGTACGGTCGACTTACGGTTTTGCATGATTTCATCACCTTCAATCATCGCAAGTGCTTCTTCGGTAATACTGGAATCCGCTTCGCGCCGGTCTGTATTATCTGCGTGCAATAAATTAGCGTACAACAGCGCTTCATCATAATTATCTGCAATAAACATCAGCACTGCTTTGCGTGCATCGTCCATTCTGCCTGCCGCATTTACGCGCGGTGCAATGGTAAAGACAAGCGAAGTAATGGAAGCAGGAGAGACCAGGCTGCTCAGTGTCATGAGTGCGCGGATACCATGATTCGGATTTTCATTTATTTTTTTAAGTCCCAGGAAACAGAGCGTGCGGTTTTCGCCAGTCATCGGAACAATATCTGCTGCAATGGCAATGGCGACGAGGTCCAGATAGATCAGATACATTTCTTTAGGAAGCGTAAGTGCTTCGCATAAAGCGGTGATGAGTTTAAAAGCCACGCCGCAACCGCAGAGTTCTTTATAAGGATACAGGCAACCGGTTTGTTTTGGATTGAGGATGGCAACTGCTGAAGGTAATATCTTATCCGGCAGATGATGATCGCAGATGATGAAATCCATTCCATTGTCTTTGGCATAATCTACGAGATGAATAGATTTTATTCCGCAGTCGACTGAAATAATTAAACTGAATGCATTTTCTTTGGCGAAATCTATTCCTGCTTTTGAAACACCGTAGCCCTCTCGCTGCCTGTGTGGAATATAAAAATCGATATATGCCGGATCATGGATTTTGCAAAGCAGCTGGTACATGAGTGCAACAGAACTTGTTCCATCCACATCATAATCGCCAAAGACAAGAATTTTTTCTTTCTGTTCTATCGCATGCAGGATCCGTTTTACTGCGAGATCCATATCCTTCATTAGCCAGGGATCGTGCAGTTGTGAAATATCAGGACGGAAATATGCTTTTGCTGTTTCAAAACTTTCAATTCCCCGCCCTACAAGTATTCGGCTGAGCATAGGATGGATCCTTAGTGCATCAGATAATGATTGTACTTTTTGTTCGTCAGCTTCTTTTATTTTCCATTTTTTATCCATTTGTTAAGCCGATTTGAATATAAAATTAATGTGGTCCCGCACGTGCGGGACGGAAATGTAGAAAATGAAAAAGGTGGAAATTAAATTATTAATGATAATGTGGAAATCAGAATTTCATTCCCATACTCCCATACTCCCATACTTTCCTCCTAATATTTCCGATCAGTAGTAAATCGCACCAACTCCTCCAGCGCATCCCGCACTTCATTTTTTTCAAATTCATGCAGAATCCGCAGTGCTTCATCACGGTAATGATTCATTTTCTCATTGGCATATCGGATACCGCCTGCGGCTACAACCTGGCCGATTACATATTTTATTTTTTCAGGAACCCTGTTCTGATTCCTGATGATATAAATTAATTCCCGACGCAGGGATTTGCTGACAGTATTTAAAGTATAGATCAGGGGCAGGGTAAGTTTTTTTTCTTTCAGATCATTCCCGGATGGTTTACCGGTTTTCTCATTACCATAATCAAATAAATCATCTTTGATCTGGAAAGCAATTCCTACTGCTTCTCCGAAACGATTTAGTTTTTCTGTTACAGCTTCATCTCCGCTGGTGGAAAATGCGCCGGCAGCACATGAAGAAGCGAGCAGGGAAGCTGTTTTATTTCGTATGATTTCAAAATAAACCGATTCTTCCAGGTTCAGTGTTCTTGCTTTCTCGATCTGCAACAATTCCCCCTCACTCATTTTACGAACGGCGCCTGAAAGCAATTGCAAAATTCTGAAATCATTATGATCCAGAGATAGTAGTAAACCCTTGGCCAGCAGGTAGTCACCCACCAGAACAGATATCTTGTTTTTCCATAACGCATAAGTGGAAAAAAACCCTCTTCTTTCCAGTGATTCATCCACCACATCATCATGTACAAGTGTGGCAGTATGCAATAATTCTACAAGAGAAGCTGCGCGATAGGTAGATTCATTCACCGGTCCGCACAACCTTGCTGACAGGAAAACAAACATGGGTCTGAGTTGCTTGCCTTTGCGGTTTACGATGAAACGCATGATGCGGTCCAGCAGGGGTGTCTGGGATTTGACCGCTTCCCGGAATTTTTTTTCGAAAACAATCAATTCTTCCCGTAGTAATGATTGGGCTAACTGCATAAAATGTCCGCCAAATTACTACTTTATCGTTCGGCGAATATAAATACCGTTCCGCATGAGTATGAATTGGCAATATTCTCTACAATTCTGTGGTTTCCAGTTTCTTTTGAGACAAAAAATTTGCAATTTAAGGGTTAACATATATTTTTGTAAGGTGTAGTATTGTTTTTAATCACGACATTCATACAAACTTCAGTTTATGATAGGGAAAAAGTACGCGGTACTGGCCGGTTTTCTATTGGCATTTCTTTCACAAAGTTTCGCTCAGGACAATACTTCAGCAGAGAGCAGCAGCAGTTACGACATAAGAGATTCATCATTAATCCCCTCAAAGAGGATCCCTCAGCACAACGAATTTTTAAATAATGCATATCCTTTTCCCGCACTTCCACGCAACCAGTGGGAAATTGGTGTAAACGGCGGTTTGTCTACCATATCAGGTGATGTGCGTGCCGTGCTTCCAACATTCGGATGGGGCATCCATGTTAGAAAAGCATTGGGTTATACCTTTTCTGCCCGTCTCGAATATGATAATCTTGATGCGAAGGGCCTGAACTGGGAGCCATCTTATACTGGTTATGCGGCAAATCCGGTTATTAGCAAGTATTATGATGCGAATGCGCATGAACCTGTTTTTTATAATTATAAGACCAAGATTCAAACTCTTTCTTTACAGGGAATCGCCACTTTGAATAATATTCGCTTTCACAGGGCAAAATCCAATATTGCCATCTATGTATTGGGCGGACTGGGCGTCATGACTTACAGTACAGGCTATAATTTACTGGATCAAAACGGCAATCCTTACAATTACAATAACATAATTACCCAGTTTGGCGGGAGCGGATTCACTTACTCAAATCGTAAAGCCATCAAGTCGGCTTTAAAAGCCATGATGGATAACACGTATGAAACTCCCGCACAACATGATCCGTCACAGGCAAGTGTATTTGGCGGAACACCCATTCGACCCGTTCTGGAAATGGGAGGAGGCGTGGAGATCAAACTGAACGAAAAATTCAATATAGCCATCGAAGATAAATTCTCCATTGTTAAATCAGATTTACTGGATGGTCAGGAATGGCAGGAAACAGGATCCACAACAGTGCACGCACTCACCAGTGCGAATGATGCTTACAACTACCTCTCAGTAGGACTTAATTATAATTTCAGAAAAAGGTCGGTTGAACCTCTCTGGTGGATCAACCCGCTGGACTATGCCTATGGCGAAATCAACGCTCCAAGACATATGAAACTTCCAAAACCCGTTTTGGATGATGCGGATGGAGATGGTGTTACCGACCAGTTCGACCACGAACCCAATACACCCGCCGGCTGCCCTGTGGATACGCATGGTGTGAGCCGCGATACAGATGGTGATGGTGTTCCGGATTGTAAGGATAAGGAACTTATTACTCCAACACAGTGTCAGCCTGTTGATGCAGACGGTGTGGGTAAATGTCCGGATCCGGCCTGCTGTAAAGAAATCAATGCGAGACTGGATTCAGGTGGTGTAGGTGGCCTGGGCGGCAAAACACGTTGCTTTATCGGTGACCTGCCAAGCATCGTATTCAAAGGCAGATCAGTAACACTCAGCAAGGACGGAATGGCGCTGGCTTCAACCATTGCTGAAAAGATGAGGAATAACCCCGGTTGTAAAGTAGCCGTTATCGGTTATGGCGAATCCAGCAAAACAGCTCAACAGCTCAGCTGGGATCGTGTGAATGAAGTGATCAAATACCTGGTAGAAAAAGAAGGTATTAACTCAGACCGGTTCATCTTCAGATACGGACAGACGGGCGGTGATGAGAACACCATAGATATTAAAGACGGAACGGGTGAAGAAGGACCTAATACGGTTCCTGCTCCGCACCCGAACCTTCGCAAGAGATAGTCTACGATGATTTATAAGGGGTCTCCCGTCCCGCATTTGCGGGACGGGAGACCTTTGTTTGTGGTAATGGCAAACCTAACCTACATATCGCCCTTTTTTATTGTTACGGATTTAAAGACTTCGGTTTCATTCTATGTGGATAAACTCGGATTCCAGGTCAGGCACATAGGACCGGACGATGACCCTTATTGGGCAATTGTTGGCCGTGACGATATTTCCATTATGCTGAAGGCCATTGCTCCTGATATAAAACCGGCCCCTAATCACACACGTCATGCCTGGGCCTCCTGGGATGCTTATGTTTCTACGGCAGAACCCGACGTTTTGTTCGAAGAATATCGTTCAAAGGGTGTAACGTTTGTGAAACCCATTCATGACAATAGCGACAATCTTAGGGGTTTTGAAATAAAAGATGCAGACGGGTATGTTTTATTTTTCGGACGGCCCAATCAGTAGCCATCAACTTTTAACAAATTCAAACTTAGACAGTACCACAAAACGCCATATTTTCGTTTCTTAGCTAATAATTGTAATTTTGCAGGCTTCATGAAACAATTCCTCCTCGTTTTAATCATATTCACTGCAGTTAGCTCCTGTTCTTATTTTAAAGCTTCCAACAAGGGCGTGCCGAACAATTTCAATAAGATCATGAAGAGCACAGATTATACCTTTAAGCTACAGATGGCTGAAAAGTATTATCTGAACAAAGATTATAACCATGCCCAGATGCTCTACGACGACCTCTACAGGGTGATGAAGGGATCGGAGCATTTTGAAGATATCTGGTATAAATACGCCTATTGCGCCTATTATCTGAAAGACTATATCAACGCCGAAAACCTGTTTAAAGGATTCGTGGAGGCTTTTCCGAACAGCCCCAAATCCGACGAAATGGACTATATGCGGGCCTATTGTTTCTGGATGCAGTCTCCCAAATACCAGCTGGATCAGACCAATACTACCAAGACCATTGGTTTCATGCAGGCCTTCATAGCCCAGCATCCGAATTCTGACAAAGTGAAGGAAGCCAATGTGATCATTGATAAATGCCGGGCCAAACTGGAAGAAAAGGATTTTGAAGCTGCCAAACTCTATTTCAATCTCCGTGAAACGAACCTGGCCTATTTAAAAGCCGCTTCCCTTACTTTCAACACGCTGATGAATACTTATCCCGATTCACAGTTCAGTGATGAATATAAGTTGTATATTATCAAATCGGATTATCTGTATGCCATCCAAAGCCTGGAAGAAAAGAAAAAGACCCGGCTCGAACAGGTGGTAACGGATTGCAACGATTTTAACGACCGTTTTCCGGAAAGCAAACTGAAAAAAGAAGCCCAGACATATCTGGATCTCGCAAATACCTCACTTAAAAAAATGACTAATGAGCAAACTAAGAAGACAGGTTAGTACCCATATTGCCAATGTGGCTGAAACGAAAAATCTGACGGATCTGAAGAATAAGACCGGCAATTTGTATGAATCCATTGCCATCATCGCAAAGAGGGCCAACCAGATCAATATTACCATGAAAGAAGAACTCCACAGCAAGCTGGAAGAGTTCGCTACACATACTGACAGCCTGGAAGAAATTCATGAGAACAAGGAACAGATCGAAATTTCGAAAGCTTATGAAAGAATGCCCAACGCTGCATTGCTCGCTACGCAGGAATTCATGGAAGACAAGATCTATTACCGCAAGAACGAAGACGATCTCTTCAGCTAGGATCAATTGAATCTATGGTGGAAGGAAAGAAAATACTGTTGGGTATCTGCGGCAGCATTGCTGCTTATAAATCCATCTTTCTGACCAGGCTTCTTATTAAAGCAGGCGCTGAAGTAAAAGTGGTGATGACTCCTTCTGCCAAAGATTTCATCACCCCCTTATCCATTTCCACGATTTCAAAAAATGATGTGCTGAGCGACCTGTTCAGTAACGATACCTGGAATAATCATGTTCAACTTGGCCGCTGGGCCGATGTGATGCTGATTGCTCCGCTCAGCTGTAATACCCTCGCCAAAATGGCGAATGGAATTTGCGATAATCTCTTACTCGCCACCTATCTCTCCGCAACCTGTCCCGTGGTAGTTGCACCCGCCATGGACGAAGACATGTGGCTTCACCCGGCTACTGCTGCCAATATAGAAAAGCTGAACTCTTTCGGAAACCGTGTTATCCCGGTTGAAAAAGGAGAACTGGCCAGCGGGTTATACGGAGAAGGCCGGATGGCCGAACCGGAGCAGATCATATCTTTCCTCGAGAGGAATTTTTTTTTTAGTGAAAGTTTAAAAGGGAAAAAAGCCCTGGTCACTGCAGGTCCTACGCATGAACCTTTTGATCCCGTTCGTTATATCAGTAACCAGTCCACCGGGAAAATGGGTATTGCCATTGCCCGTGAACTCGCGCAGAGAGGCGCTGAAGTGGAACTGGTACTCGGTCCTTCTTCCATTGAAATCAATGATAGCCGCATTCATGTTACCCATGTACAGAGCGCTGAAGAAATGTATAATGCCTGCCTCGATATATTCCCCTCCACTCTGATTGCGGTGATGTCGGCAGCCGTATCAGACTATACACCGGTTTCTTTTTCAAAAGAAAAAATAAAAAAGAATTCTGAAACGTTCACACTGGAGTTATCCAGAACAAAAGATATTCTTCAGACCCTCGGGGAGAAAAAGAAAGCCGGGCAAATACTCGTTGGATTTGCACTGGAGAATAAAGACGAAGTGTTGTATGCAAAAAATAAATTAAAATCAAAGAATGCGGATATGATCGTGCTGAATTCTTTAAACGATGCGGGTGCGGGGTTTGGTTATGATACCAACCAGGTTACCATCTTTGAAAAAGACGGTACGGAAATTCCGTACACGCAAAAACCAAAACAGCTGGTGGCCCGAGATATCGTTGACCGGATTATAAAACTCCTATGATGCACGTAAAAATCCTTATCCTGGTTTCTTTTATCCTTCTCCATATTCAACCGGCCCGAAGCCAGGAATTCCAGGCCAATGTAACGGTGCTGTCTAACCGAATAAGCACCAGCGTCAACAAACAGATATTTCAGACGTTGCAGTCCGCCCTCTATGATTTCCTGAACGGAAGGAAATGGTCCAATGTTACTTTTGCCAACAATGAAAAAATCCAGTGTAATTTTTTGGTGAACCTGAGTGCGGCGACGGATAATAATACCTATACCGCTTCACTGACGATTCAAACAGGGCGGCCGATTTTCAATACTTCCTACCAAAGCCCGCTGATGAACTATATGGATGATAACTTTGCATTCAAATATGTTCAGTATCAGACGCTCGACTTCAATGAAAACCGCGTAGGTGGTACGGACCCGCTGACTGCTAACCTGACAGCGGTGATTGCTTATTACGCCTATATCATTCTGGGATTGAACTTCGATTCTTACGGACTCAGGGGAGGAGATCCCTATTTTCAGCAGGCGCAGAATATTGTGAATAATGCCCCCGAGGCCAGTTCTCTCAGCGGCTGGAAACCCTTCGATGGTTTAAGGAACCGTTACTGGCTCGTGGAAAATCTGACCAATCCAAAATACAATCCCATTCACGATGCGATGTATAACTATTACCGGCAGGGACTGGATCAGATGTTCGACCACGAAGCAGATGCAAGGGTTGCAGTGATGAGTACGCTGACCACCATGAACAGTATCAACAACGAATTCCCAAACATCATGTTCATGCAGTTTTTCTTCCAGGGAAAAGGAGCGGAGATCGGGAATGTATTTAAACATGGAACGCCGGATGAAAAAAGCCGGGCTCTCGATATTCTTTCAAGGATCGATGTTTCGAATCTGAATCAATATAAACAGGACCTTCAGTGAAGCGCCTGATCATCTTTTATATGGTCGCCAGCCTGGCCGCCTGTACCGACAGGACGAGTATTCCAAAAAATATTATTCCGCCTGATTCCATGCAAAAAATCCTGAAGGATGTAATTATTGCAGGCGTATACTCGGATCAATACATAACCAGGGATACACTGAAACGCGATAAAAGAAAAGCCAACAATGAGCTGATGGATAGTGTTTTTAAATTGCATAAAATAAGCCGGGAGGAATTTAAAAAAAGCCTTAGTTTCTATGAATCCAGGCCAGACCTGAATAAGATATTATTCGACAGCCTCGCTGCATATGCCAATCAGCATAAGGCAGAATTGTATGCTCCGAAACCTTTCGTGAGGCCGGTTCCCATTAAAATAAAATGAGCGGCCTTTCATAACTTCATGCTATGAATAAAGTATTCCAAAGCGCCCTGGATGCTGTTAAAGACATTCCGGATGGTGCTGCCATCATGCTGGGCGGATTTGGTTTATGTGGTATTCCTGAAAATAGTATTGCAGCACTCGTACAGACTGGAGTAAAAAACCTCACCTGCATTTCCAATAATGCCGGCGTGGATGATTTCGGTCTTGGATTTTTGCTGAAGACGAGACAGATCAAAAAAATGATCAGCTCCTATGTGGGGGAGAACGCAGAATTCGAGCGACAATTATTACATGGAGAACTGGAAGTAGACCTGGTTCCACAAGGCACACTTGCCACGAGAATACAAATGGCCGCCATGGGCATTCCTGCTTTTTTTACGCCGGCAGGTTACGGAACTGAAATCGCCACCGGAAAAGAAATCAGGGAATTCAATCATAAAATGCATCTGATGGAGCTTGCATTGCACGCGGACTTTGCCATTGTGAAAGCCTGGAAAGGAGACCGTGCCGGCAACCTGGTATTCAGAAAAACGACCAGGAATTTTTCAACCTCCATGGCTAAAGCGGGTAATATTACCATCGCAGAAGTGGAGGAACTGGTAGAACCCGGCGAACTGGATCCGGACCATATTCATGTGGCAGGTATTTATGTACATCGCATTTTTCAGGGAAAGAATTATGAGAAAAGAATTGAGAAAAGGACAGTACGTATTGGATATGGGATATGAGCTATGGGATATGGGATATAAGATATGGGATATGAGATGTTGATCATTCATGTTAATTATAACTCATAATTCATATCCCATAGTTCATATCTCATATCTCATAGCTCAGTGAATAACCTATAACCATATAAAGTGTTTATTTCTGCTAATCAGTTCGAACGTGAAATGGGTGTGAACAAATCGATCGGCAAATTTTTTGTAGATCGTAAGCTTCCGGAAAATAATAGTTTCTGGAAGAAAAGATTATTATATATCTCATTCGGAAATGGATTTGTTTCCATTCCTGTTTACTACGATATTCTTTTCAGAATTGGGATTCCGCCAGAAGTATTATTGAATGAAGAGCATATTCTTTTCATGGAACAACTCATGCACTACGCGATACTTCATGAAAAAAAAGAAATCAGTTTGCAGGAAGAACTGAATGCCATTCGTGCATTACTGAAGGGAAGAATTAAAAATGAAGCCTGGTATAATTCACTGAATCACTATCTCGATCAGCCTGTGCTAAAAACCATGGGCCCTTTCGGATTGCCATTTCCTTCCCTGAACCGCGCGGATGTTTTCTTAAATATACTCTGCGACCTGCCCCTGAGCGAATTGCAATGGCAAAAAGCCATCCGATACTGGTATGCGCTTCATCCGACTTACCTGATCATGGACGATGTGCGTGACTATGCGAAAGATAAAGAGGAGGGAGAAGAAAATATAGTGATCGATCTGGGGGAAGGAACAGAAGGATTTGAAAAAACACTGGAGCTCTATCGCAAAAATTGTGATACCATTCAGGAGATTAATCCACTGCTTGCGCAGTTTCTGAAAAACAGTGAAGAAGACCTGATGGTATTTATTCCATTGAAAGCTTAAGGCCTAAAGCCCAAAGCCTAAAACTTTTTTAAAACCCAAAACCAATTGAAGAGTTTATAAATTTCAGAGCTCCAAAAAGAAGTTTTAGGCTTTAAGCTTTCGGCTTTAGGCTTATAACCGCCAACGATATACGATACACGATAAACGATAAACGAATAAAATGGCACTCGACAAATTCGGAATAGCAAAAAGGATCGCGCAGGAATTAAGAGATGGGATGTATGTCAACCTGGGCATCGGTATTCCAACCCTGGTGGCCAATTATATTCCTGCAGGAATTTCCATCATGATCCAGTCTGAGAATGGAATGCTGGGCATGGGACCTTATCCCGATGAAAAAGAACTGGATCCGGACCTGATCAACGCAGGAAAAGAAACTGTAACGATATTACCCGGCGGTGCTTTTTTCGACAGCGCAGAAAGTTTCGGAATGATCCGCGCAGGCAAAGTGGATATGACTGTACTCGGCGCCATGGAGGTTTCTGAAAAAGGAGATATCGCCAACTGGAAGATCCCGGGTAAAATGGTAAAAGGAATGGGAGGAGCGATGGACCTGGTGGCGAGTGCAAGAAATATTATTGTTGCCATGCAACATACCAATCCAAAAGGCGAATCAAAATTACTTCCTGCATGTACGCTGCCTCTCACTGGTGTGCAATGTGTAAAACGCATCGTGACAGAACTCGCCGTATTAGATATAACACCCGATGGCTTTCTACTGATAGAACAGGCGCCGGGTGTTTCTGTTGAAGAGATCAAATCAAAAACACTTGGAAAACTGACTGTTTCAAAAGATATCAAAACAATGATATGCTGAATCATGACCAGTGACCCATACAACCGTTGTTGACCCCTGTCAAGTAAATAAAAAACCCTAAGGGTAAACCCTTATTATCCTGATAATCAGCCTCGAATAAGTATGGTTTTTATAAAATTTATTTTTAAGTTGCACGTTAATTGCATGTTAACAGGCAATCAAACAACGAATTGACTGTTCGTTTTCACCCTTTTTAACTAAAACTATCAAACATGAAAAAGTTAGTAGTCTTTGCCATTTTTTGTTCAGCTTTCTCCACTCTTAAAGCCCAGGAAACCGGAACATTCGGTGTTAGTGCTGGTATTAATGTAGCGAATATGTCAATTAAATCCCAGGGCGTATCTGTCAGCCTTACTTCATTAGTAGGTTTTAAGGGATTTGTTTTTTATGACCTGCCACTGGGCGGAAGTTTTTCACTGGAAAATGAATTGGGTTATGATGGAATGGGTGCCAAGTTAAATGACCCTACCTCCGGGACAACATACACCGAGGCACTTAACTATTTAACCCTGGCCATTTTGCCAAAGTACAATATTCCGGAAACAGGCTTGTCACTTTATCTGGGACCTTCCCTTGGTTATCTGTTAAGTGCTAAATCATCCGGAGGCGGACAAAGTGCATCGGATACGGACAGCTACAACTCAATAGATGTATTTGGCCAGGTGGGTGCATCCTATTTTTTACCGATGGGATTTGGTCTTAGTGCCAGGTATATGTTCGGGTTAACCAATATTGCAAAAGACCCGCAGGGTGATGAAACAGCCCATAACAGTGCATTCAGCATAACACTGGCATATAAATTCAATGCTGGTAAATAAGATAGCGAACTCAATAATAGACTGATCTTCTGAAGAGAAGACGGATCCTGAAAATTTTTATTTCCGGATGACCGGGCAAATTTAAATACTAAATTGCCTGTTCATCCGGATTTTCAGTTTTAACGGGGACCGAAAAATTTTCTTAACCTGTAAAATACAACAGCTCTGAAACCATTATTTTTTCTTTTATTCTTTTTTCAGTTCTTAATGTTGCCGGGATCGGGCCAGACAAAAAATATTTCTTATGGAAATAATCCCGCGGCTGGCAAATATTATAACGTTCGCGGAATAAAAATGTATACGGAAGTTTATGGAGCCGGCCGGCCCTTGCTGCTGATCCATGGCAACGGAGGAAGTATGAACGCGTTTGCGCAGAATATTCCTTATTTCTCCCAACGATATAAAGTAATTGCGGTCGACAGTCGCGCGCAGGGAAAAACAATCGACAATAACGATTCCCTGAGTTTTGAAATGATGGCTGATGATTTCGCTGCATTGCTCGATGCCATGCATATCGATTCAGCCTATGTAATCGGATGGAGCGATGGGGGCATCAATGCCCTGCTGCTGGCTTTGCGCCATCCGGATAAAGTAATAAAACTTGCATCTACCGGTGCCAATATGACGCCCGATTCGGGAGCGCTCATTCCATCCTTATGGAAGGGTGAACTGAAACAGTATGAATCGGATAAAAATAAATCGAGAACGACACTGAAAGAAAAGAATGACTGGAAAATATTTATGCTCGACTGGCTGCAGCCCAATGTGCCGCTGGAAGATCTCAAAGGAATTAAATGTCCTTCATTAATTATTTGCGGCGATCATGATCTGATAACGCTGGAGCATACAGTTGGAATATATAAAAATATCCCGAAGGCTTATCTATGGATCGTACCGAATTCAGGACATGCAACGCTACGTGAACATCGCGATGAGTTCGATACAATAGTGGATGATTTTTTTAGTAAACCTTTCAACGCTGAACACTGAACGCGTAACACTGAACGATTAACGATTAACGATTAACGATAAACGATTTACATCATTCCGTTCTTAGCGATTCAACTGGATTAGCAATCGCAGCTTTCACTGCCTGGAAACTTACCGTGACCAGCGTAATAGCCAGGGCTCCGACCCCTGCAGCAATAAAAATCCACCAGCTCATGGCTGTTCGATAAGGATAATGCTGCAGCCATCCCTGCAGATAATACCAGGACACAGGTACGGCAATCAGCAGCGAGATGAATACCAGGATCACGAATTCCCTGCTGAGCAGTTTCCACAGATTAAAAACAGAAGCGCCCAGCACTTTACGCACACCGATTTCTTTTACGCGTCGTTCCGCCATAAAAGAAGCCATTCCAAATAAACCCAGGCAGCTGATAAAAATAGCCAGTACAGCAAATGAAGCGGCGAGTTTGCCGATCCTTTCTTCATCGCCAAACTTCTTCGCGAATTCTTCATCTGTGAATTTATATTCGAATGGTTGTGAAGGATTATAAGTTTTAAATACAGGTTCCATTTTGGCAATGGCTTCGTGCGCACTCATCCGGGGATTGATGCGCAGGTTGACGACAGGTTGTGCATCGGTCGCCATCACAAACACAGTTCTGCCAACAGGTTCATAAGGATTCTCCATCAGGAGATCATGCACGACACCTACGATCAGGTAGGGTTTTCCCATCCAGCGAAGTGTTTCACCCACGGGATTTTTCAAACCCATAAATTTTTCCATCGACTCATTGATGATCATGGCCGCTGTATCCGTACCGAAGCTCCTGGAGAAATCCCGGCCTTCAGCAATATTCCATCCAACCGTTTTTCCAAATTCATAGGAAACATAAACCACACCCGCATCTCCGGTGAGGGAAGGATTTTTTCCCTTCCAGTCAAAACCATCATCCCATTCATCCACATAAGTCGGTGCGCTGGACGACTCGGAAATTTCCGCAATGGCGCCGGATTTTTTCAATTCTTCACGTACCGCCGGTATATTTTTATGCAGATCTTCGGTCGACATATGCATCATCAACAACCCCTTGCTGGTATATCCCACCGGTCTGTTCTTTGCAAATTCTATCTGACGAAATACGGTGATCGTTCCGATGATCAGCATCACCGAAATAGAAAACTGAATCACCACCATCGTTTTGCGCGGTATGGATGCAAAACGACCTACATGAATGGTGCCCTTTAATGTTTTCGATGCTTCAAAAGAAGATAAATAAAATGCAGGATAACTTCCTGCAACAGCGCCCGTAATGAGACTGAAAACAATGCCTGCAAGCCAGAACAGCGGCTGATTCCAGGGAATCGACATTTTTTTGTCGGCCACTTCATTGAAGAAACCAATGGCAGCCTGTGCAAATATCAGCGACAATACAAAAGCGATAAAAACATATAACATGGACTCGCCGAAAAACTGTCCGATCAGCTGACTTCTCAAAGATCCGATCGCTTTGCGAATGCCCACTTCCCGCGCACGTTTTTCAGAACGTGCCGTGCTCAGGTTCATAAAATTGATGCAGGCCAGCAGCAATACAAAACAACCGATGATGCCAAACAGCCATACATAGGTGATGCGGCCGCCTATATTCCTGCCGTCCTTAAAATCATCGTACAAATGCCAGTTGCTCATCGGATGCAGAAATATCTGTGACTTAAATTCCAATTCCCTTTTATTTACATGCTGCAGTTTGGAGTCTTTAATCTTTGCAGAAACTTTTTGCATTTCGGCCCGGTCATTCAACTGCACAAATGTCTCGAACATATTGGCGCGCCAGGGATCGGAATTTTTAAATGTCCAGTGCGTATTATCGAGATAAAGTTTCCAGCTGCCTATAAACTTCAGGTCTCCGAAATTTGAATTGTATGGAAGGTTTTCATAAACACCGGTAACTTTTACTGACTGGTCGTTATCGATCTTAATGAGCCGACCCATCGGATCTGAGTTTCCGAATAATATTTTGGCCGTTTCATCGGAAATTAAAATGGAATGTGTTTCATTCAAACCTGCGTGCGTGCCTTTCAGCATTTTTAAATCCAGCATCTCCGTGATGGAAGGTTCCATGTATGCTCCTGGAATACTGATTTTCTTTTCTCCCGCGGCAAGCACATGATCTCCATTGTGGGAAGCCATCGAAATATATTTGAAATCACTTCCATAATCTTTTCTCAGTTCATCACCGATCGGATAGGGGAGCGAATGCTGACTGCCGGTTTCGCCGTTGAAAGTCTGGCTTTGCATCACTTCTGCGATCCGGTTGTAATTTTCAAATTGTTTGTTGAACGATAGTTCATCCCAGATCCAGAGTCCGATCAGGAGAGCGACGGCCATGCCGATGGAGAGGCCCGTGATATTGATAAATGAAAAAACTTTATTCCGGGAGAAATTCCGCAGCGCAACTTTCAAATAATTTCTGAGCATATTTTTTAATGGTTAATTGTAAATGGTCAATGGTTAATGGTACCTATTGTGACAGCTATTTGCTAATCAGCCAAATAAGTGCCATCATGGTAACTGCGTAGAAATCAAAATATTAGTCCAGCCCTTTGGCAGATAACTGTCCGGTTTCGATACGCAGCCTGTAACATATCTCATCCCGCACGTGCGGGATCTCATATCCCATATCTCATATCCCATATCTTTGCATCATTACCATCTCTTTATAAAATATCGGCCCATTTAATGCTTAAAGCTTAAAGCGCAAGGCTCAAAGTCCATCGCACTGGATGCTCATTTTCTATTTATTCAAATTTTATAAAGAGTCATGCATACAACATATAAAGTCGCCGTCATTGGCGGAACCGGCAAATCAGGACAGTTTCTCGTTCTCCATTTATTGAAACAGGGTATTCCGATAAAAATGCTTCTTCGGAATCCTGAAAATTTCCAGTTGAAAAGTCCCTTGATAGAAATCGTTAAAGGAGATGCCAGAGATCCCAGGGCAGTCTATTCATTAACGGAAGGATGCGAAGCCGTGATAAGCACCCTGGGACAACCCAAAAATGAACCATCTATTTTCAGCGATGCAACACGTAATGTGATCGCCGCGATGGAATTTTTTAAGATCAAAAGATATATTGTCATAACAGGAATCAATGTGGATACGCCACAGGATAAAAAAACAGGTTATACGGAAGCAGCGACGGAATGGATGAAAGATAATTATCCGAAGACCACGATGGACAAACAAAAAGAATGGGAGCTGCTGGTTTCTTCTCCGCTGGACTGGACCCTGGTCCGGCTTCCTTTCATTGATCTCACGGATCAGAAATGCGAAATAAAAATAAGCCTGGAGGATTGCCCGGCAGAAAAAATCAATGCGACCAGCCTCGCAGAATTTTTGATTCAACAGTTGCACGATGAAACTTATTTCAAAAAATCTCCCTTCATTGCAAATGGGTAAATTGAAAAATACGGCAGTATCTCAGTTTGATTTATAACGGACGACCTAAAGCCTGCCAAATGGCATAAACGACAAAATAGAGCGAAAGTGCAACAATATAGGGTGTGTAATTTAATCTTCTTTTTTTGTCGCTTCTTATTAACACAACAAGAATCAGAGCGCTTAATAAAATTGAAATACTGTAAGTATAAATTTGCCTTATATCAAACCAATAACCTAAGGTTCTGCCAAATGTAGGTGGAATAAATTCTAAAAAAAGGCAAATCATGTAACGCATATGTAAGGCAACATGGCCTTTCAAAATATTGATGATCGCCAATGAGTAATAAATCAAAAAAGAAAATATTCCTGCGATATTGGTGAATTGTGCTTTAAGACTTTGGGTAGAACTCATCTTTTCATTAATGCCCTCAAAATACCCTTGTCTTATAACTCCGATCATTGAAATGATTACTATAGGCAATAAAAAATAGGTGAACCTCCCCAAAATTTTATGGGCTTTATATTTTTGGTATCGAATAAGCAGTGGCTGAACAATTAATATTACAAGCCAAAGGAATAATGCTATAGCATGAATATGAATTGTTATGGTTACTGATTTAAAACCGGGGAATAATGAAAAATACGGATAATAAAATCCAAGCGCTACAAATACAAGCAGGGTCAAAAAGAAATATCCAATATTCTTATACTGCTTTTCCATTAAGTTTCGTATAGTGACGGCGATGCTAGTCGATCAGGTTATTTTTCACGGCGAAGAAAACCAGTCCGGCAGTATTCTTGGCGCCGAAACGTTCCATGAGCCGGTCCTTGATCGCTTCCACGGTGCGGGGGCTCACTTCCAGTTTTTGTGCGATCTCCTGGGCGGTAAATTCCATGCAGATATATTTTACCACTTCCCTTTCCCGTTCACTGAGGGTGACTTCGGTATTGAGGTTGGGGATCACTTTTGTTCTTGCGTGTGATTTCTTCAGCAGTATGCGGTTGACGAAATTATTGAGATAGTATCCTTTGGAAGTGACCTCCATGATAGCTCTTTTTATTTCGGCGGGGTCGGCGCTCTTTAGCAAATATCCGTTGGCCCCGATCTCCATCATATGGCTCACGAAGCGTTCATCCTCGTACATGGTGAGTGCGATGATATGTATCTGGGGATATAATTTGGCGATCATCTTGGTGGTCTCGATACCATCTTTCAGGGGCATCCGCAGGTCCATCAGGATCACATCGGGTTGGGATACGGCCAGTCCGTCGAGCAGTTCCTGTCCGTTCTCAGCTTCCTGAACGAACTTGATATTGCTGTAAGCGCGAAGGGAAAGGATTACCCCCTTCCTGAAAATCTTGTGGTCATCGGCAATAGCAACTTTTATGAATCCCATAGATATGATATCAACCTGCAACTAAATTAAGCATTAATTGCTTCCGTTGGCGGCCTTCAGTTCATCTTCCCTGTTCAGCTCAATCGTGACTTTATAATAGGTCTGTGACATGTCTTTTTCGAAGAATATTTTACCCTGCAATACTTTGAGGCGGCTCTGTATATTTTTCAAACCGAGGCCGACATTGCTCTTGCCCAGTTTCTCAAAGTCAGTTTGTGTGAGCCCGCGCCCGTCGTGGTGGATGCGGATAAAAAACCTCTGGCCGCTGGTATTCTGCGTGAGGTGGATGAAACTGGCATTGCTGTGTTTGAGAATATTGTTGATGAGTTCCTGGATGATGCGGAAAATGATGAGTTCGTTTTCGGCCTTGAGGCGTTCGCGGTAATCGTGAAATCGCGAGCTGGCATTCATGCTGCCCGAGCCGCTGATCTTCTGGAAGAGATCGTTCACGGCGGATTCGAGACCGAAATTCTTGAGTGTCGGCGGCATGAGGCTGTGCGAGATGTTACGTATCAGCTGGATGGTATCGTCGATGATCTGTTTGGCATTGTAGATGCTTTGCAGCTGGGTCTGTTTATCCAGGTTCACGAAATTCTCGTTGAGGTAGAGACGGGCCGTGGCGAGCAGCGGACCGGCATCGTCGTGCAGGTCGGCGGCGATGCGCTGGCGTTCCTCTTCCTGCAGGCGGATGGAAGCGTTCAGTAAAGTCTTTTGCTGGTCCTGTTCCATGCGCTGCAGCTGTTGCTGGTAGCGGATCACTTTGCGCTGGTGAAAGCTGATGAATACGATCAGTCCGATCGTGAGGGCCAGCATACCAATCGTGCCGAAAAACAGCACCATTGAAATATTGTTATCCGGGCTTAAGGCTTGCAGTAGTACCATTAGGAAGGGTCAGGGTTTTAGAGATGATTGTTTACCGGTCATTTGGGCTGGTATAATCAACAGAATGGCTTTCAGGGGTCGGGGATTTTTTCTGATACTTAAATACAATAAATGCAATAGAAAAAATCAGACTCGTCAAAATACTAGAATAAGCATTTATACCCCAATATTGAGCCATTTCTTTTTCTGATAGTTTGTTCGCAATTATATACAGAAATAAGGTACTTGATACATATAGTAATATAGCTACCACAAGAATAAATCTTGGAGTAAATATATTTTCGACAGGCACGGCAGTCGGCCTCAATGCTATTATAAAAAAACTCAGCGAAAGGATCAGAATAATTACAGATCCAAACGCACTCACAACTGAATTGAATTGTTCCTTATTTGATTTAGAATAAAGAAGAAAATAAGAACGTAAATAAATGAAAAAATGATTATTAAAAATCTGATTATTCTACTATCAATTATTAGATAGAAGAAGTATGATAATGAGAGAATATTCGAGTATTGCAAAAATATTCCATATGAGAAATTTATGCTCATATGCCCACATAGAAGTGGATAAGTAAATGTCAAATAAAATGGAGAATACACTATAAATAAAAATTACCCATAATCTCTTTTGTTGCTTTCTTATTACAGAAAATAATAAAAGAAATTATGGGTAACAACGAAGAAGGAGACCTAATTTTTCTAAGCACCTATGAGTTATATACTATCTCAAATATAGAGACTTAGATGCAGATTTTATAGTTCTTGTCAATTAATCCCACCATGCCCCAGGATTAGTTACCAAAACCTTATCTCCAGTCATTCCTGGAGTTATGGCCAGTTTACCATGATCATTTACGGTTGTAAAATTCGAATATTTTTTCCCTTTGCATCATAACCGATAGACACAAGAGTTTTTTCACCCGATTCATTAATTGCATCAATAAAACGGATTCCTACACAACCAGGCTGTGCAAGCATTTGTTCAATAATGTTCTTTCCAACAACATAAGAGTAGGAATCTTCTTCATAGTGTTTGTCAAGTGGTTTTTAACCATTTTACCTGCTAACTCATGTGAAATTTCTTCTCCGATAGATGAGTAATCTATCTGACTGTTAACTAGTGATTCTTTGTTCATAATCAGAGTTTTGAAGTTTTTTTGCCCGAAAGACTACGTAATTAAACCCTAAAAAAAAGATTCAACAACGCTTAGTATACAGGTTAAAAACACTTAAATTGCCTGAGATTCAGACTAGTAGAGGCTTTTCGTAAATATACGAAGAAAAAGTCCAAGTAGAAGTTGCGTAAAGTTCCTGTAACCGAATCGTATTTATACGGTCGGTTTTTTAGATTTTTTAATAAAAGGGTGTTGAAAATAAGGAGGTTATCCCCAATTCGAAAAGGATTGTGGATAAGTAGAAACCCTTAGAAGCTCGAAAAGAAATTTAAAAACGGTGAGATTTGTATTTATTCAGTTAATGAGGAATGCGGAAATTACAATTAATCAAGGGTTTCCGCGTTAATTTGGAGAAAAAAAGAAAAGAAGTTGACTGATACCGGACTTTATAGTTTTTCAAGGAATTGGAAAATCTTACTGGACGGTAAGTTTGGACATTGGATGGTTCGGGCAAAGGCGCTATCAATCAACTTTCTAAATCAAATGTACATTTAACAAAATTACTAAACCAGAGCAGTAATGCTCATTTTCAATTATTCGGTAAATACCTTATCCATCGTAAAATTGCTATACTTTAAGCATGCATTTTAGCATATTATAATAAATCATCATAATCTCAACGCATAGTAACAATTTTACAACCAATCCCTTATGAGCGCGGAATTAGTAATTAAAGTGGCCATAGCTGATGATCATAAGATTTTCAGGGATGGAATTAAGATGGCTTTGAAGGATAAGGATTATTTGAAGATCATCTGGGAAGCGGAAGACGGAAGGGACTTGGTACATAAAATGCTTTTGAAAAAACCGGATGTTTTACTAATGGATATCCGGATGCCTGAAGTTGATGGGATAAATGCAATTGGAATATTAAGAAAGGAATACGAAGAGGTAAAAATCATTGTACTCACGATGTATGATGACCAGGAGATGATTTCCAAAATGATGGAAATGGGTGCAAATGCATACCTGACAAAAACAACAGACCCCGAAGAAATATACCAGGCGATCCTTGCCTGTATGAATGACGATTTTTATTTCAATGACCTGGTGAATAAGGCTGTACTATCAAAATTACAGACCAAGCGTCAGGTAAGACAGTTTTATCCGGATCCCATTAAATTCTCCGAAAAAGAAGTGAAAATTCTAAGGCTCCTTGCCCAGGATAAAACAACAGAAGAGATCTCCAAAGAAGTTTTTTTAAGTCCGCGCACGATTGAAACCATCCGTCAAAATATGAAAACAAAAGTTGGAGCGAAAACTATTGCAGGCCTCATAATGTATGGAATGCGCAATAAATTAATAGATTAAATCAAAAATTGATTGTAACGATCCCACTTTTTACTGCATACATTGCAAGACCAACTCTGCTTTTCACATTTAATTTAAGAAATAACGCATCCCTATAGTTATCGATGGTTCTTGGGCTAATTTTCATTTTCTGTGCAATCTCTTTATAAGTAAGTTCAGAAGACACTAATTTTAAAAAGGATATTTCATTTTCATTCAAAATTACAGTTCCCCAAGGTGAATTTTTTGTTCCATGGTTCCTCATTAAATTGAAAAGGCGCCCTGTTACAGATTGTGAGCAGTAAATTCCGTTTTTTAAAACGCATTGAAGTGCATTTTTCAATTCTCCCGGAGCAATATCCTTTTTTAAAAATCCCCTAACGCCTGATTTAATCAAATGTATCAATGGCTCTGCATCGTACATGGTAAGTATTAATATTTTGATTTCAGAATGATTTTTTGAAATCCAATGAAGGGTTTCATGGCCATCCATTTCAGGCATACTAAGATCAAGTATAAGTATTTCAGGAATGTTACCTGAATTTATTTTTTCAATGAATTGCTTGCCATTATCTGCAACCAGAGTAACCAGGAAACCATCAAATGAATTAATAACAGTTGCTATAACATCTCTTATCAAAGTATGATCTTCGACCAAACCGATTTTTACAGGTGCCTGAATCATTTTTAAATTAATATTTTTAATTAAAAAGGTGTTGTCACTATAATCGTAGTTCCATTTCCAATTGTACTGTCAATGAGAATTTCTGCTCCGATCTGTTTGGCCCTATTTTGCATATTATAAATTCCACCAACATGATTAGGTCCGGAAATTTGATCATTTAGATTAAAACCCTTTCCATTATCCTCGATCTGAAGTTTTAAAGAATTTTTAGAATAACTAAGACATATGGTTATGGATGTTGCATTTGCATGTCGTATTATATTATTAATAGATTCTTGAACGATACGAAATAGAAAAACTTCTTTGGTCTCATCCAAAGTAACATATTCACCATTTACATGTAATTGAGTATTGAGTTTTCCTCCTCTTCGTAAATATCCAAGCTGCATTTCAATTGATTTTTTAAGGCCGCCTTTTTTTATAATTTCAGAATTCAATTTCCGGCCTATATAGCGTAGATTATCAAGAGCTAATTCCAAAAGCTCTGAAGTTTCGCTAATGCATACTTTAGATTCATAATTCTCATGCGTGTCCAAAGTATTTAAAATCATTTTGGCAAGAGAAATGGACTGGCCAACATTATCATGAATTTCTCTTGAAATTTCTAGAGAATTTTGTTCCTGGATTTCTAATTTTGTTTTATACAATTCCATTTCATGTTCCACTTTAATTGCAATTAAATCAAGAGCAAATCCCTTTTGTTTTTTCTTGATAAAGAAAAGGATAACAATAATGAAACTAACCACCACTAAAATAAATAGGGTTATAAAGCAAAAGACTGCAATTGCTTCTGATTTGGAGATGGGCATAAATAAGCTTTCATAAATGAAATAAAAAGTATAGCATAAAAGATCATATTCATAATTCTGACTATTTGATTTAATTCAGGAGCTACATTATACCATATAAAATAACTAAATAGAAGAGGGGTCATTATGCTAAAATAAAATAGTAGTCCACATATTGATATAAAAATGGCATCAGATTTTAAATTTAGTACCAATTCAGAATTCAAAACTTCATAAAAATAAAGAAGGCAGGCCATTGAATCAAGAAATTTTCAATTCCGAAGAGATGAGGAACTATAAAAAAAAGAGCTTGATATTTACTGGTCCAAATCAGAATGCAAATAGAATAATAAAACAATAGAAGGAGTTTCAAAATGAACCGAAACTTTTTTCTCTTTAAATTACTATGGATAAAATAAAATAATAACGAAATTTCTATGAGAGAATACATATTAGATACGGAACTCGCGATTCTACCTAAAGGATCGTAATTAGGTAAACTTTCGATAATTTCTAAAAACATGTTCACCAATAATGAGATAAAAATATATACTTGAAGCGGTAACAATGCTTTATTATCTCGATGCGTCAGACTAATAATGAAAGCAATAATCATTGAGATAATTGCAATCCAATCTGCGATATTTATAACTATATCCATAAATATTTCCTCTTAACAACGAATATATAATGAGATATTTTGAGAATATTAGGGTATAAACACCTTTTTATATGAATTAAATTTCGTATGGAGTTAGGGCATGGATCATTTTTAGCAATTCCAGGTGACGGATTCTTTGTAGTCAACCAGCGGTACAAAGTTTGGTGATACATGGGATCTTGAACAGTCTTCATCCCCTTACCACTCCAATTGCCATCTGTTTTATCCCTCAAACTGTAAAACAAATGGGCATCCTGAGACATTTTTCTAAGCGATCCATTGTTTCTTTTTAAACTTATTTCATCAACTCCTGCTGAACAAATATGTGATTCAGTAAAAGGGGAATTGCAGAGTGTGTACAGAGCCTCTGTATTATTTATTTTTTCCCGGAAAGGTTCGTTCGATATTGAAAATGGTCTTCAGAAAATTTCAAAACAGGTCTTTTTATGAGTTGCCATAGGCGTTTCCATTTTTGAACATGTTCTTCCTGCTGTGTTCTTGTTGTGTTCGGGTATTCTTCTTGTTTTCTCCCTGTAGAAAGCCATCCGACCCGAAGAAACACCGAACACAACAAGAATACAATAAGAAAACAATAAGAAGCCGATGGTATCCCGTATCGTCCTGATATAGCTGCACACACCCTATTAAGAAAAAGTCCAAAATAAATTTTACAGAGGCTCTGTACGCACTCTGCAATCTCCCTATAATTCAACCCCATTTTTGTCAGGTCAACAGGGTTCCGGCATCTGAGATGATTGGCTGCGAAGAATAATATTCTCGATCATCCCGGTGAAGCCCGCGTAGACTGCTGTTGATTATTTATTCATTTTTTAAAATTCCAAACTATGGGAACAATTGAAGGAGGTGTATTAGACGGTTTTGACGGGAAACCCAGTGTTTTCGGTGGGTGTGTTTTCTCGTCATTACAAAACAAAAAATCTAATTGTTTTATGGGTAACTAAATGTTCGGAATGGTTTCATGTGTAATAAAAAACCTGCCTTTCCGCAGATCAGGATCTCACGAAAAAGCAGGCAGTAAAATGATGAACTAGAACTTAACGCTGGTCTTCAGAAGGATTGGATTGGTTCTTTTGGCTTTTCATAGGCCGTCTTTTTCAACCGGGTTTGGCGGATCCGGGTATATCGGAAAAAACGGGCTATCTGAAAAAATAAGTTGATTGACATTGGACTTCGCGTGTCTTTCGGTGGATATTGGAAACTCTTTATGGACGGGTAATTCTCAGAACATTGGATTTCAAGGCTGCTCGTTCCCGTCAATCAACTTAAACCAAATGTATAATTAACATATTCTTCTAAAAAGAGCAGGTTTTCTCGTTTTTCGCTATTCGGCATTTACGGCTCCCTTAGTAGGTTTTCGATCCCTCCCCGGGCTTTTCCTATAGCTCCCAGTAGTTTAACTACGTAAAAATTGCCCCTTAGTATAATCCGAAATCGTTTAATTTCGTAGTTTTCCTATAGTAACAGTCACCTTTTTTTATCATTTTTAGTGTCGGTTTCCCCAAGGGGTACCATAAATTCACCGTATGAAAAAGCCAGAAACTAACGGAACAATCAAAGTAATTATCGCCGACGACCACGCCTTGTTCCGGGCTGGCGTAAAAACCGCACTTTCAATAAAGAAAGATGTGGAACTCATAGCTGAAGCCGATAATGGCATGCAGCTGCTCAATCTTTTAAAACACATGGAGCCCGATGTGATCCTCCTGGATATCCAGATGCCCATCATGGACGGGATCACCACCCTGCCCGAGATACGTAAACTCTACCCCCAGATTAAAGTGATCATCCTTTCCATGCATAACGACCATTCCATGATCTCCAAACTCATGGAAATCGGCGCCAACTCTTACCTGACCAAGAATACCGACTCGGAAAATATTTATAATGCCATCAAAACCTGTTACGAACAGGAATTCTATTTCAACGAACTCACCAACAAGGCCCTTTTAGCCGGTCTGCGCACCAAACGCACAGAACCCCATATGGCTCTGGAAGCCAGCCTCACCGAAAAAGAAACCACCATCCTTAAAATGATGTGCGAGGAAAAAACAACCAAGGAAATCGCCGACCTCGTCGATATAAGCCCACGCACCGTTGAAGCCATCCGCGACAAACTCAAAACCAAAACAGGCGCCAAGTCCATGGCCGGACTGGTGATGTATGCGGTGAAGAATGGGATCATCGAACAACCTTAGGCAAGTATAAGAGTATAAGAGTATAAGAGTATAAGAGTGAACTACTCAACACTTTTTATTGCTTAGGTTATTAAAACGAAAGGGGACGAAGAAAGAAAGTTTTTTAGAAATAAAGTTTAAGAGAAACCTCCGGTAAAATGGGGGTTTTTCTTTTTGAATGATCATTTATTTATTACCCTGATATTTCACTTTATTATCCTCCGAATAGTCCTTTAAAATTGGAATTGATTTTAAATCTTGCGGTCTTAACTATTATAGTTTGAATCATATATTGGTTGGGGAATATTATATACGCCATATTTTTAACAATACTGGTAGACAACAGTTTAGTCCGGGGAACAGAAATTGATGTAAGTAAAGTGGTTATATATGAACCTGTAGATAATTCTGCAGGAATCAGCTAACCATAGTTCTTGATATTGGATTAACGGGTTGGATTTCTATCCGACCCTTTTTTGTGGGTATTATTTAGCCTCCTTTCCCCATTCTTCAATGATCCCGGGATCTTTCATAGTGAATATATAAAAATCGTCCCTGTCTAAAATAGTCTTAAGTAGTACAAGTGTCATTTCGCCCTGCAATACAACATCCGGAGGAAAAGCTTCATTCCTGACACCCCTGTCCATGCTCAGCACATGATCTTTAAAATTAATATCCCATTTTTCATTTCTGAAATCACTGATAAGCTTTACATAACCTTTATTGCTATTATCCTGTTTCAATCTCATTTTGATAATATCTTCAAGCGTTACCATAAAATGTAAGTTTTATAGAATACAAAGCTAAATAAATTTAAAAATTAGCTTTGGGGTTAATTTTGCAAATATGAGAAAGCTGATTGCAGCCATGAATATGACACTCGACGGGTTTTGCAACCACACGGCAATGATTGCAGATGAAGAAATACATCAGCATTATAACGAGCTGTTAAGTAATGCTGACACCCTTATATATGGAAGGACAACATATCAATTGATGGAAAATTATTGGCCATCTGTAGTAAAAAATCCTACGGGTAATAAACCAGCCGATGAATTTGCTGTGCTGATAGACAATATTCCAAAGATTGTTTATTCCCGCACACTTCAACATGTAGATTGGAAAAATTCAACATTGAAAAAAGAAATCATCAGGGAAGAAGTTTTAGAACTCAAACGATCCCGTAATAACGGGAGTAAAAACATTATTGTCGGCAGTCCTGGTTTAATAGTAGCGTTCGCGCAACTTGACTTAATTGATGAATACCAGCTGGGTCTTCAGCCAACGGTTTTAGGAAGCGGCCTGCCATTATTTAAAAACATTACCGATAGAATTAATCTTAAACTCCTTAAAACAAAAACATTTGCTTGCGGTGCATTGGCTCTTTACTATGAGCCGGTGAAAAAATGAGCGCATAATTCATGTTGCAATGGCAAAGAAAGAAACTCCTCAATCAGCCAGCACATTACCTCATTTCATTTGGATTTCCCTTAGTCACCGCATCCGCTTCGTAGTCTGCTGCCGGCAGGGCATCTTCATCCTGGGCTATCAGGGGTTTGCACAGCCAGGTAAAAAAGAATATGATGAGTAATGATTTTTTTCCGACCACGACGATTATTTAATATTTCTAAATAAATAATACCATATAAATCTTCTCTTCAGATCTGAATTCAAAACCAAACTCCGATCCTCCATTGAAAAAACTGTGTGTCGCCTTTGAGATTCACCTTATTCAGAACTCCGTATCCATAAGCAATGGTTGTAAAAAAATTTCTGTCAAGACTCCAGAATATCGCTGGTGTGATTCTCCAGAATTTACCTCCGGTGATGTCGGCATTATCCAGATTGATATTCGAAAAACTCACTGTGGCTTCAATGTTGCCGGGGCCGCCATTAAATACTGATTTTTTTACCGGCTGGAAAGTGAAAATCCCAAAGTCCGGTGAGTAGGGCCTTGTTTCGCCGGTGAATGAATACAGCAGGAAGAAAAACGCACCGGTAAAAACCGGGTTCCCATTTTCCGGGGAGTGAACATAGTGCGCCGCAAATTCAGTACCTGCCATGAATGGTCCTTTGCGGTAATAAATTTCCCCGGAAATACTGTTGGTTCTGTCTGACCAGAAATTTTTTGTATCTACGAAATATTGTGACTTACTTACCTCCGGCTTGGAGCGCACCTGAATAGAATCATCCAGCGGCCTGCCATACTGGTAATTCAATGCAATATGCAGAAGCGGCTCACTGGGGGAGGTATATATGGGAAGCCAGACCAGGCGGGTAGCAAACTGCCTTTTCAAAGTTGTCTGCGGCTGGACTTCATTTCCGAAAATATTAAAATAGGCACCCAGTGTCCACTGCAGCCTTTGTTTTGGAAACCATCCGGAATACTTTATCCCGTCTGCAAGGATTGGAACTAAATCCTGTATCATCGGTCTTTCAAATCTCCAGAGCGTAAATCCATTCTGGATTTTTTGCAGGGAATAACCTTCTTTAGTACGCCCGACGAAAATATATCCGGACAACTCCGGCATTTTAAACTGAATGCCTGTTTCTCGTATTCTCCAGGTTCCGGCATTTCCGTCGTAGTTGATACCCGCTTTCCATGTTATTTCCCTTTTAGATTTTACAACACCCGCCATGGTATACCGGAAGTCCCTCACCGAAATACTGTTGGTTACTCCTGGTACCTGCACTTTGCTGGAGGGAGTCCTGGCTGAATCCCGCGTACTCTGCCATAAATCCCAGGCCGAATTTTAAAGTAGTCAGCGGCCCGTCGAATTCATTCCAGTTTTCCCATTTATCTTTTTTCGAAAGATTAGTATTTTCAAGAGAATCGTAGGGTTTGGGGAAAAATTCACCTTCAGTTCCATCCGGAATGGGTTGGTTGGGATTTTGAGCCTGTGCAGCGATAGGGCGAAGACTAAAAAAAATAAATGTTCCGGAGTAGAAAAAAATGATCAGTGCCTTTGGCCATTTGAAAGTCCTTTCTTTCAATTCTTCAGGGTTTTCTGGTAAACTAGTGAAGAAACAGCATTTCCGGAGTTCATGTAAAGATTTCATGATCGGAGGATAAGGTTAGTCTGGCTGATCAGAATGCATTGAAATTCGAAACTTCTTTACATACTACATTCAATAGGAAGATAGTTATTTTTAAGATACAAGCATGTTCATTGGAAAATTATTTTATTAATGAGTCATTGCCTGCCTTATTTTAAAAAAGTACATCAGCAGAAATAAGCTTACTTAAAGTAATATTTGATATTTGTGTTGTGTAATTTCTGGTAGTATTTATTTTTTGGACCATGATGATATTTGATTTTTTCTTTTACTATTTAACTGATTGGTTTGAAAAAAACAAAGAAATGCTTAAATGGAGTACCCCGAAAGAGAGATCTTGTTATTTGATGGGAGTAGCATCAACTTGTTTTTTATATTCTATTAATGATATTGTTCATTATACCATCTTAAAGGGAATACATTATCAATTTTCTGTATTTTTATTTGTTTTTTTGTGCTTTGGTATTATACAACTTTATAATTTTATTTACATTCAGAGAAATAGATTCGAATCAATCAATCCGAATCGCTTTTTCTTTGTAAATAATTTAAGTGAAAGAAGTCGAATTGTAATTACTTTAAGTTTATTTATAATAATTTCACTAAGTCCCTTTTTTACTTTTATGTTTTTCATTCCGTTTGGAGGACATACATTAAAAAATTACCAGTAGAAATATCTAAAAATTATACTCATTATACATCCTTAATTCTAAGGAAATCATTTTCGAAACGATTTATAAATATGCTTTTAATAACGTCCTGATTTTTAATTTGTTTACTATCTCATAATATCCAAGGAATTCATCCTCCAAAACAGAATATATATCCTCTGGAATTCCAAAAAATTTGCCCTCTCTGATTTCACTTCTCAACAAAAATAACATCCACCCAATAATTACTGGAGAGATATCCGGTGAAAGGTAAAACAGGCGTGCTGGTGTATGTAAATATTCCGTTGAGTCCATCCGTACTGTCAGCCAAAGCTGTTAGCGGGCCATTTGTCACTGCTGTTTTTAATGCGTAGACTGTTAAAATATAATTTCCCAGGCTGCTGAAATAAGCTGCTATATAAGTCGTATCAGCGTCAACAGGTACAGCGGTATCAAAAAGAACACTCTGCCAACCGCTATCCGATTCGCTACTGACTGCTTTCGATGCCATCAGGTTTCCAACGATAGAATAAAGCTGTATTATCGCGAACCGCTATCACCAGGCGTTTTGTAGTACCTGATTCCGTCAACATATCCGGCAATGCTTGTCCGGAATTTTAAACCAACTTCAATACCGCCGCCTTCTCCATCATTTTCAGTTTGACCGACAGGTTTTTCGTTAGTAAAAATACTGAACGTATCTGTGGTTGGAGGCGGTTCTGAAATGGAAGGTTCCGAACTCTGTTCCTTTTTACATGCAATACTGAGAATAAAAATACACAATAATATAAGTGCTGCCTTTTCTGCAGTTCTGTTTAGTGAGCTCATATTTTTTTTCATACCCTATTTTTTAACTTGTTATCAATTCATTTATCATCCACTCTTTTTCCTTTTCAAGTTTTTCAAATTGTATCAATTTCAAAATAGGAGAGAAATAAAACCTCACTAAAAATCAGATCAAGTCTGGAGAAAATAAGTGGCACAGGCAGATTGAAGAAAATTTCACAGTGTTTCCTGGAGTTGGGTTAGGGGATCAATGTTTAGCATGAAACGCCGCAAATATCAAATTGCAAAACTCATGGCTGACGCCGGCAGGATGCTCAAGTCACTTCTGTGAGTCAATGCGTTAGTATTTATACTAGTGAATAAACGATAAGCTTATCGTCAGTAAAT
Organism: uncultured Bacteroidota bacterium; assembly: GCA_963757975.1. Taxonomy (GTDB): domain Bacteria; phylum Bacteroidota; class Bacteroidia; order Chitinophagales; family Chitinophagaceae; genus Puia. Next base: position 36,070 of record CAVWUD010000003.1, read on the forward strand.
CTCATTTCGGGAATAAGGATTTATCTATATGCGGAAATATTTGAAAGCCATTCTGATAGTAAATGTTTTTCACACATTATCCGGTATCCCAAGCCATACATGTCCAGAAAGCTGATATTCTCAGTGGCGGGAAATATTCATCGTCCGTTTCAAGCATCCTGAAATAAAAACCGTATTCAGGGAGGACCAGGTGTCTTTTCCGAACAGGATACGGTCCTGGTATTTGATAAGAAATTGTCGAGTCTTCGGTTCCCTTCCAATCTCTTCCAGCACTGCTGGAAATCATATACACATTCGGCAAGAAATTCATATATTTCCCAGCGCCTCCAAATTATTCGCGAGCCATCCGAAAGGCGCCGCTATGAAAATCGAATTTAATGTTTTAAAATATATGATGCTGTTGCTGATTACCTGTTTTGAGCTGGATATTTCGATGCAGGCCGCGCCCTGTCGGGATGCATTTTAATTCCAGCCAGGGCTCATTGGTATTATCCATCTTGTCGAAAAAAGCAATGGGCTAACCGCCGTGGATCACACAGAATGTTGAGCTCATCGCATTTCTCCCAGATTGGATCTAACCGCGGATCTTCCACAGCAATTCTTTCTCGTTTTATTTTTTACTTCAAGACCCAGGTCCTTATAGATTTTTAATCCCGCTGCTCGGTTTTTTACATCCTGCTCCAGTTGCGCCACAGCATTCTTCGTTCACGCAGGATTATCAATACCGCTGAAATCAATATTCGTAAAAATCAGGATCCTTCCCTTCGCATTATTTTTTACATTCAGCAGGGACTTGTTCAGTTTATCCACCCCGGCCTGGTGCATCGTTTCGCCTCCGTAATCATTATAAAAAGTATCGAAACTCTTTCCGCTCAGGTTCACCATCACCAGCATGTTCAGGGAATTCATATCCGCCAGCAGGGCTTTTAAATCCTGGTTCGGGATATGGATAAATCATTATGAATATCTACGAAGGGATATTTTGCTCTTTTAATTAAATGTTCTTTTACTACCAGCGTTGATTTTGGATTATAGATTCCATATCCATCTGCTGGGCGAATAATGGCCGGATGATAGTTAATATCAGTAAAAAAATTTAGGAGGAAAACTTCATATAATACGTATTAATCCAAATAGTTAATTAAATATCCATTTTACCCTTAGATGAATTGAAGCATTTAATCCGGAATGTTTTATTAACTAAATGTAAGGAAAGCAAAAGCTTTACGGCCTACCGTAAATATTTTCCAGTGAGTTAAAAGACGGTGAAGTCGGTGTGGGTTGACCAAAGTTTTAGTCAAGAAAATATTCTGATATATTAACACAAACACATGGATAGGGTAAATTTACTTAAGGATCTAAGTTTGATGTTATGACTTAAATAGAGTAGTTTTAAAAATGGAAATAAATCTCTAAATATGAAAATACAAGATATAGACCTGGGTTAAACTAACTAAGTAAAAAACACTCTATAAGTGATCGGGGCATTTAACCCCTTTTTTTATTTCTTTTTAAGAAAAATTTTGAGTAATATTTTGCCTTTTATCTGATTTGATCTTCAAATTTAAATTCGCCAGTGCATCCGTTTTTTCTGTTTATGAATCGTAATTTTATTGCTAATTAAAACGATTATGAATTCCAAAAAATTATCCGACACTGAACTCGTTTAATTACAGATAAACTCACTCCAGGAAGCAGCGGTTCCCGCACGTGCGAGGTGAACCACTCGCCCGCCGAATCCCGCTTTGGCGGGAGTAGGCAGGTAGAGATCTACTCAGAAATTCCGCCAGGCGACGACCAGGTAATTTTTTATCATCATTATTCATTTGTAATTTATTGATATCGTATATCGTATATCGTTTATCGATACACGATACACAATCACGATCCACGATCCACGTCTACCTCATTCCGTCTTCAAGCTTTTCACCGGATTCGCCATCGCAGCCCTGATCGCCTGATAACTTACTGTCAGCAGGGTGATGATCAA
>CAVWUD010000004.1:0-4366 GCA_963757975.1 uncultured Bacteroidota bacterium
GCTATTATCTGATTTGTTCAGAGGAGGTATCCATCTTAATCCGGACAATAATTATTTGCAAAGCCTTTCACGACAATCTCTCACTGAACGGCTGGCAAAAATTATCGACAGTCAAGTAAAAAATACATGAAGAAAATATTATTGATAGCAGGAACAAGGCCAAATTTTATAAAGCTCGCCCCATTGTATCACCGAATCAAATCTGAAGCGCCTGGTTTACAACCTGTGATCTGTCATACTGGTCAGCATTTCGATTTTAACATGTCTGATGTTTTCTGGCAAAATCTCGAATTGCCTTCCCCCGATTTCCAATTGAACATTAAGGGTAACGGAGTGGTGGATACCATTGGTAAAACAATGTTGGGCATCAATGAAATTATCGGTCAGCAGAAATTTGACCTGGTGATCGTTTTCGGAGATGTGAATGCAACGGCAGCTGGTGCCATTGTGGGGGCCCAGTCAAGGATACCCGTGATGCACATTGAAGCAGGCCTTCGAAGTTTTGACCGGGATATGCCGGAAGAAATTAATCGTATTATAACTGATCATGTAAGCGATTACCTGATGGTATCCGAGAAGAGCGGTGTGAAGAACCTTAAGCAGGAGGGCATTGCAGATGATAAAGTCAACCTGATCGGAAATATTATGATCGAATGCCTGCTTCGGACAAAGAAGCATTGGGAAACGATTAAACTGAAAAAAGAAATCCAGTCGTTTTATGACAGGAAACCTGTTGTTGCAACTTTTCACAGGCCTGAAAATGTAGATAATCCAACTACCCTGCAGCGCGTTATTGATATACTGCTCAGTTTTTCTTCCGAACATGCAGTCGTTTTTCCAGTTCATCCGCGTACGATATCTCAGCTTAAACAAAATAAATTTCTGGATAAAATTCAAAATGATCCGAATATTCTGCTTACTGAACCATTGAGTTATTTTGAATTCCTAAAACTTCTGTCCAATGCCAGTCTCGTGATAACAGACTCCGGAGGCGTACAGGAAGAAACCAGTTTTTTAAATATACCCTGCGTTACATTCAGAAAAAATACAGAAAGACCGGTTACGGTTGAATTGGGTACGAATCTAATGATGGATATTAATGATCTGAGTTTCAGGTCCCGGATAGACAATCACATCACCGGGCTCAAAAAGCGTATAGTAAATCCCATTCCTTTATGGGATGATCAGGTAAGCCGACGCATTGTTTCATTTGTTGAAAAAATATTTGTGGCCTGATTATGAAAATAACGAATGCTGTTTTCTTAACACACAAAGAATCCCTGTATTCGGAAATAACCGGAGGCGTTCAACTCTGTTCACAGGAATTTCATAATATTATTCAGGGCACCCCTGAAATCAACCTGAAAGATTATTATATCCCTTATACAAAGAATATATTTCAACGTATACAGATAAGAGGCGGAATGGAAAACTATTCTGTTTTTGACATTAATAAAGAAGCACCTGCATTATTATCGCATATTACCCAAAATAATATCGGGATTGTATTTATTAATATGGCCACCACCGTGAGGTTTGCTAAACCGATCAGGCAAAAATTCGGCGACAAGGTTAAAATTATATTGCTGTCACACGGAAATCAGTCATGCGATTTTCTACATCTGATTACAAAACCATTTAATAAACCTTCACCATTTAAGAAATGGCGGGATAAAATGAGGTTGGGCAAACTGATTGCTACAGAAGCCGAATACCGCGTGCAATGGCTCGACGGTGTTGTGACGCTGTCTGAGACAGAAAAGCAGATAGAAAACTGGTTCGGCGCTAAAAAGACTTCCTTTCTTCCAAGGAAATTATATAAAGACTTTCTTTTAAGGGAACCGGTTCCCGGAAGAATCGGATTTGTCGGGAGGCTGGATCATCCTCCGAATTACCAGGGTATCATTATTTTTTTAGAAGAACTTGCCAAAAGGGACCATAGTTTACAAATCAGACTGGTAGGAGCCCCGCCTTCATTCGGAATGAAAATTAAAAAACAGTTTCCTTTCGTTGAATACCTGGGTGAATTGTCCGACAAGGATCTCGAGAAGGAAGTTACCGGCTGGGCATTTTTTCTGAACCCGGTCTGGTGGTATTCGACGGGTGCATCAACCAAACTGGCCCGGGCGATTAGTTGGGGACTGCCCATTATCACAACAACAGCAGGTATGCGTGGATATGAATGGAAAAAGGGCTCTTTGCTTTTGGCAGATAGTCCTGAAGATATGGTAACGCAATTAATGAAGGAAGCGGGTTCAATGGACAGAATTAATTATTGGAAAGAACAGACTGAACTGGTTGCTGAAAACGGGCCAGATCAAATTGAACTCATTAACAGGATCCGGTATACTTATGAATGATGAGAAATTAGTATTTATTCCTGCCCCATTTTTTCCTCCTTCCGCAATGCCACCTTCGCAAAGAGTGCGGTTACTGGTGAGACATCTTCATGAATTCGGATGGAAGCCTGTCATATTCACAGTTGATCATTACTATCGCGAAGAAGCGGCAGATCCCTGGATGACAGAGATAGCAGGGAATGCATTTGAAAAAATTGAAGTGAGGGCATGGGATCAACGCAAGACAAGGAAATTCGGATTAGGAGACCTGGGCATCAGGAGTTTTTTTGGGTTATATCGTTCTATGCTGAAACAGGTGAAAAAAGAAAAACCCACACTAATCCTCTACCCCGTACCTCCCTGGTATATCATGGTGATGGCGCCATATATAAAAAGAGCTACAGGTATTCCTTATGCAATAGATTTTATAGATCCCTGGATTTATCTTACGAAACAAAAGAATTTTAAGGCGGTAGTAAGTCAGCGCGTCGCAAAAATTTTAGAAGGTCGTGTTGTAAAAGGGAGCAGTGCCATATTTGCGGTTTCGCAGGGAATACTGGATGATCTGAAGAAAAGATATCCTTCCATTTCGTCTAAGCCTTTGGTTGCAGTTCCTTATGGAGTGGAGGTTTCTGATTATGAATCTGTAAAGGTTCAAACGAGAAATGACAATGCAATCATTATCAGGTATACCGGCGCCATTTCTGAAAATATGATGGTGGTAGTGGATAGTTTACTGAAAGCATTTAAAATAGTGAGCAGGTCCTTACCTGTAAAAGTTATTTTTACCGGCACTTCTTATGCGGGTATTGGTATGACGAAACCCATTCTTACTGCACTTATTTCAAAGAATGAAGTGGCAGATTTTGTAACGGAAAATCCTGCCAGGGTCGGCTACCGGGAAGCTTTGGAGATAAACAAACAGGCGGATATGCAATTGCTGGTGGGTGACACGACGCCCTATTATGCCGCATCTAAAATGATGGGGCTGGTAGCTTCAGGCAGACCATTTTTTGCCTGGGTGCATGCTGATTCTTTTCCTGCAAAATTTCTGGAGGAATTACAGTATCCGCACAGGTTTGTTTATCAGAATAATGAGTTGGGTACAGATAAAAAAATAGAAAAGCTTGCTGAAGCATTGTTATACAGCCTGAATAGCCGGGACCAGTTTATTTCCATTCCAACGGATGATCCTGTATTCAGCAAATACACTGCGAAAGCAATGACAAAAACATTCACGGATACTTTTCAAAAAATCAACTGATGAAGAATACGCATTATGGAAAGATCAGGGGCAAGAAAATACTGGTCACCGGCGGACTTGGTTTTGTGGGCCATAACCTGGTAAAGTCCCTCGTAAATGATTATCAGTGTAAAGTGGTTGTAGTAGATGACTGCACCAACAGTAATGAATCCATGATTGATCCGGTAAAAGACAAAGTGGAATTTCATAAAGTCAGTGTGCTGGATACGGACAAATTATTTCCTTTGTTAAAAGATGTGAATTATATTTTCCATCTTGCATGCATCCAGATTGCTGCATCCAGTTCTGACCCTTTGCGGGATATGCAGGTCAACGCGCAAAGCACGCTTCAATTGCTTGAACAAATCCGTCACAATGATTATCCCTTACTGGAAAGATTTGTTTACACTTCATCCTGTTCGGTATATGGAAGCACTTCACGCCTTCCTCTGGGAGAAAATGATGCCACGCATGTATTAAGCAATTATGCGGCGACTAAATTATTGGGCGAACAGTACACACTGATCTATAACCGTAATTATAATATTCCCGTTTCGGTTGTGCGATATTCGAATGTTTATGGATTTGGCCAGTCTCCAAGAAATCCTTACTGTGGCGTATTAGGAAAGTTTGTTCATAATGCCTTGACCAATCAGCCACTTACTGTAGTGGGAGATGGAGAACAAACAAGAGACTATACTTTCATTACGGATGCCGTTGATGCAACGATACTTGCGGCCGTTCATCCGATGGCATACGGAGACATATACAATGTAGGTTCCGG
>CAVWUD010000005.1:0-13999 GCA_963757975.1 uncultured Bacteroidota bacterium
CATATAAACAGATAGTATTAATCAATCGATATTTTATACACATAGCTTTCTGTAAACCGTTATCTTAAAGCCATCCACAAAAAAGCTTTCAAAAGGTACCTGCTTTGATTTAAAAACTTCAGGATATTTCGAAATAATATGCGCGGAAAAGTAGTCAAAACCAGATCGAAAACTTATAAGCAGATAATCCGGCGGAAGTGGTTTTTTTAAGAACTGGTAAGCTGAAATATCCTGACCATTTGTCCATGGCAAATACCCCTCGTAGCCTTCCCCACGAACTTTTTTCGCGTAATCATGAATCAGTCTTTCCGGGAAAAGCAAATGCAGATAAGGATATCTCAACACGGAGTAATGATGATAACCCCAGGGGCTGTAATACAGAGGTCCGAATTCCAGGAATATATAACCTCCAGGCTTTACAATACGAAGGCATTCAGAAAATACTTTTTCCGGTTCAGGAATATGTTCAAGCGCACTCCAGCTGACTACCAGATCAAAACTTTTATCAGGAACCAGTTGCATATCATTAGCGCTGGTCAATATTAATTCTACGCCGCTTTCCTTCACCACGGGATAAAGGCTATCCACGATATCAAGCGATGTAGCATTCTTTACTCCCTGTTCCTTAAACTTTTTCAATACGAATCCTGCACCAGGGCCGATTTCAATTACAGATTCAGGGACTTTCCCCAGTTTATTTAATATATACCTGACCCTTTCAGATGCAAGTCTCTCCATTCCTTCTACGGTATAATCCTGCGCAGGTCCTGCCGGAATATTTTTATACGCAGCCACCACTTCATCAAATAAATGGTCGGGAAGAAAATTCCGGACTGGAATGGCTTTCCTGAATGCCCGCTGGGCCCTCCTGTATTTAAACCAATAATATTTGTCTGCCAGTTGCTGTTTTAAACCAGCCATAGTCTAATTGTCTTAGTAGAATTCAAATTATTTTATTGACTTTATTAAGTGAGACTTTAAATTCTCAAAAAAGAATTCATATTGAAGATTTTCTTTATAATACGAAGGAATAAATTCCCTGTAAACCTCTATATTTTTAATCCCTTTGCTGGCGATCTCATCAAAAGAGGAGATGCCATCCCAGTACACTCCAACCTTTTTTTCCTCAAACAGCCTTAAATTTTCCGCACTGCCCGCTATGACAGGCAACCCATTTTTAAGGTAAGTTCCGATTTTACCTCCGGTAATTCCATTATTGGTTTCATGCACTGATTCTTTATCATAAAGAGCAAGACCAATATCCGCCGAACTCATAGCATAATTCATCATGGAAGAAGGAATAGGCTTGGTCGAAATTTTTATAAAAGGATGATTATTTTCACCCATCAATCCCATGGTCCTGCTTTGAAATACCAGGTGATAATCCTTGTCAGAATAGCTTTTGGTTTCTTCATAAATCTTCCTTGCCAGATTCCAGCCTAAAGTGCCTGCAAATAATAGAATGGGTTTCCTGTCTTCTATATTGAAAATATCCCTGTAATAATTGCTTTTGAGTTTGATGGCATTACCAGACTGGGCATTGGGTAGAATAATATGATCGTGCTCAAAGTCGATTCTATTTTGTTTCTTTTGAACAATATATCTTTCCTCTCCAAGCGCAATAGAAGCGGCCGCTTTTTTATTGGCAATGTAATTTTCTCTTATCAGCTTATTTTTCTGTATTTCAGTTTTCCCCTTTATAAGATGCTCAAGTAATTCATCAGCAAAATAATAATAAGGAATTTTTTGAATAGCAGCTGACTTATATGCAATCCAGGCCCCGCGGACAGGTGTTCCAATAATGCCTTTATATTTTCGATCTTTCGCATAAAGGATCTTGGTCCAATATTCCGCTTTCTGAAAGGTCGAATCAGGAAAAGGAAGTATCCGGATTGCCTGGTTCTCAAAAAAAGGCAGATGATTATTTGAATGCATCGGCATATATAAATCAACATGGAATCCGCTGTTTGCCAATTGTATCGGCAGTTCCATATAACAAGGCTGTGTATCGATATAAGCCCTTTCAATTAATAAAGCTATTCTTTTGTATCCCATCAATTAATGCATAAGATCCGCTCGGGTAAAAATACCGTCAACCTGGAATAGTTGTCCAGTTTCAAAATTGCTGAACCCAGCTATTAGATTATATAAGTTAAAACCAAGGGTCTCCATATATTGGATCATATCAGCCAGTAATACTTCTCCTTCATAAAGTGGAATCAATGCCATTTCCAACTGGATTAATCTTATGCGCTTCAGGGATTCAATTGCTCCTTCCAAAACTTTCTTTTCATATCCCTGCACATCCAATTTTAGGAAAACCTCGAAAGAACTAAAATCATATTCTTTCCAAATAGCATCTGTTCTCTTTACTGAAATTTTCTGTTTGCTTACGACGACTGAGTCGGGTTCTTGTTTGATATGTTCGGGAAGCATTTCTAAAAAAGAACTACTGACCGTGTTTTTTGAAACATTTATTTCCTGTTGTTCATCTTTATCACCAAGCGCCAGATTATATACATGCCATTTATTGTCTCCGGATGAATTTTCCTTTAACTTCTTAAATACGTTTGACAAAGGCTCAAAAGAACTAATATCTCCATTAAATCCCAATTTCCGCATGTTCCTGGCATATTGTCCTTCGTTTGCTCCGATATCTATTATGTGATTGATATTAAATTGCTCAAGAATTTTTCTATAAATAACAGAAGTTTTATCTGAGTAACCAGGTCTTGTAATTTCATATCCACTCTTTCTTATCTGCTTCGCTACAAATCCTTTTAACATGCCTATAAATTATTTTTTTCCATTATAAAAAAAACATGATCTTTCCAACTGGTAACCATAAAAGGTTCTTTCATTTTTGCCAGTCTCCTGATCGAAAATATTCTATATGGACTATTTGGACTGAAAAACCTCCATGCAATAAGCCAGGATATCTGATATATGCTTATTTGTAAGTTGGAATAAAAATGCCTCATTGGAATAACCGATACTTTAATATTTTGATTGTTCTTTTCGTACCATTTAATATATTCATTGTTTAAAAATATCAAATGCTGTGCAGGTTTGTAATACCAATAGTAAGATCCACACAGACAAGAAGGCAAACAATCCGTTCGGCCAGTAAATATATATAGCTTCCCTTTTGGCTTTAATGAATTAACCAACTGATTTAAAAAAGGTAAAGGGTCATTTAAATGTTCAAAAACATCAACTAAAGTAACCACATCGTATTTATTATCACCCAAATTATCATTCTCAATCTTATCAGCTATAATTTTTATTCCTGCTGATTCGGCAATTTTGGCAGCGTTTCTATTTATTTCCACCCCAAAACAATTCAATCTCTCCGTTTCTTCACTTAATAATCTCCCTGTGTTACAACCTACATCCAAGACACTGGAATTGTCAGGTAAATTTTTTAATATATCCTTCAGATATTTTTCATGCGGATGAACCTGTTGATAATTCCATTCCCCATCGCCTAATGAGTTATAAAATGCATTTAACTCATTATTATTGGGCATATAATCCTTAAAATATAAATTACAAATATTGCACTTGATGATTTTATACGTGTTGGGTAGTATATCGTGCGTTAAATCCTGATTTACTTCATAAGCATCTAAGTATTCAATTGATTCGCTCTTACAGGAAGGGCAATTATTCATTGAATTAGAATAAAAAAATAAGAAAACTATAAATCATAAATCCGGGATTCAGTATTAATATCACCAATAAATTTGCACTGAACATCTTTACATGTGATAGCAAAATTCCCGAAACCCAAAGAAGATTTAAAATCCCATGCGCTACCTATAATCGAATTGAAATAAGGGATTTCGAAATTTAATGCTCTTTCCACATAATGATCCCAACTGACATTTATTATGGAAGTTGCAAAATCAAAATAATAATTTCCTGAAGCTAACAATAAGGGATTTAGCTGTATTATATATCTGTAAATTCCTCTTTTATTTGGAATTTTCTTGCCCTCAAGCTGATAAAGAGATGATACGGCTATTTTTGCCTGACTTGCCTGATCATATAAAAATAATTCCCAGGATAACCCGTCTATCCCATCAGTATCAATCTCAAATTCAATAGTCATCAGTTCTCCCGGAAGGTAATAATTTGTATAGTTCATTTCTTGATCAAGCAATTTCATTGATAAAAGGCTTGAATTCTTTCCTCTCCCGAGTATTAGATTGTTCGAATTTTTTTGAATCATAAGGTTGGAATAATTTTGAATGGCAATATCAATCTCTCCAAAATAATTAAGGCAGCCATTATTTAAAACCACCCCTTTATTTGTTAGTGTTCTTATAGCAGCCATATTGTGACTTACGAATATGACTGTACGCCCTTCATTTTTACTAACATCCTCCATTTTACCCAAACATTTTTTCTGAAATTGAATATCCCCTACAGCTAATACTTCATCAACGATTAATATTTCGGGTTCTAAATGTGCTGCGACAGCAAAAGCCAATCGCACATACATTCCACTACTGTATCTTTTAACTGGTGTATCCAAAAATTTATATATTTCTGCAAAGTCGACAATCTCATCGAATTTTTTCCTTATTTCCACCCTACTCATACCTAAAATAGCGCCATTAAGAAAAATATTTTCTCTGCCTGATAATTCAGGATGAAAACCCGTACCAACTTCCAGTAAACTCGCTATCCTACCCCTGATTTTAATGCGCCCTGAGGTAGGCTCTGTTATTCGGCTCAATAACTTTAGTAATGTAGATTTACCTGCACCATTCCTGCCAATGATGCCCAGTCGATCACCCTGCTCAATTCGGAAACTAACATCCTTTAGAGCAAAAAATACTTCCTTTGATGATTGAGGTTTAATTTTGAGTTTGCCATTCGCAAAGGAAAATATCTTTTTCGTTTTTTTAGAAATTTCATCCCTCAGCGTTGTATAACGTTCCGCAGCTTCATGACCGATGATGAATTGCTTGGAAATATTCTCAACTTCTATTATAGAGGACATACAATCTTTTAAATATTATCGGCAAAGCTTTTCTCTGTTTTCCGGAAATACCAGGTGCCAAGCCATAAAAACAAAAATGAAATCACAATGGAAATAAGAAAAGATGGTAAATGCAGGGGATCTCCCAAAATACACCACCTGAAACCATCCACCACGCCTACCATAGGATTCAGGGCATAGACCAGCCTCCATTTTTCGGGGATTACACTGCTGCTGAAACCGACAGGAGTTATATAAAGCCCGAACTGGATAATAAAAGGAATAATATAACGGAAGTCCCGGTACTTGACATTTAAAGCAGTTACATAAAGTCCCACACCAAATGCTGCAATAAATGCAATCAGTATGAAAAAAGGTAGGAATACAATGGTAATGACCGGCACAAAACGATAGATAATAAACATGGCAGCCAGGATAACCAGGGAGATGGCTAGATCCACCAGGCTGGTAATAACAGAACTGGCCGGAATAATCATTCTCGGGAAATATACTTTGGTGATGAGATTTGAATTTCCAACCAGGCTCATACTTGCTTCACTGAGTGAATTGGCAAAAAACTGCCAGGGCAGCATACCTACAAAAACCATCAGGGCATAGGGAGCTGAACCAGATGAAGGCAATTTGGCCACCCTGCTGAAAATAAAAGTAAATATGATGGTAGTTAATATGGGCCGCAGAATGCTCCATACTGCGCCGATAACCGTTTGTTTATATCGCACTTTCAGGTCGCGCCAGCTTAGGATATAAAAAAGTTCACGGTATCTCCAGAGATCCTTCCAGTAATTTTTTTCTGATGCACCTGCTTCTATGATCAGTTCATAAGGCATAATTCAATGGGATGCGGATTGATAAATTTTTTCTATGATCTCTACGACTTTTAAACCTTCCAGTGCATTCGTGGTAATGGCCTCCCGGCCCTTCAAAACATTCACAACATTCTCAAAAATATAATGATGATTGGCAGCAGAACCTTTGTAAGGACCATAATCATTTGGCGGATTAATAGGCAGCAGTTCAGGCATGGTATAATCTTTAATGATGCTCGTTTGCACTTCATTCATATACTGGCCACCTACTTTAACTGTTCCTTTTTCTGCGATGATGGTAATACTGCTTTCAAGGTTCTGGTTCCAAATCGAAGTGGAAAAATTGAAACTGCCCATTCCACCATTGACAAAATCAAAATGTATAAATCCGGAATCTTCAAATTCAGTAATTTGCTGATGATTGAAATTGGTAAACTTTCCGCCGATATTTTTTATATCTCCGAAAAGCCAGAACATGATATCAATAAAATGGGAGAACTGTGTATACAACGTACCTCCATCTAGCTCTCTGGTTCCATGCCAATTACCGGGAATATAATACCGGTCGTCGCGGTTCCAGTAACAATTGATCTGCACCATAAATATTTCTCCCAGAATATTTTTTTGTATAATTTCTTTTAACCAGAGTGAAGGAGGTGAATACCTGTTTTGCATAACACAGAAAACCTGTTTATGCTGGCGAAGAGATTCGAATATAATTCTTTCGCAACCTGCTTTGGTGAGGGCCATCGGTTTTTCGATCACTACATGGTGACCGGTCTGCAACCCTTTAATGGCCTGCTCTTCGTGCAGTCCGTTCGGAGTGGCGATACTGAGTACATCAAATCCAATTCCACTTTCCATCAGGTTATCCAGGGAATTAAAAAAACAAACCTCTTTGCTTTCTTTTCCGGGTGATTGCTTAGGATCATTATCACAGATGGCGACCAGTTCGGCATCGGGGTTATTCTTTATCATGGTAGCATGACGCTTACCGATATGGCCGTATCCTACAATCGCAAATTTTATTTTATCGTTCGTATCATTCATCTTTTACAGTCTCGATCAGATCTTCTTTTTTACCATATTCTCTTGTAGAAAATATTGTTGATGACTCTCAGGACAGATAGCAGTCCCGGATTCACTAAAATGTAGGCGATGTCCGTACTCGCTAATCCAGCCAATTTGTTTTGCTGGGTTACCGACAATTAATGCATAAGAAGGAACCGGTTTGGTAACCACCGCTCCCGCGCCGATCATGGCATATTCGGCAATTTCATTTCCACAAATGATCGTTGCGTTAGCCCCTATACTGGCGCCTTTTTTAACTAATGTTTTTTTGTATTGATCTTTTCGAACAATGGCGCTGCGCGGATTGATAACATTGGTGAATACCATGGATGGTCCCAGGAAAACATCATCCTCACAAACCACACCCGTATAGATGGATACATTGTTCTGTACTTTCACATTGTTTCCCAGTATCACACCGGGCGATACGACCACATTTTGTCCCAGGTTGCAGTTTTTTCCAATCGTACATCCGGACATAATATGAGAGAAGTGCCAGATCTTCGTTCCATCACCGATGATGCATCCTTCGTCGATAATTGCAGTTGGATGGTTAAAATAATTCACTAGCAATAAATTAAGAGAACCATTTGTGAAACCACCTCATCATCTGTTTATAAAAGGGAATCCCCTTCTTTTTAGCAGGTTTTTCAAAATATCCCGATTCAATTCCATAGCCATAACCACCATAATAACCATAACCGCCATAATAACCGCTGTAATAACCACCTTCCAGTTTTACGTCATTCATGATCAGGGAAATCGCCGGTAATTTTTTATTGAGATACAAATCGTCGATCAGGCTCAATATTTTTCGGTAAGTGTGGCCCTGGCGGATAACATATAAAGTACAATCGGCATACTTTCCCAGGCTGACGGAATCACTGACCAGACCCACAGGAGCCGTATCCATCACAACAACTTCAAACCTTTGACGGATTTCCCGCATCAGGTCATCGAGCTTGCCATCCAGCAACAATTCTGCCGGATTGGGCGGAATGGGCCCACAAGCGATGACATAAAAATCATCAAAGCCTGGAACCTGCATGATGATGTCTTCAATCTTGGCGCGTCCTATAATATAATTGGTGATACCCATTTTTCTCTTCATGCCCAATCCTTCCAGCACTTTAGGTTTACGGATATCAAATTCCATCAACACTGTTTTTTTACCGCTCAGGGCCAGTACTGCAGCTACATTGGTACTGATAAAGGACTTCCCTTCCGAACTAAAAGAAGAGGTGACCAGGATGATCGGGTTCTCCTTTTTGATGGTCATGTATTTAAGATTACTGCGCAGTATTCGGAATTGTTCTGCTATAAATCGGCGGCTGTTTCGGGTAACCACGAGGGTATGATCTTCATCTGAATGCCCGATCTCCGCCAAAATGGGTGCGCTGGTTCTTTTTTCGACATCCATGCGGTTGGCAACTTTGTCCCTGAGCAATTCCCTGGCCGCAACAATACTTACAGGTATTAATAATCCCGTAAGAAGGTAAATAGTATAAATCTTTCCATGATTCGGGATAACCGGTAACGAAGCAGCCAGTGCCGGTTCAATTACTTTGGAATTGGAAATGGTGGAAGCGGATAATATGCTGGTTTCCATTTTTTTCTGGAGAAGAAAGGAATACAGGTCCTCGAATATTTTTTGCCTTCTCTCAATATTCATTAATTGCATGGATTTTCCGGGCATGGACTTTAACTGGCCTTGCAGGGCTTCCCCCTGTTGTATGAGATTATTCTTCCCAATAGAATAAGATTGCCTTACATTTTTCAGGGCCTGAATGGTATTGTTCCTCACCTTTTCCAGTGCAGCATCCATACTAAGAATCAGGGGATTGTTTTCAGATGTGGTACGAACATTGGCGTCTCTTTCCAGTTGAAGGGTATTATAGGATGAAACATATTCCTGAAGTACTTTTTCCTGGATTCCCAGGACCGTGGGGACCAGTTTGTGTTGGTTTTCCGGGGCATTCAGATAGTCAACCAGCCAGTCAAGCACTTTGATCTGGATATCGAGTTCCGAAATATTTTTCTGGTTGGCCTCAATGCCTTCCATATACATGCCCGATTGTCCCTTGATATCATAAGCATCATTGGCAACGGTGAAGTTTTTAACTCCTCCTTCCAGGTCATTCAATTGATATTTAAGCGTATCGAGCCGATCGTCTATGAAGCGAAGGGTATTGTCAGCTATCTTGTTTTTGTCCTCGATGGTCAGGGAGTCATAAACGGACATAAGTGTATTCAGCAGGTCCTTCCCAAGTTCTACATTTTCTGTTCTATACGAAAGGGTGAGGATGGTAGCCTGGTTATCCACCTGCACCACGCCCAGGTCATTTAATAACCAGCCGGCCACATCACCCAACGGATCGTACGAGATTAGGAAATCCGGACTTGACAAGTAACTCATATTGAAATACAAGTTCCTGAAAAGAACGCAGGTATTACGACCAATGGAAAAGGGTTCACCAAAAACAAATTTCTTTGCAGGGTTGCCCATGGAAAACTGAGTATTGTCAATCATGGTAATGGTAAAGCTGAATCCTGCATTCGGATCTGCCAGTTCGGGGATCTCCAGCCTGACCGGGGCAACCGGATAAGTCAGACTCGCACGGATCTTGCCCTTGTTATAATATCGTATCTGTACTCCAAGGTCCCTCGCTACTCTTTGCAAAACCGGTCTCGATTTCAGGATCTGGATCTCGTTGTTCAGGTTGGCACTTTTCTGGCTCAGGAACATTTCATCAAAACGCTCATCCCCACCCTGTCTTTTGTCTTCGTCTTTGATGAGCATGGAAGCCTGGACAGGGTATATCATGGTAGTGTACCTGATCTTGAGCCATCCTAAAACATAGGCAATAACGCTGCATAATATGATCCAGGGAATAAATTTCAGGTATTTAAAAATAAATTCCCTGGGGCCTATTTTCCAGGACATCTCGGCATTCGAGAATTTATTTTCGTCATTTCCATTGACTTGTTCAGGCATAGATATTAAGATTCATTGTGTTCTAAAAAGGCTGTATACGATTGCGAAAGTCGAAACAAAGGCAAGTGCAATACTAATATTGCGAGCAGTGGTTACATCAGACGCCACGGATTTTTTCTTTGTAGGTTCTACAATGATGATGTCGTTCTGCTGCACATAAAAATAGGGTGATGCCATAATTTCCGGCTTCGTTAAATTCATCCAGGCGAATTCCCTTTTATTATTATTTTCCCTGATAATAAATACACTGTCCCTGTTTGCATAAATTGTCAGATCACCACTTAATGCAATAGCTTCCAAAATATTAACCCTTTCTCCGGGAATGTTTATCACTCCGGGTTTTTGCACTTCACCCATCATCGTAAATTTATAATTCACAAAACGTATACTGTAATACGGATGTTTGAGAAAGGGGCTCAGGCGCACATCCAATGTATCTTTTAAAGCAGCTTTTGTTAATCCCTCAATCCTGATTTTACCGATTCCCTGGAAAACGATATTGCCCTGTCCATCCACTTCGTATCCCGGCGCTGATGCATTAGCATTACTACCCTTTGTTTCAGATGCTCCTTCAGAAATGCTTGCACTTCCAGGTTTCTCTGTGGTCGCGATAAGAGACTGGTTAAATATTTTAGTAGCTTCTGGATTATCGCTGAAAACAATTATACTCAGGATATCTCCCTTGCGTATAATGGGTTCTACAGGATTAATAACACTCAGTTTCGCTGTATCAAAAGGCCCATAAACCAATATCATTCCTTTCGTAGTTCCGCAGGAACTCATACAATGCATAATCCATAACCCAGCTATCGCAAGCAGAAGATTTTTCAATAAGAATGAAAGGCGCATGTTTAGTGTGTAAGGGTTGACAAATTCTTTTTATCGATAGAAGCAATAAGCGTATAACCAATACTTTCAATGACTACTTTAACCTTGTTGCCTTCTATCTTCAATATTTTAGCTTCATGATCCATAAATAGTCCCTGGCGGATAATTACCCTTCCATCTTCTTTTAACTGGATCGGTTCGACCTGTATATTTTCATATTCATTTAAAAACTTCCGGATAGTTTCAATCTCTTTTGCCGGAATGATCGCGGGCTTGCCCTGCCAGTAAACAAAATTCATCACCCCCGCGGTCATGCGCACTCTGGTCTGCTCATCTGCATTCACCCTCGCAAAAACGTAGGATTTAAACAGCGGCTCTTCCACTGTTTTCATCCGGTCGCTCCATTTCTTGCGCACCTTGTTCAAAGGGCAGTAGGATTCAATTTTCTTTTCAGAGAGTAGGGAATGCACTTTTTTCTCCCAGCGGGGCTTTGTGTAAATGGCATACCAATGGGATGTTAACGCTGACAAAGTAAATTCATTTTAAATATGCTCCAAAAAGGCTGTATTCAGGAATAGCTTCGCCTTCTCAGTCACATGCTTATAATGCAACCGGTTAATTTTCAACAAATATTAATCGCGACACACTACTACAAATCCTGTTCCCCGGCATAAACGACAAGGGTGCAGATAGCCATACATTGATGACTTTCTGCACCCTTCCAAATATTTTTAAATTTCAGATATGTAAAATACGCCAGACTATGAATCACAGGATTGATCAAATTAAACGCAAGCTAAGTTTAGTTCATTGAATTTCATTCAATTATCTGAAATGCCCAACCACATTCAATGGAAAATGCCGCGTTTGCAAATATAGCTGATTTAGATATAACAGCTTGTAAATCTGTGATTCTGAAACAGACCGGATTCAGAACAAACTGCCCTGGCCTCCCGGCCTCTGAAATGCACTGCAATCCAGCTCCCATCTTTCAGCGTTTAGTCCGTAAATTTTCCCATATTTTTTATACTGCTGGTTTACGAGTTCGGCGATATTACCCTCTCCCCGCATTCGAACACCCCAGCGGGAGTCATTGACCTTGCCATCATGGGAGTTTTCGATCATATGCCAGACTTTGTCAGCTCTATCAGGGTAATTTTTATAAAGCCAGTCGTGAAACATTAGCTTGATCGCTCCGTTCAGCCGGATAAATGTATAAGCTGAAAAACTGGCGCCGTTTTCTGTTGCTTCTTTCATGATACGCTGCATTTCGTGCTCATTCAGCCCGGGGATCATGGGACCAAGCATAACACCCGCCCTCACGCCGGCCTTACTCAGCTCGCGGATCGTTCTCAAACGTTGAGTAGCGGTTGTCGTTCTCGGTTCCATTTTCTGACGAAGTTCCTCATTAAAGGAAGTGATGGAAACCAGCACTGAAACCAGTTTCTTTTTCGCCATTTCCTGGAGCAGGTCTTTGTCGCGCAGCATGCCTGCATTTTTTGTGATCATTCCTACGGGTTGGTTGAATTCATTGCATACTTCCAATAATCCCCTCGTTAGTTTATATTTTTTTTCTGCAGGCTGATAACAATCTGTGTTACCACTTATACTGATCGGCACGCATTCCCATTTGGGATTCATCAGAAATTTCCTGAGCAGTTTCGGCGCATTTTTTTTGACGATGATCTTGCTTTCGAAATCCGTGCCTGCACTGTAGCCCCAGTATTCATGTGTGTTGCGCGCATAACAGTAAATACAGCCGTGCTCGCATCCTGCGTAAGGATTCATACTATACCACATATCTACGTCAGGACTATCAACTTTATTGACGATGGTTTTCGCTTCCTGTTCTATGTACTGGGTTGGAGCATTGGACTCTGTCCAGTCATCTACAGATTCAATGTACTCCCGCGTTTTTTCGTTGCGCTGAAATTTATTGCGCGTATTTATTTGCGCGCCGCGGCCTTTTTTGTATTCCATTTTAATCAGTAGTTGTAATTTAACTAATATTATTAGCATAAAGATACTATTTATATTAGTAATTAAAATTAAATGAATAATTTCTATGTGCTGCTAGCCTTTATCCATATACATTTGTGACTCATTAAAAAACCATATAACCCAATAACCATAGACGAATGATAGAAATACCTTCTTCATTAAATAATAAAAAGTTCCCATCATTAGACGGATTAAGAGGAATCTCAATCATATTTGTGATTCTGTCTCATTTCATCTTCTACTCAGAATTCGTTGCAAAAACCAATTTGGGGGTTATTGGAGTTGAAATTTTTTTCGTTATAAGCGGATTCCTGATCTCGACACTTCTTTTAAAAGAACAAATTATAAATGGCGGCATCAGTTTGAGAAAATTTTATATAAGAAGGGCTTTAAGAATTTTGCCTGTTGTATTTCTGTTTTTAACCACTTTATCCATACTAAATCAGATTTTTAAGCTTGGAATATGCGGCATATCATTTCTTTCTTCCTTTTTTTTTATGAGAAATTTGCCCATACCAAATGCCAGAGACTGGTATACCTCACATTTATGGAGCCTGGGAGTTGAAGAACAATTCTATTTAATATTTCCATTTTTCTTATCAAGAGTAAGTATAAAAAAATATAAGAATCTCATTTTACTGCTGATAATTATTATACCCGTTTTAAATTACTTGTTTTTTAATAAAATAGGATTTTTTTACTCAAACAGGATAATTCATGATATTTCACTGGTGTTTGTCAACCTTTTTGGAAGTGGGACTGCATTGATTCTTGTAGGATCCTATTTGTCCATTTTAATGTTCACCAAATCAAAATTTATTTCGTTTGTTAACAAATCCAACCCAAAATTATTATCTCTTTTAATATTTGCCTTTGCGATATTTATAAGAATACCATCATCTGTTTTATATTTTCAATACTTTTCTGATATCATATTTGCCTTCCTGATTGGCATAGTCATTCTGCTCAATTTAAATGTGGATAGCTATATGTCCAGGTTTTTAAATTTGAAATTCGTTTCGCAGATTGGAATATTATCATACAGTCTCTACATCTGGCAACAAATCTTTACGCACGAAAGACCGTGGAGCAATAAATTTAAATATTCAGATTCCGTTTTGTTTAACCTGACCTTATTGTTACTCGTTGGTTTTATATGCTATCATTTCTTCGAAAAAAGATTTCTCAAACTGAAAGGCAGGTTTACAAATATTGCGACACCTACAAATAATTCCGAAAGATAATCATTAGGAGCCTTATCCAAACAAATCACCCTGCTTAATAGCA
>CAVWUD010000006.1:0-70793 GCA_963757975.1 uncultured Bacteroidota bacterium
GCGGGGTTTTTCTTTGGTACCTGCTATACAAAATATACCAAAGAATCAAATACTCCGAGGGCGTGATTCGGGCGGGAAATGAAACACTAAAAAATTGCCGCCTGAATTTATCTCAAATGCAGTGCCAGCAAGTTTTACAGCCTATGGACATCTTGTTTCAAAGTGACTTGAAGGTTAAATTTATAACCCAAAAAGTATACAAAATGAAGAAGCATTTCAAGTTCCTTTTTAAATGATACATAATCGTTTAAAAAATACATTGATACTATGCGGGGGTTATGATAAAGAAAAGGCTGAAATTGATATTGAAAGCGGTCTTTATGGCCTGGTTGTCTTTGGTCGTCCATTGATTAATAATCCCGACCTGGTGAAAAGAATCAGGAACAATTGGCCTTTATCGAAGGATCTGAAAATGGATTTATTTTATACATCAGATGAAAAAGGATATACGGATTACCCGATTTATAAGATGCTTAATAAGGTTTTAGCAATATAAGATCAGCTATACTGATCAAAGGTCTAAACCATGATTTCTGTCTCTCTTTTTAGTGAATAACTGTCGCCATTCGCGGTTTTTGTTTAAAAATGTCAGCCAGCATATTATATAATTCAGGGTGCTTCTCTTTAAATTGATCAGGTTTTTCAAAAAAGTATTCGGTAGCAACAGCGAAAAACTCTGCATGGTTCGTAGCGCCGTAAATATTTATATCCGACTTGCCGGCTTTCATGGAAGCGATATTCTCAGACATCATACGTAACCAGGGAATACTATATTCTCTTTTCAACAAAGCTTCAGGCATACCATCGACCGCTCCGTCTTCCTTATCAAGCAAATGAACAAATTCATGAATGCCGGTATTTTCTTTTCCACCCGTGATTCCAAATCCTCTGTATAAATCAGGCTTTGATAAAATCATCTGCATTTGCATTGCACCATTACCCACCATACCCAAAACATCCCCCGCGTTACCTGATGAAGAATAATTGTCTGCATTAAACCTGTCATTAAATAACAATACTTCGCTCAGGTTATAATATTTCCACTCAGAAAATCCAAATATCGGGATAACGCCGCTTGATGCTACAAGCAGTTTGTCCAGGTCGTTCACCTCAGTTTGCACACCAGTTATTTGAATATATCCGAGGAAATCCTTCAGTTTTTCCTCAAACCGCATCTTTCCGGCGTTATCCAGGTACCGGTAAAAAGCAACATGTTCTTCCAGCAGGTTTTTATACCCTCAGCCAATTGAAATTTCTTATGCGGTTTTTTGTAAAATGCCATAAAAACAATAACAGAAACAATAATCAATATCGCAATGAAGGGAGTAATCATTTGATATCAATATACCTTTTTATTTCAGACAATACCCAACTCATTTTTCATCTGTACTATCAGGAATATCCTACGAGAACATGTGAATTATACAACCAATCAAAATTTTTATGTAATAATCTTGGTACATATTGGCACATAAAAGCCGAACTTGCAAAGATGAGTAGCCGGGTTGATATCGTTCCAATAAGCGCTGGCGGATTATAAAATAAAATATTTTAATAAGGACATATGAAAAGAAATTTGAATGGTTTTGTGGATTATACATGGAAAGGAACTGACAGGGGAATCGGAAATATCAGGGATTTCTATTTCGATGATGAAAACTGGGATATCCGATCTAGTATTGATTTTAAAACAAAATAAAATATGAACATCCAATTAAATGCAGACAAAATTCTAAATGTTCATGAAACATTTGGAAATCATCTTGAAGAGATTATCTCAAAAAAATTGCAACGATTTAGTGAACATATAACCACGCTGGAAATTCATATCACGGATGAAAACGGCACAAAAACTGGTCCTAACGATATAAAATGTATTCTTGAGGCACATCTGAAAGGAATGCAGTCCATCATAGTTACAGCGATAGAAAATACGTTGGAACAGTCTGTCCACAGGGCAATCGATAAGTTAAAAGACTCCCTTGATTCAATCATTGGAAGAGCAAGAGATCATGAACAGCATTCAACGACATAAGAACGAACGTCAGGACATATAGGAAACCTTCCCCCTTAAAATGGATAATAACGATGTCTCCAGTTGACATGAAATTTGCTCACGATATCTATCATCATGACAAAAAAATGCTAGGTAAAATGTTCATAAACCCACAGTGATTATGGAAGACATGAAGTATTTGGAATTTCTGGCATTTAATTCAAAAGAGATCGTCGAAAAACAAGTCGACTCCTACCGGCAACAGCATTCTTATGCGGGAACCATTATCGGCGCTACCGCATTATTCATTCCATTTTTTCTCGGAAGCTTTGACGGTACTTCACAGATTATCCAATTCATTTCAATTATTCCAACAGCATTTTTTATTTATTCAATCCTTTTGATGCTAAGCATCTTCAGAACGAGGCCACTCGATCAGGCCTTTAACGTTACAAAATATAAGGATTTATTGAACAAAACCTATAAAGAGATATTGCTTTTTGAAATAAACGCCAATTCGCATTCTTACACTCAAAATAAAATAATAACCGAAAAGGGGAATAAGAGATATTCGAGAGGTGTTAGTCTGACTATCACAGCGCTCTTATTTTCAATCATCTTAATCCTGGCAAATAAATTTATTAAAATTGAAACCGTCCCGACAAAAGTCCAGGTTGTAAATATCAAAAAGATGACCGGGAACTAGGAAAATGCCAGGATTTGTCGAAAATGTTTCAGCGTCTATTATTCATGGAGACTAAACCATGACAACCTCCGTTAAAAATATCCCAAGTTTTAGTAGTGGGTCAGTTTGAATTTTAATTGAATGATAAGGTAAATATTTTAATTTTCTTTTCGTTTATTCAATAAATAAATGCACAATATCAAACCAAAGACAGCAACGCCTGTTATAATACGGTCGTAAACCAAAATTTTACTCTGGCTTCTATGATTAAGATTCATAATCATGTTGATTAAGCTGTAAATGCCACTGCCCGACCAGAAACCGATACCATATTTATATCTGTCTTTCATTTTTATTTTTTTAATTCCACTTTTCCCGGCAACATATCTCTGGGAGTGGTAGTGTATAAGTTTTAATTTTAGTACTACTTGTTTCTTACAGGAAGACCTTTAATTTAGCTCCAATGTAAATTGCAAAGAATATTACAATTGATGTTCCCGCAATAATTCCAAAAGTTTGGTATCCAACTCCAATAGGATAAAGTCCTATCAATACCATTAAAATAAGCCCGATGGTAATTTATGTGTATGTACGTTAGCCATACACAAGAACGTATTGGAATTATCAACTACTTACAAAAAAGGCTGATAATCTTTGTGACAGGCTTTTTAAGTCATTGTCTAATTGCTGCTGCTTAACAGTTGGTTAACCTGAAATAATTTAATCATATAATGACTTTCGAAATGACCTGTCAGTATTAGAATTTGATTTTCAATTGGATGGCCAAGGTTTTGCTTACCCAATACTTAAATAACTCAAGGATAAAAGACTTAAAATGCTTGATCGCATCTAAATCATGGGAAAGGGTTATGAGGAAAATAAAATTCCCTCATCTCACGTCAATTCAAAAGCACCATCAAGAGACCATCATTAAGACTTAATTGCTGCTAACTACAAAAATTGCAGCTATACTTTCTTAGTTATCATATGTAAAAATAAAAAAAACTCTATGCAACGCAACCTCAATAGCCTACTCGGTTTAAAGTTGGAAGGAACCGATGGTGAAATCGGGAAATTAATAGATTTCTATTTTGACGATATAAGCTGGACTATACGCCATCTTATCCTGAAAACTGGCAGCTGGTTCTCCGAAAAGGATGTTCTTATCTCACCAGATGCCGTATTACACTCTCATTGGGAGCCAGGGACCTTACCTGTCAGACTCACAAAAGATCAAATGCTGAAAAGCCCCGAAATAGAAACTGACAAACCTGTAGACCGGCAACAGGAAATTGAAATATACGGTCATAATCTCTGGCAGCCTTATTGGGGAAACAGCTTTTACACTACCGGACTTTGGGATATCAATACTCAAGCTCAGTTAAAAGATCAAAATGAAGTAAAAAACGATAATGAAAAAGATGAAAGAAATGGTTATAACCGGCATTTGCGTAGTGCGCAGGTCGTAACCGGCTATCACATTCAAGCCATAGATGGAGTCATTGGCCATGTGATCGATTTTATATTTGACGACCAGAGCTGGCAAATAAGTCATGTGGCAGTTGATACCCATAACTGGATCGGGGGTAAAAAGATCCTCATCCCGGTTGTGAATATCAATGAGATTCAATGGGGTGAATCTAAAGTTTTTGTAAAAGAAAAGGTTGAATCCATAAAAAATAGTTTGCCATTCAACCTAGTAAAATATGAACATACTGAAACTGAAGATGTGATACAATAAGACATGGAAATTCATCTTGATTAAAGAATATTCATTTCGACTTACAAATCATTAACACTTTCAGACTGCAAATAAATTAACATTTATTCTTTCATAGTGAAAAACAAAAAAATATTAAACAATCTCTTTATAGAATTGGTGAAGTTGCAAAAAGAGATTATTACTTCTGATCTCAAAATACTTGTAATACTAGAGGGAAGGGATGCTGCCGGAAAAGACGGCACTATAAAAAGAATAATCAAACACCTCAGTCCGCGCGACACAAAAGTCGTAGCATTGGGCAAGCCTTCCGACTTCCAGGAACGCGAATGGTATTTTCAACGTTACACGGCACACTTGCCTGTATCAGGAGAATTTGTTCTTTTCAACAGGAGCTGGTACAACAGGCTGGGTGTTGAAAAAGTTATGGGCTTTTGCACTCATAAACAATACAAATCATTTTTTACAGAGGTCGATTCATTTGAAAATGGATTAGTTGACGGGGGTTTTATCATTTTGAAATACTATCTCGATATCAGCAAAAAGGTTCAGGAAAAAAGGTTGAAGGCCAGGAAAACAAATCCGCTGAAGCAATGGAAAATAAGCCCCATAGATCAGGAAGCACTGAAACACTGGAAAGATTATTCTGAAGCAAGGGATGAAATGCTTTTAAAAACAAATTTCAAACACGCCCCCTGGTTTATTGTAAAGGCGAACAATAAGAATAAAACACATATTGCCCTGATTACACATTTATTAAACAAAATGAAATATCACAATAAGAATGAAAAGCTGCTTTCGCATGATTATGGACTGGTGGAGCCGGCGACACCAGAAGTCATAAAGGATAAACTTTTCTGATTCAGTTTGGTATTCTATGGGTAATTATGATTCATATCAATTCTTAAAATGAGCAGGATCATATAAAGTAAGGCAGGTTTTCGGGAAATTGTTCTCATTGAGTTGTTTGCCGCATGGTTTATAGTGGAAGAAATAATTGCTGTACGAAGGCATTCATGAATTAAGAGAAATGGAGATGGATTTAAGTGAAGAAAATAAGATACCCCTCAAACGGAATGGGAAAGTAGTGTCTGTTCGCGGAAGCGTTGTAGATGTCTGGTTTGAAAAAAACGTGCCGTCTATTTACACCTTACTTCACTGTGGGCAGGATAAACAAATTGCCGTTGAAGTTTTAACCCAGCTGGATGATAATACAGTGCGGGGCATCTCGCTGAATCCCACGCAGGGTTTGGCTCGTGGTATGTTGGTGGAAACAGAAGGCAGGCAACTTACTGTTCCAGTAGGAAAAGAAATCAAGGGAAGGATGTTTGATGTATTTGGAAATACCATCGACCATTTGCCTGCATTACCCAAAGGTGAACGGCGAAGCATACACCAACAACCTCCCAAATTGTCGGACCGATTAGTTAAATCCGAAGTTTTTGAAACAGGTATCAAGGCAATCGATGTATTGGTCCCGTTGGAACGCGGTGGAAAAGCGGGTTTGTTTGGAGGTGCAGGCGTAGGAAAAACTGTTTTGCTCACGGAGATAATACATAATATGGTTGGGCACAATAAGGGAATCAGTATGTTTTGCGGTATTGGTGAACGATGCCGGGAAGGGAATGAATTGTATAATGCAATGAAACAGGCTGATCTGCTGAAAAACATGGTCATGGTTTTTGGGCAAATGAATGAAACACCCGGAGCCCGTTTTCGTGTTGGCCATGCAGCATTGACCATGGCGGAATATTTCAGGGATGATGAGCATCGTGATGTGCTATTACTTATTGACAATATTTTCCGGTTTATACAGGCAGGTATGGAAGTTTCCGGCTTGATGGGTCAAATGCCATCCAGATTGGGATACCAGCCAACCATGGGAACAGAACTTTCCAAACTGGAAGAAAGGATTGCCAATACCAATGCGGGGGCGATCACCTCTATTCAGGCAGTATATGTGCCTGCAGATGACTTGACAGATCCTGCAGCGGTTCATGTTTTTTCGCATTTATCGGCATCTATCGTTCTGTCAAGAAAAAAAGCAAGCGAAGGATTATACCCTTCTATTGATATTTTGCAATCCAGTTCAAAAATGGCAACCCCAGGAATTATTGGCGAAGCACACTATAACCTGGCACAGGAAATCAGGCATACACTTGCAAAGTATGAAGATCTTAAAGACATTATTGCTATGCTGGGCATGGAGCAATTGTCTGTGGATGACCGGAACCTTGTAAATCGCGCCAGGCGCTTGGAGCGGTTTCTTACACAGCCATTTTTTGCTACGGAGCAATTTAGCGGCATGAAGGGAAAGGAAGTTAGTTTGAAAGATGCGCTGGATGGTTGCCGGCGTATCCTTGCTGACGAATTTAAGGACCTGCCGGAAAGCGCTTTTTATATGATTGGAGCAGTAGACGAGGCCCGACAAAAAGCCGGAAGTAAAAAAGATCAAACTAAAACAAATACAGTATCAAAAGAGGGAAAAAAAGAAACTGTTGATGCTTAATAAAAATTGAAATGGATAAAACATTAATGAATTTAAAAATTCTTCTTCCTTTCAGGATTTTTATTGAAACAAAAAACGTCAGCAGCATTACTATTGAAACAAGCGAGGGATCTTATGGTATGTTACCGCACAGACTCGATTGTGTTGCGGCATTAGTTCCCGGAATCCTCACTTATGAAATTGAATCCGAAGGTCCAAAATACGTAGCTGTTGATGAAGGTGTAATGATCAAGGCTGGCACCCTGGTTTTGGTATCTGTCCGTAACGCCATTGGCGGTGCTGATCTCGGAAAGCTTGGTGATAAAGTAAAAAACGATTTTAATAAGCAGGATGAAAGTAAAATAAAAGTGCGGTCAGTAATGGCCAAGCTGGAAGGCGGATTCATTTACAGCTTCGATAAATTTCGCAAAGATTAAAAATGGAAAATTCAGGTAAAAATGATGAAACCGTTTTTAGCGAGCAAATCGCCAGAAAAGAAAAACGAAAACTTACGGCTCAGCGAACCAGCAGCGGAACCGTGTGGGCTGGATTAGGTATGTTCGGAATGATCGGCTGGTCCGTAGCGATTCCTACATTGCTGGGAGCAGCATTAGGAATATGGCTGGATAAAAAATATCCTGAATCTTTTTCCTGGACATTGACATTTTTAGTGATGGGATTATTAACGGGCTGCATAATTGCCTGGTATTGGGTAACCAAAGAAGACAAAGAAATACATCAAAATAAAGAGGAAAATGATAAGTGAAACCATAAATATGGTATTGGCATTTGTCACCGGGTTAATGCTGGGAACCGTTTTCTTTGGCGGACTTTGGTTTACGGTAAAGAAAGCTGTTACAGCTAAAACACCTGCACTTTGGATATTCAGCAGTTTCTTCTTTCGGATCACTATTACAATGGTTGGATTTTATTTTGTTTCATCCGGCAACTGGAAGAGGCTTGTTGTTTGTGTTGCAGGTTTTATTGTAGCCCGGTTCCTTGTTATTCAATTTACCAAATCGATAGATGAAAGGCAAATACAATTAAAAAAGGAGGTTGAGCATGAATCTTAGCCCGGATCAGACTGTTTTCTGGCAACATGGATTTGTCACGATTAACCTCACCATAGTTTCTACCTGGGCTATCATGCTGTTGCTGGTAATTGGATCAATTCTGATAACCCGCAGATTGAAAACAGGAAATAAAATTTCCCGCTGGCAATGTATTCTTGAAATGCTTGTTACGGGCATGGAGAAAGAAATAAAAGGCGTCGGGTTAGATCAGCCAGAACAATATATTGGTTTTATAGGTACGCTGTTTTTGTTTATTGCAATAAGCAATATCTGTATCATCTTCCCTTTTTATGAGGCGCCAACAGGTTCACTTTCGACTACCACAGCACTTGCCATTTCTGTATTTCTGGCCGTTCCTTTTTTTGGTATCAGCAAAAGTGGTATAGGCGGTTATCTTAAGACATATATAAAACCCACATTTATTATGTTGCCTTTCAATATTATCAGCGAGTTGTCACGAACACTCGCATTGGCGGTTAGATTGTTTGGTAATATCATGAGTGGTGGAATGATTGTCGCCATACTGCTAAGCATATCACCATTTATATTTCCAATGGTAATGAAGATACTTGGTTTGCTTACAGGTATGGTGCAGGCTTATATTTTTGGCATCCTTGCCACAGTTTATATTGCTGCGGCAGTGCATAAGACGCCTGCACCTGACAAAATAAATTCAATAACAAACAAACAAAAAAAAGATCAAAATGGATAGTATAACTATTATCGCAGTAGCATCCATTGTTACTGCCGGAATCACAACCGGTGTTGGGTGTATGTTGCCGGCGTTTAGTGAAGGGAAAGCAGCGGCATCAGCTTTAAATTCGATTGCGCAGCAGCCGGATGCAGCTCCTACCATTACCAGAACCCTGTATGTTTCACTGGCCATGATCGAATCCACGGCAATTTATTGTTTCGTGGTTTCGATGATCCTCATTTTCGCAAATCCATTCTGGAACCATGTCATCGCTAAATAACCTGAAATGAAAATTAACTGGTTCACCGTAATTGCCCAGGTGATCAATTTTCTGGTGCTGGTGTGGTTGCTGAAAAAGTTTCTGTACAAGCCAATCTTGAAAGCTGTTGATGACCGTGAAAAGAAAATTGCATCACAGATTAATGATGCAAATCATTTAAAAGAGGAAGCAAAAAAAGAACAGGATGACTTTACAAAGAAAAATGCGGATTTCGATCAGCAAAAAAAAGGATTGATGGATAAAGCCGTAGCGGATGCCAATAGTCAGCGACAGAAATTACTCGACCAGGCAAAAGATGAAGCCGGCAGGCTGGGCGCCAAATTAGAACAAGCTTCAAAAGAGAAAGAAAAAACAGAACAGAAGGAAATCGCTCAGAAGACACAAAAGCAGGTTTTAGCAATTACCAGGAAAGCGCTAACTGAGATTGCTTCTGAGAGCCTGGAAGAACAATCAGCAGGAACTTTTATCAAAAGATTAAAAGAATCCAAAGATGTAGAGAAAAAGCAATTCATTGAAGCTTTCAAATCGAACACAAATACTATTTTAATCAGAAGTGCATTTGACCTGCCGGAAAAACAACAACAGGACATAACACAAGCGGTGGATGCCGTACTTGGAACTAAATCCACCATACAATTTAAAACAACACCCGGCATCATCAGCGGTATCGAATTATCCACCAACGGTTACAAACTGTCCTGGAGTTTTTCGGAATACCTCGATGCGCTGGAAAAGAATATTTCGGAAACAATGAAAGAAAGATCGAATGGGAAACCTGAAAATAAGATGACACCGGCCACGCAGGGAGAACCGGAAAAGAAAGAAGAACCAGTAAAAACCTAATAGGCCGGTAAATGGAATTAAACAATACCACAAGTGACCTTTTTAATCATTTGGAAGAATGCACGGAAAAATTTTCACTTCCTTTTGCGCCCCATGAAGTTGGATCGGTCATCAGCGTGTCAACCGGGATCGTAAAAATTTCCGGCCTCCCGGGAGCTGGCTTTGAGGAACTCCTGACATTTCCCGAAGGACTATCCGGCATTGCTTATAATATTGATGCAAATGAAATAGGCGCAATACTTCTTGGCGAAGATACCCGGTTAAATGCAGGGGATGAAGTGGAAAGAACAGGCCGTGTGGTGGACATCCCTGTCGGGAATGGATTGATCGGCCGTGTAGTTAATCCATTGGGAGAACCGATTGACAATAATGGGCCCATTAACTACGAAGAAAGGCTGCCTGTTGAGCGTCCCGCTGCTGCCATCATGGATCGCTCTCCGGTGAATGTCCCTTTGCAAACCGGAATAAAAGTAATTGATGCGCTGATACCGGTAGGACGTGGCCAGCGTGAATTGATTTTAGGTGACAGGCAGACGGGAAAAACGGCGATTGCAGTTGATGCAATCCTCAATCAGAAAGATAAAAATGTATTGTGCATCTATTGCGCTATTGGTCAGCGTGCATCCGCAGTAGCAAAAGTAATCGCCAACCTGAGGGAGAAAGGCGCAATGGATTATACCGTGGTGGTGGTTGCAGAAGGAAACGATTCGCCCGGATTAAATTATATAGCGCCTTATGCGGCTACCAGTATGGCGGAATATTTTATGGAAAAGGGTCGGGATGTTTTGATTGTATATGATGATCTCACCCATCATGCACGTGCTTATCGCGAACTTTCCTTATTATTGAGAAGGCCACCGGGACGTGAAGCTTTCCCCGGTGATATTTTTTATATTCATTCCAGATTATTGGAAAGGTCCACTCACCTGAGCGATGCGTTGAAAGGAGGATCACTTACCGCTTTACCAATTATTGAAACGGAATCTCAGAATATTTCAGCCTATATTCCTACCAATCTCATTTCAATTACAGACGGACAGATATACCTTTCTCCCAAATTATTTGAGCTGGGCATTTTACCGGCCGTTGATGTAGGCAAATCAGTTTCGCGTGTGGGAGGAGTTGCTCAATTACCATCCTACCGTTCCATTGCCAGTCTTAAACTGGAATATTCCCAGTTTGAAGAATTGGAAAGCTTTGCCCGTTTTGGTACAAGACTTGACGAAAATACTGAGAAGATAATCGAACACGGTAAACGCATTCGGGAATGTCTTAAACAGCCGGAACTTCAACACTTATCCGTACCTGAACAAATCGTTTTACTCCTGGCATTAACAGCCGGCCATTTTGATAATATACCGGTAGCCAAAATTCAGGAAGCGGAAGCAGCGCTGCTTGATAAGAGTAATGAATTCCCACCCGAAATACTAAAAGGACTATTTACAAACAAAACATTAAGCGACACTGACAAAGAAAATATTTTAAAGATTGCGGTCACAATACTTGCCGCTTTCCAGGATAAGCCTTCGCCGGAAAAAAAATAGATATTAATGGAAACCTTAGAAAGCATACACAATAAAACAGAAGGGGCCGAAGATCTCAAATCAGTTGTGAGTGCTATGAAGGCTATGGCGTCCTCAAACATCGTTCAGTATAATACAGCAGTGAGCGCCCTTGGCGAATATTATCATACAGTGGCGCTGGGTATTATCGCTTATTTCAGAGCGGAGAATATCGAAAAAATAAGCGATAAGAAAGAAGACAAAGAAAATAAAAAAAACAGCAGGGAAAAATTGATCTGTGCAATAGTTTTTGGATCGGATCAGGGTTTAGTTGGACAGTTCAATGATTCGATGGCGGATTTTGTACTGGCTTCACTTAATGGATTGCCGGGTAAGAAAGTGATCTGGGCCATCGGTGAAAGGGTGCAACTTTTACTCACTGATGTTGGTTTGAATACAACAACCCTTTATCATGTTCCATATACTGTTGGCGATATTACCCCGCTTGTACAAAAGATTCTCACTAAAAGTGAAAAGAGCAAGGAAAAACATGGTATCGACGAGTTTTATATTTTTCATAATCAGCCGAAACAGAATTCCGGCTACCAGCATGTAATGCAGCGGTTTTTACCGCTGGATGAAAAATGGAAAAATTCACTACAGAAACTCCATTGGCCCACAAATTTACCTCCGCAGATTGCAGGTGGCACGAAGCCAACTTTATTGGCACTCGTCAGCGGGTATCTTTTCGTTTCATTGTTTAAAGCATGCGCAGAATCACTGGCCAGTGAAAATGCAAGCCGTTTGGAAGCCATGCAAAGAGCGGAAAAAAACATTGGGGATTTACTGGATAACCTGAATAAAAAATACCACCGTTTGAGGCAGAGTTCGATCGATGAAGAACTATTTGATGTGGTATCAGGATTCGAGGCATTAAAAAAAGCGAGATAAATTTAAACCGGATTTCTATGAACAAAGAAAAATTTGCCAACTATGAATTATATGGATTTTTACCTTCTGAATTTGAAGGCATCGAAATACTAGCTGAACTCGCACTTGATTTGCGCTGGTCATGGAACCATGGCGCAGATGAATTATGGAAGCAGCTGGATCCGGAGCTCTGGGAAATAACCCATAACCCATGGGTCATTCTGCAAACAGTATCCCATAACCGGTTGAAGCTGTTATTGGCTGATGTTGGATTCAGGGGGAAAATAAACGCACTGGTAAACTTGAGAGATCAGCTAAATCTGAATCCGGTCTGGTTTCAGCAGAATCATGCCAATAGCGTGCTTTCATGTATCGCTTATTTCAGTATGGAGTTTATGTTGAGTGAAGCCCTTCCTATTTATGTTGGTGGATTGGGCAATGTGGCCGGTGACCAGTTGAAATCTGCCAGCGACCTTGGGGTACCTGTGGTAGCAATCGGACTGCTTTATCAACAGGGATATTTCCGACAGAAAATTGATAGGGACGGCAATCAGCTGGCTACGTTTCCATTTACAGATCCGGGACAACTTCCCATCACTCAACTACGCTTACCCAATGGTGAGTGGTTGCGCATAAAAATATCTTTAGCAGGTCATGATGTTTGGTTACGCACATGGCAGGTTCAGGTAGGTAGAGTAAAATTATATCTTCTGGATAGTAATGACCTGGTGAATTTACCGGAGCATCGTGAAATAACAAGTGAACTCTATGGCGGTGGACCGGAAATGCGCATCAAACAGGAAATTCTTTTGGGAATGGGTGGTTGGAAATTACTGGTTGCTTTGGGAATTCAACCCGAAGTCTGCCATATGAATGAGGGGCATGCTGCTTTTTTAATTTTGGAAAGGGCCTGCAGTTTTATGAAGAAGAACGGCATTTCATTTGAAGCTGCACTGGCCGTTACCCGTGCGGGAAATTTATTTACTACCCACACCGCTGTAGCTGCAGGATTTGATCATTTCAGTCCATCACTCATGAGGCAGTATTTTGGAGAGTACGTGAAAAATGAATTGGGAATAGAATTCGATAATCTGATGTCTTTGGGTCGCGCCAATCCTTTTGATACATTGGAGAATTTCAACATGGCTTACCTGGCTATCCGGGGCTGTGGTGCTGTGAACGGAGTCAGTCGTTTACATGGTAAAGTAAGCAGGCATCTTTTCAGCGTGCTTTTCCCAAGACAACCTATAAATGAAATTCCAATCGGTCACGTTACGAACGGAGTGCATATGCCAAGCTGGGATAGTGTTTTTGCTGATAAGGTTTGGACAGAAGCCTGCGGAAAAGACCGATGGAAAGGTGAACTGGAAAACTTGGAAGAAGATATCAGTAAGATCAGCGATGAAAGTTTATGGAAAATGCGCAATGACTGTCGCAATCAGCTCGTCAATTTTACCCGGCAGAGATTTAGTGCGCAATCAGATATCGGAGGCCAATCATCCGAATTTATTGAAGCCGCTAAACAGATATTTAATCCGCATTCTTTAACTCTTGGTTTTGCCCGAAGGTTTGTTCCTTATAAAAGACCGGATCTATTGTTGCATGATGAAGAAAGATTAATCCGCATACTTACTAATCAGGAATACCCGGTACAATTGGTCATAGCAGGCAAAGCACCTCCATTCGATGAGTCAGGAAAGGCATTGATCAGAGAGTGGATCCTTTTTATTCAAAAGCATAATTTGTATAATCATGTTGTTTTCCTAAGTGATTATGATGTTTTATTGACAAGTCAGATGGTGCAAGGTGCGGATGTTTGGGTAAATACACCCAGGCGTCCCTGGGAAGCTTCAGGTACAAGCGGAATGAAAGTCCTTGTTAACGGAGGAATTAATTTATCCGAGCTGGACGGCTGGTGGGCAGAAGCGTATTCCCCTGAAGTGGGTTGGGCATTAGGTGATGGAAATGAACATGGCGAAGACCCTTCCTGGGATGCAAGAGAAGCGGAAGCATTATACGATATATTGGAAAAGCAGGTGGTTCCTGAATTCTATCACCGCAATGAAAAAGGAATTCCTGAACAATGGATAACCAGGATGCGTAAAAGCATGGCGAATTTGACGCCGCGTTTCTCAGCCAACCGTGCAGTAAGAGAATATACAGAAAACTATTACCTGCCGGCTGCAAATAACTTTAAAATAAGATCCGCAGAAAAGGGTAAGGTGGGAGTAACGATAGCCCAGGCACATCATGACCTCCAAGGGCAGTGGGAACATATACAGTTCGGGGAAGTACACACTGAAAGCACGGGAAAAGGACATCTTTTTCATGTGCAGGTAAGGCTGAATGGACTGAGTTCTGAAAATGTTATGGTTGAACTATATGCAGAAGGAATAAATGGTTCTGCGCCGGTTAAAATAAAAATGAAACCGGTAGCTGACACTACAGGTAATAGTGTGAAAGAATATGATGCACAAGTAGACAGTTCGAGGCCTGCAAGTGATTACACGGCCTGCATTATTCCTGATTATGAAAATATATCTGCGCCCCTGGAAGATAATCATATCCTTTGGCAACATTGATAATTACTGGTGGATAAAAAATAGAAATGCCTGATAAAAGTAAGATTACAACTCTATTCCTGGATATCGGAGGCGTTTTGCTTTCCAACGGCTGGGGTCATGATTTCAGACAACAGGCGGCAGAAAAATTTCATCTCGATAAACAAGAAATGGAAGAGCGACACAGCATAATGTTTGAAACGTATGAAGAAGGAAAAATATCCATGAATGAATATCTTGACCGGGTTGTGTTTTATAAGCAGCGTAAATTCACAAACAAGGAATTCTGGGACTACATGTTTTCATTAACCACCCCCGATGTAGACATGATATCATTCATAAAAAAAATAAAGGTACAGAACGGATTAAAAATAGTTGCAGTAAGCAATGAAGCAAGAGAACTAAATGCTTATAGGATACATACATTTAAGCTGAAGGAAATAT
The DNA here is from genome assembly GCA_963757975.1 of uncultured Bacteroidota bacterium. GTDB lineage: Bacteria > Bacteroidota > Bacteroidia > Chitinophagales > Chitinophagaceae > Puia. The sequence continues at coordinate 15,217 of CAVWUD010000006.1, forward strand.
TTGACATTTTTGTATCCTCCTGTTACGTTCAGGTGAGAAAACCGGATACAGCTATTTTTAAAATAGCGCTTGATTTGGCCCAGGTATCTGCAGATGAGGTTGTTTACATTGACGACATGCAGATTTTTACAGATATCGCAACGGATTTAGGAATTAAAAGTATCCGTCACATTGAATGGCACTCAACTTCAGCGTCTTTAGCTGATATAGGTCTGGTAGTTGAAAATAATAAACTAATTCATGCCTGAAGATGAAGCCATACTGACCATTAACGGAGGTTCCTCCAGCATTAAATTTTCCGTATACAAAATTGAAAATCCACTGAAGCTAATGCTTTATGGGCAGCTGGAAAACATTGGATCTGCAAAAGCAAAACTTAGTTTTAATAATTCTGTTACTGAACAAATAAATTGTATAAGTATTAATGCTTCAGATCATAAAGAGGCTGCCGATCGCCTCATTGACTGTCTTGAAAAACAGGAATGTTTTGGTTCGATAAAAGCAATTGGACACAGGATTGTTCATGGCATGAAACATACAGAACCTCAGTTGATAACTCCTGCACTTATAAAGTATCTGAAAAAGATCAGTGCTTATGATCCTGATCATTTACCGGAAGAAATAAAACTGATCGAGGTATTTAGAAAACGTTTTCCGGCGTTTCAACAGTTAGCATGCTTTGATACTTCCTTTCACCATTCTATGCCAACAGTCGCTAAAATGTTATCCATTCCCCGTCGCTTTTACAACAAAGGAATTCAGCGATATGGATTTCATGGAATTTCGTTCTCCTATCTTATGGAAGAACTTGAACGCCTTGCTGGTACTGAATCAGCGAAGGGTAAAGTGATATTAGCGCATTTAGGAAGCGGAGCAAGTCTTGCTGCCGTTATAAACGGAAAAAGTAAAGACAGCAGCATGGGTTTTACGCCGACATCTGGTTTAGTGATGAGTACGCGCACAGGAGATCTCGATCCGGGTGTTGCCTGGTATTTAATGCAGTTTGAAAAGCTAAGTCCGAAAGAATTTAGTCATCTGATCAATCACGAATCCGGACTTCTGGGTGTGTCAGGAAAGAGTTCAGATATGCGGGAATTAATCGGAATGGAAGTTAATAACGATCATGCCAGAGAAGCCGTAGAACTATTCTGTTATCAAACAAAAAAATGGATCGGCTCATTTGCTGTGGTGCTTGGTGGTCTGGATACACTGGTATTTTCAGGTGGGATTGGCGAACATTCGCACGAAGTCAGGAATAAAATATGCGAGGGTTTAGGGTTTTTGGGAATTGAATTAAATGAAATAAGAAATAAGAATAATGAAGCAATTATTTCAACAGAAATAAGCAAAGTTAAGGTTCGCGTAATTAAGACAAATGAGGAGGTAATGATAGCGAATATGGTGAATGATCTCTTGAAGAAGTAATTCAAATAAATGTGTGAATAGTATATCCCAAATCAATAATGGCAAACAACAGGCTATGATATCAGAACCTGTTTTAAAATAAGAACCAGATTTAAAAATTTCAAAAACGGAACATCCAAATCATATCTTAAAGTCTGCAGAAATACCCGCAATGAATCATTCAAAAATGAACAATAGCAGGATGAAAAATGATGCTAATCCGCCAATGGGTATGGCAGGTCACAGCCATCACAAAATGATGATTGCTGATTTGAAAAAGCGGTTTTATGTAGTATTGATACTTACCATTCCCATCATGTTGCTATCATCAATGATTCAACACTTCCTGGGATTGGATTGGAAGTTCAATAATTCATCCTATATTTTATTTACACTATCGACCGTTGTATTTATTTATGGCGGATGGCCTTTTCTAAAAGGATTGGTAACTGAATTAAGAAACAGGAATCCCGGCATGATGACGCTGATAGGGTTTGCTATTACCGTAGCCTACATTTATAGTACGGCAACTGTATTTGGATTGAAAGGAATGGATTTTTATTGGGAGCTGGCAACACTTATCCTCATTATGTTATTGGGTCATTGGATAGAAATGAAATCCATTGCAGGTGCTTCGAAAGATCTTGAATTGCTCGTACAATTGATGCCTGATGATGCCCACATGGTAATGGGTGACAAAGTTCATGATATAAAAACCGATACACTCAAAGAGAAGGATATCATACTTGTAAAACCAGGAGAAAAAGTGGCAGCTGACGGACTCATATTGGAAGGCGAAAGTTATCTGAATGAATCCATGCTCACGGGCGAATCCAAGCCGGTAAAAAAAATAAAAGGTGATAAAGTGATTGCGGGCTCGATGAATGGCAACGGCTCCTTTAAAGTCACCGTATCCCATTCTGCAAAGGATTCTTATCTCTCACAGGTCATAAAACTGGTAGATGATGCGCAAAAAGCGAAATCAAAAACTCAATTATTGGCAGATAAGGCTGCAAAATGGCTCACTTTTATTGCCTTGAGCGCCGGTATAATCACATTTTTCTATTGGTATGTGTCCGGGCAACCATTAGACTTTGCAATGGCAAGAATTGTAACAGTCATCGTTATCTGTTGCCCGCATGCATTAGGATTAGCTGTACCGTTGGTGGTGGCAAGATCAACATCGTTGGCAGCTAAAAATGGATTACTGATCAAGAACAGGACTTCATTTGAAAATGCAAGAAAAATAACCACTGTTGTTTTTGATAAAACCGGTACGCTTACTGTTGGCAAATTTGAAGTATCTAAAATCGTATCCTTTAAAAAAGAGTTAAGCGAAAATGAAATCATTCGCCTGGCATCTGCATTGGAACAAAGATCAGAACACCCTATTGCAACAGGTATTCTGCTTAAAGCAAAAGATTTATCCATTACCATTCCGGCAACAGGAAATTTCCAAGCTATCCCGGGTAAAGGAGTTGAAGCAATTGTAGAAGGCAAAAAAATATTAGTGGTTGGTCCCGCCTATTTGAAAGAAAAAAATATGGTAGTTCCGGATGGATTTAAAGCCAATGATACGGAAACAGTTGTGTTTGTAATCATTAGCAATGCGTTAGCGGGATATATTGCTTTGTCTGACGAGATACGACCGGAATCAGCAAGTGCTATTAAAACCTTGAAAGAAAATAATATCAAATCCATATTACTTACAGGTGATAACAACAAAGTAGCAAAAGCAGTAAGCGATACATTGGGCATGGATAGGTTTATTGCTGAAGTCTTGCCCGATCAAAAATTAGAAAAAATAAAAGAGCTGCAAAGAAAAGGTGAGTTCGTCGCCATGACCGGCGATGGTGTAAATGATGCACCCGCTTTGGCACAGGCAGATATCGGCATTGCGGTTGGCAGTGGTAGTGATATTGCAGCGGAAACTGCAGGGATTGTTTTGGTAAACAGCAATCCAAAAGACATTGTGAGTTTGATATTATTTGGCAAAGCCACCCATCGGAAAATGATTCAGAACTTACTGTGGGCGACGGGCTACAATGTATTGGCGCTGCCCCTTGCGGCAGGTGTACTATATCATTGGAGAATATTGTTAAGTCCAGCGGAAGGAGCAGCGTTAATGGCCGTTAGTACCATCGTAGTTGCTATTAATGCAAGTACGTTGAAAGTAAAATGAAAATGAGTATTAATAAAATAAATAATAGTTATGGAAACACAAATGATGCACCCGGAAACAAAGGAGACCTTGTCCCCGGCACTTTTACAAAAGATAAATGCTTACTGGCGAGCCGCCAACTATCTTTCAGTCGGACAAATATATCTATACGATAACCCGCTCTTGAAAGAACCGCTTAAACTGGAACATGTAAAACCATTGGTAGTAGGGCATTGGGGTACTACTCCGGGACAAAATTTTATCTATGTACATCTAAACCGTATTATAAAAAAGTATGATTTAGATATGTTCTATATCGCAGGACCAGGACATGGCGGACCTGCGTTAGTTGGCAATGTTTATCTCGAAGGAACCTGGAGTGAGATATATCCTAATGTAACACAGGATGAGGCAGGTCTGAAAAAACTGTTTAAACAATTCTCTTTTCCCGGAGGCATTTCCAGTCATGTGGCGCCTACAACACCGGGCTCTATTCACGAAGGCGGAGAATTGGGCTATTCTTTAAGCCATGCCTTTGGTGCAGCATTCGACAATCCTGATTTAATTGTTGCCTGTGTGGTTGGTGACGGTGAAGCAGAAACGGGTCCGTTGGCAACTGCATGGCAGTCGAATAAGCTGCTGAATCCGATTACAGACGGCGCTGTTCTTCCGATCCTTCACCTGAATGGATATAAAATCAGTAATCCAACTATCCTGGCACGGATAGAGAATGATGAACTCGAACAATTTTTCCGAGGCTGCGGGTGGACGCCACATTTTGTGGAAGGCGATGATCCTGCTACAATGCATCAACTCATGGCGGAGACACTTGAAGAAGTGATTACTGACATTCATCAAATACAAATCAATGCAAGAAGTGAGAACAACAATACCCGGCCACGCTGGCCGATGATCGTTTTAAGATCACCCAAGGGATGGACCGGACCGAAGGTTGTTGATGGCCTGCAAATAGAAGGTACTTTCCGTTCGCACCAGGTTCCACTACTTGTGGACATCGATCATCCCGACCATGTGAAACTTTTGGAAAACTGGATGAAGAGCTATAGAGCGGAAGAATTGTTTGATGAAAATGGTACTCTTAAAGCGGAATTGAAAGAGCTGGCACCCAAGGGTAATCGCAGAATGAGCGCTAATCTACATGCGAACGGCGGCATTCTTTTAAAAGATTTGTGTATGCCTGATTTTCATGACCATGCAGTACATGTTCCTGCACCGGGCGCAGTTAATGGACAGGATACCATGGTACTCGGAAGGTTTCTGAGAGACGTTGCAAAACTAAATCGTGACGAACATAATTTTCGTGTATTCGGCCCTGATGAAACCTTATCAAATTTGCTGGGAGCCATTTTTGAAACCACCAATCGCCAGTGGGATGACGCAACAGAGAAGTATGATGAATTTCTGGCTCCTACAGGACAGGTAGTTGACTCCATGCTCAGCGAACACCAGTGTGAAGGTTTCCTGGAAGGGTACTTATTAACCGGAAGGCACGGTTTGTTTAATAGTTATGAGGCGTTCATCCGTATCGTGGATTCTATGTTTAGTCAGCATGCCAAATGGCTGAAAGTATGCCTGGAACTGCCATGGCGCAGGAAGATTTCTTCACTTAATTATTTACTGGCTTCGCATGTCTGGCAACAGGATCACAATGGTTTTACCCACCAGGATCCTGGCTTTTTGGATCATGTAATTAATAAGAAAGCCGACGTAGTGAGAGTTTATCTTCCACCGGATGCTAACTGTCTGTTATCTGTTTTTGATCATTGCCTGCGCAGTCGTAATTATGTAAATGTAGTGGTTGCCGGTAAACATCCGCTGCCGCAATGGCTTACCATGGATCAGGCGGCCGTTCATTGTACCGAAGGCATCGGCATCTGGCAATGGGCCAGTAACGATCAGGGTTCTGAGCCTGATGTCGTAATGGCCTGCTGCGGTGATACACCTACTTTGGAATTGCTGGCTGCTGTTTCGATATTGCGCGAAAAGCTGCCTGAAATTAAAATCAGAGTAGTCAATGTAGTTGATCTGATGAAACTTCAGCCACATACAGAGCATCCTCACGGACTGAATGAACAGGATTATGATTCCATTTTCACAGAAGACAAACATATCATATTTAACTTTCATGGTTACCCCTGGCTGGTTCACCGACTTACCTACAGAAGAACCAATCGCCATATGCATGTAAGAGGTTATAAAGAAGAAGGCACAATTACAACACCTTTTGATTTAAGAGTACAAAATGATATTGACCGCTTTCACCTGGTCATAGATGTAATAGACCGGCTGCCGCATCTTGGAAGCAAAGGCGACTATCTGAAACAACAGTTGCAGGACAAGCTGATTGAACATAAACATTATGTACATCAGCATGGCAAGGATTTGCCTGAAATTCTTAACTGGAAATGGAAAAACCATGAATAAAAAAATTCTGACCGGCACAGTTAAAAGTTTGTTTGCAGATAGCAAAGGTTTGCTCGCCATGGATGAAAGCAACCCAACCTGCAATAAACGATTTGCCAAATTAGGCATCCCGCAAACAGAAGAGGCCCGTCGCGATTGGAGGGAATTACTGGTAACCACACCGGGTCTGGGCGAATGCATAAGCGGTACCATATTATACGATGAAACCATTCGCCAAAATGAAAGAGACGGAACTCCAATTATTGAAGCAATTTTAGATCAAGGAATCATTCCGGGAATCAAAGTTGATAAAGGCGCTAAATTAATGGCTGGTCATCCGGGCGAAAAAGTTACGGAAGGTTTAGATGGATTACGTGACCGGCTGAAAGAATATTTCCAGATGGGTGCGCGGTTTGCGAAGTGGCGGGCAGTAATTGCTATTGGTAAAGGCATTCCCAGCCGTGGCTGCATAGAAGCGAACGCTAATATACTGGCCATTTATGCAAGTCTTTGCCAGGAAGAAGGATTGGTACCTATTGTGGAACCGGAAGTGCTCATGGAAGGAACGCACGATTTACAGACATGCTTTTGCGTTACGGAAGAAGTATTGAGATCTGTTTTTGTGCATCTTTATTTACAGCAGGTGATGTTGGAAGGCGTTATATTAAAACCTAACATGGTGGTTCCTGGTTTAAGTTGCCCGAAACAGGCAGGCATAGACGAAGTTGCGGATGCCACTATACAATGCCTTCGGCGGTCAGTACCTGCCGCCATTGGCGGAATCGCATTTTTGTCGGGAGGCCAATCAGGCGAACTCGCTTCGGCACATTTGAATGCCATGCATGTAAGATATTCTTCGAAACTTCCGTGGCCACTGACATTTTCTTTTGCCCGTGCCATTCAGCAACCAGCAATGAAGATTTGGGATGGGAAAGACGAAAACACAAATGCAGCACAACGGGCTTTATTCCACAGGGTAAAATGTGATCAGGCTGCACGCCAGGGGTTGTATTATGCCGCAATGGAGGAAACTTGAAACTCATAATAATTAAATATGAGCAAACCAAAACCAGCGCCGGACATATCGTATATTTTTAGGATCAGGATGTCCTGAAATCGGAAAGCTTCACTATTTAATATAAAAATGGCGATGGCAAATCATTGGAAATTAAATGAAGCATTCACTTTTTAAGTTCTATAATTCTAGTAATTCTAGGGAAACGGATTATTGGGTGGAAAAATCAGATGCCTAAAATTTCATCCTCCAAAAAAATTTATTGTTAAATGTTGCCGATCTGACGGGTTCAAGTTGATGCGTTTTTCAGTTCATCCATGAATTTCAGGCAACCATTTAGTTTTGGAAATGGGTATATTAAACCTTAAATATCAAGACTTGCAGATCTCAAGAATTGAAAATATTCTTATTTTTGTTTGGATAAACCTATAAAGTTATTTTGATATTTGGAGGTCGCAATTCGAGCGTATTTGGTAATTCGTTTTTCATAAGCCACTGGATTATAGTTCGATAAGAATATATTTAGTTCTCCCAGCGGGATCACATAATAATTCCATCAAATCCGCTCCCAGATTGGTTTTGAGGTTTTTTCTTTTTTATGTGTTGGCGATTCGGTTGGCGGATTATTAATGCCTATTCAGGTAGTTTTCCAATACAACTTCCCTGTCTTTAGTTATATCGGTGATATTTTTAACCATTGCCTTTCTCTCAGCTTCTTCAAGTTTTGCAAGTGTAGCTGCTCGCATAATGGCAATTTTTTCAGCTAGGGCCTTTATTTGTCGCTGAATTTCAGAAGAATTTTCTGGCGCTTTTTGATCATCCATAATGCAAATTTATAACTTATAAATAACTCTAAAACGTTCCAGGTATTATCTGTTCACCCAAAATAAATTTAAAGCCGTCATCATCTATTATCGCTATTTTAACATTTCCTCCCACCGTGGGAATATTCTCGGTATATTTCTGAATATCTTTCTCAATCCTCATCAAAAGACAAGCCAAGTCTACCGCTTGCTGCATGCTTAATTCCCTGATTTTTGTCATTTTTATATCATCTTTAAATGATAATGGCAATACCGACTCGTCTGTAACTAAATTATTCAAATAGTCCGGAGGAATATTGGAGTTATCAATTTTGAAATCAGCAAATATTTTTCGTGCGACGTTGGGAATTACTTCGTAAAAAGTATCTAGATCTCCCCATAAAATTCTTTCGCTAATTCTATTTTGTCCCTCGCATACAACTTTTGAATGAATTGATTGCTCGAATGTTTTAACTAATTTAAAATCCGGATCCGACAAAAGAGAAGGAGAAGCCCTGTTGATAGTTATTTTGTAAATCGTTGAATTTTTCGAAACTGGATCATAGTGAGAAACAATAAGTATGGTATCATTAACATTATTCCCAGCGTTTAGAGCGGCCGTTGCTTCTTCGACAAACTTGTTTTCTATAATTTTAATTGAGTTTTCAAAGCTTTTATCAGTATCGGCATTTACTATTACGATTGTTGCACTAATTATTTCTTCAAGGGTCTTTCCATTCAACATTGAAGCTCCCGCAGTTGAAATTGCTGTAAACTTATCGAACTTGAAAATTTTCTCTTGAAAATCTCTTGTATGCACGGGTCTTCTTCGAAACAATTTGACGACCTCTGCTGGATCTAAAATTATTTGACCAGAAGGATCTGCGGTTTTTGAACGAAGAAAATTTAAATAATCTGGGAAATCAAGCAGTGGGCTAACGGTAGTAACAAGTGAATCAGCAATAATTGCAACACCCCTCTTTGCAATTACGCTCGCAATAAATGTCATAAAATGGCTTAAGGATTTAGGAAGCTACAAATGTTATTGCAATTTAAAAAATAATAAAAACCTACCCCTTTCGAAGAAATCAAGAAATACTTACTTCCCCCTGTTTTCAATCGAAAAAATTTCTGCCATTGGATAAGCTGTATAACTTTCTTTTGTACTGTCGTAAGTGAAGACAAAATCCATTTTAGCACTTACAAACCGGCGACGAGAACCAAAAGTAAATGGAGGCATCTTGGGATCTTTAAATATAATGGTAGTAGGAATTGGTTGTTTTGAGGTATAGAGATAATTTTCATAACTGATCACGATTTTGGTTGAAAGGAAAATAAAAACAAAAATCAATATTGTTAGTAGAAAATTGTACTCCTTTATATCGCAACAATACTTCAACCAAATTCCAGTAAATCCTATCCCCACAAAAATGACGAACTTTAAGCCCATGCCAAGCCAATAAGTAGTCGGTACAAGTTCATAAACCAGAAATACAACTATCCCGGACGCAAGAATCATAATAAAAAGTGGCCATTTTTTAAGTCCCCAACTATTTTTCTTCTGTTTTTTAGTAATGCAGTCATCAATTTTTCCCCTAAACAAAATGATCAAACATGATATAATAATAAAAATTGTTGTCCCATATAAAATATCCAACACGTATACGATCATGTTCGAAAAGGAAATAAAATCCATTATTGGAATCCCGAATGCTTGAGTTTCTAATAACAACCGCATAGCGCTCATAAAAATCAAAATCCCAGCTGTGTAACCACCAATTGTTTTAAGGTCGAGTTCGTCTGTGGTAGGGGATTCCATGTTAATGGGGTTTCATGTAATTTAAAATAAAATCATTGAATCTATTTTGTCTAAGTATTTACACTTAGATCAAAAAACCCCCTCTTGTCGAATAGAGAAGGGTCCTAACCTATGAAAAAACCGACCGTGAAAATTAATAGTTTCCGCTAAACAAATGAATCTTGTAAAATTAAGAACGGATTCAAGATCCATTATTGATCTTAGTAATCCTAGGGGAATTAATGTATATAAGAATAATCTTAGGGCGCAAATTGAATATGTAAATTCAGTTAAACAAGCTTCATCTTTAATAATGAACAATCCAGTGTTGGTTGAAGATGATTCTCTTTATTACAAATGGTCTCCTGTTGTAAGCTCCCCCGAAATTCGACTATACAAGATTAGAGAATTTGCTCTAATGAGGTCGCCCTTATACCGAAACAAAATATGCAAAAAGGCAAAACTGCGCTTTATGTGTCCATTCTAACTATTGATGAAATACATTTCTGATGGACTCCTGCTGGTGATAAAACATTTTTTCTTCAGCTGCATACTTGAAACGCAGGATTTGCGTTCCTGCGGATAAACCGTATGGCTAAAAGATTAACAAATAATATTATAATCGGAAACGACCCCCGCCTGGGGATGTGTTTTTATTATTCTCCCTATTTTGGTCAGAATATATGGCGACGGGCATCTTCGCTTACTGCCGAGCGAACAAAAAAGGATCCTGCTTTTAAAGGGTTTCGCCAGAGCAGCAGCCGGTTGAAGCAAGCTTCCCCCATCGCAGCTTCGCTATACAAACAGGTGCCCCTGCAATTAAAAGAGTATGCTCTCTACAGAATATTAACAGGTGAAGCCATCAAAATGCTGAAAGAAGGAATGGAAGCATCCGTTATTTCAGAAACCCTGAAGAAAAAATATATTGACCCGCTCCTGAATCTACCGAAAAAGAAATCCGGAAACAGAGCGGCTAAAGAACCCGTTACGAGAGATCGCATAAAAGGAATGAAAGATTTCACTTTATATCCTTCAATGCCTTCAGGAGTCAGAAAAATGACAAGAACCCGCCGAACTATTTTGCTTAAAAAAATCACAGCAGGCCAGTCAGCGGCCGAATATTTTTCATCCATCGATTCAGATCCACTGCCTCAAACCAACAGAAAAGTTTCTCCTTTTAGTGAACAAACAGAACCGAATTCCCGAACCAAAACCACCAGTGGTCTGATATGCCTTGGCCGTCTTCCCGAATGTAAAAAACTCAAAATCTGGATGCAGCCGGTTGATGCTTACTGGCATTGATAGTCATAGTTCATTCAGTATCAATTTGCTTATATTTTTCCTGCTCTATTCAAGCATTTCCAAAATTTGATCAATTCCTCATTCAGGATATCCATATTTATTATTTATGGGTAACTCTTGCCTTATTAAATAGCGAATTTACAAGAAGCATTTAGGTAAAAAGGTTTAGTTTCTCCATATCGGTGCGGTAAATATCCCGCCGAAGACGCTCCAGTTCCATTGTATCAGATAACACTTTTGCAGGAGTCTTATTTTTAGCCTTATTTTTTCTGTCTGACATGGTTATTGCATTTTAACTTATGGTTCGAATTTTGTACCATGAAAATTAAGTCCTTAAGTAACAAATATCTTCTTCGCAGCTTCTGCGCTCAGGTACACTTCTTTCTTGCCTTTCAATTCAACCAATACGGATTTGTCAAAATCCTGTATTTCTTTTACAGTGATTGTCTGATGAAGACCGATACCCTGTTTCTCGAGGTAACGTAAAAAATCGGCTGAGCTGTCAGAAACACTTGTGACGAGTATTTTGCGATTCACTTCTGCTTCAGACAGGGGTTTTGAAGCTTTGGCAGGCAGATGTCCGTTTGATTGCGGAATGGGATCACCATGAGGATCGTATTTTGGAAATCCAAGAAACTTTTCAAGCCTGTCTGGCAAATCATAATCCCGGATATGTTCAAGCTGCTCGGCTATATCATGTACTTCATCCCAGTTATATCCAAGTTTCTCATGCAGAAATACTTCCCAAAGCCGGTGTTTCCGGACAATCAAAACAGCTATTTTAAGTCCGCTTGAAGTAAGCACAGCTCCTTTACTTTTATCGTAATGGATCAGTTTTTTATCTGACAGTCTTTTAAGCATGTCCACTACAGAAGCTGGGTTGTTATCCAGCTCTTCGGCGATCGCCGTAGCACTTACTTTGCCATTTCCCTGTTTATCAAGATGATAGATGGCTTTCAGATAATTCTCTTCCGATAAAGTCTGCGTAAGCGGCTTACCCATGAAATAAAGGTAATAAAGATTGGCTAATTGATAAAATTAGGCAAGACTAATTTTTAAAGTTGTATTTACCTAAATTATTTTATATATTTGGGCAAAAGAGCCTGAATGGTATGAAGGATGAATTGATTACGGAGAATAAGACTGGATGGCGTAAAGCAAAAATCAGTAACTCATTGCCTGAGGTCTTCGCTTCTATCCATGTTCCGAAGGGAGGAAGTTTTTGGAGAAAATTACTGGCATTCTCCGGGCCGGGTTTAATGGTGGCTGTTGGTTATGTTGATCCGGGCAACTGGGCCACAGATATTGCAGGAGGCGCTCAATTCGGATACACGCTGTTATCTGTTATACTGATTTCCAATATTTTCGCAATCATCCTGCAATACCTCGCCCTGAAACTCGGCATAGCAACCGAGCGGGACCTGGCGCAGGCCTGTCGGGATCATTACAGCCCTACAGTAAGTTTTTTATTATGGATATTGTGTGAAATTGCCATTGCAGCCTGTGACCTGGCGGAAGTTATCGGATCTGCCTTAGCGCTGAATCTTTTATTCCATATTCCCCTTACCTGGGGTGTTGCGATCACTGCACTGGACGTGCTGGTGATTCTTTTCTTTCAATACAAAGGTTTCCGTCTAATAGAAAGCATCGTGGCTTCGCTCATTTTTGTTATCCTGGCCTGTTTTACTTATGAAATCCTGGCTTCGCATCCTGATTTTATTCCCATTTTAAAAGGACTTATTCCCAGACAGCAGATTGTAATAAATCCTTCCATGCTCTATATAGCAATTGGAATTCTCGGAGCCACGGTAATGCCGCATAATTTATATCTGCATTCAAGCATTGTTCAAACGCGTAATTATGAAAGAAACGATGCAGGAAAGAAAATGGCCATAAAATTTGCATCGATCGACAGTACGGTTGCCTTATTGTTTGCTTTTTTTATCAATGCAGCCATACTGATAGTAGCCGGCGCCGCATTTCACACAACGGGACATCAGGGTGTGGCAGATATCATGGAAGCACATAAATTACTGACACCAGTGCTGGGTGCTACACTAGCCAGCATTTTGTTTGCAATCGCATTGTTGGCTTCCGGTCAGAATTCCACCCTGACAGGTACACTGGCTGGTCAGATCGTAATGGAAGGATTTCTGAATATAAGATTAAATCCATGGCTTCGGAGATTAATAACCAGGGGTATTGCGATCATTCCCGCTTTTATCGTTACCGTCATTTACGGGGAAAAAGGCATCGCAAGCCTTTTATTACTGAGCCAGGTAATTCTTTCCATGCAACTCAGTTTCGCAGTCATTCCTCTGATCATATTTACCAACGACTCTAAGAAAATGGGGAGTTTTGTAAACCGTCCGGCTACTAAAATAATAGCGTGGACTGTCGCATCCATAATCCTTGTACTCAATATTTACCTCTTGTACAGATCCATTTTTTAATAAATTAAATGCCTGAACTAAAAATAAGTTGATATGCCCAGGCTGAATCCTGCTGTAGTGCCAATCGTGGCTCCGATAGTGCTTCCGGTAATATCTTTTTGATTTTGATAGCGGTAATTGAATCTGAAAACTGTTAAAGGTGTCGGCCTGAAACTGATCGCGGGCATTATGCTCCAGAGTTCGTTATACATTTTAGTTCCGGTGGCAGTAAAATTTCCTACGCTCCAATCAACATATTCTCCTCTAACTGCAAAATTGAAAGTTGCATTGTTCCAATCCAGTATTTTACCTCTGAAGAAAGGCTGAACCACGTCTATATATCCGCCAAATTGTTTATGGGCATATTCTGGTGAATAGTCAGGAGGGAGTTGAACAAATATCCAGGCCCATTCTGTTGTTATGGCAGTACGTAACTTATGAATAATTGTATTGTAGTTTATATCAAACACAAACAGACTTCTCTTGCTGTCGATGGGGGCTCCTTCTACTGCCCATGTATTATACACATCACTCATGAAAGAAAGTCCGAGTTCCCCGATCTTATCATGACTAAGGGAAATCTTGCCTGTATACAAAGGTTCGCCACTCGCGCTTAGTGTAAATCTGTTCGGATTGCTTTTTGCAGCGGGTAAAAAAGTTTTACCCAGGCTGTTGTCGATGATGGAATCATTGAATCCACCTGTCAGGTAAAACTCATATCCGAACATCCAATGTTTAAAATATTGTTTTCCGAAGACCCCAAAGCCCGCATTATTCCAGGTGTCTGGCAGCATCTGACTCATGGCGATCGGTCTGTCCGTAAACTCCCATTTCGGACCATCATGATTCTGATTGAAAGCTCCGATCGGATTTAATATCATACCTCCGCTCAGGTTTAGTAAAGGATGGAGCTCCACATCCAGTGCAGCATATTCAACCGAGAATTGGGGACCTGTGGCAGCTTCACCTGCCTCGCCGGTGGGATCATTTGCATATTCGATTTCTCCCAGAAATTTAATTCTTTTTGAAATCGTGGATGCAACGAACAGACTGAATCTTCTGAATTGAAACTGGTTACCCACCGTAATGCCTGATGTGGACACATATTGCCAGTTAGCTTCAATATATCCTCCTATGGAAACCGGAGACTTATCAATATTCAGGAATGGGCGGTTGTAAATAGCATCCATGGTAAGGGACTTTTTTACGGTGTCCTTCTTATCACTGGATTTAAATAGTGAACTATCAATCTGTGCATTTACAGAAAAAGCTAACAGAATAATTATTGAAAGAGGTAAATATTTTTTCATTTGAGCGAAATAAATAGTTGGTCGTTTTGAACGGAAACAGGGAAACTGCGAAGATTTGAATCGGCGGGGCCGTTTTGAACAACTCCCATATTATTGAATGCACTACCATGAGCAGGACATTCTAACTTCTCTCCGAATACCTGCAATTCTGCTCCCTGGTGTGTGCAGCGCATCAGTAAAGCAGAATAAGTGTTTTCATTAAACCGGTAAACACAAACGGGATATTTCATTTTTTCATGAGAAACGACAATATATTTTTTGAAAGAATTATTATGCAGAAAAAAAGTTACCGGAACTACCAGATCGTTATTCTTCAGTGTTCCTTCAATCTGTTTAGTGCCACTGCAACTTTCCAGGAATAATGATAAAGCAGAAATTCCCAGGCATGCATAGCCGCAATTTTTTAAAAATAATTTTCTCTCCATGAATATGACTAAAGCGATTTCAGAAATAACACGAGTGCATCTTTATCACTCTGAGAAAGATTGGAAAAGCGGTTAGCGCTGGCAGCTGCTTCTCCCCCATGCATCTGTATGGCCTCTTCTATGCTGCGTGCCCTTCCATCATGTAACAAATAAGTATTTCCTCCTTGAACATTCGAACCCAGACCAAGACCCCACAGTGGCGTCGTTCTCCATTCTGATGTTTTTGCTGTGCCTTCAGTATATCCGTCATCCAGTCCCGGTCCCATATCATGCACCAATAAATCAGTGAAAGGATTAATGGTCTGATAAGAAAGTGCGTCTATGGGAGAATAACCCGTGGTCAGCGTTTGTCTGTGACAGGTCTGGCATCCAATCATATTGAATAATGTATCACCATGCATGATCGTTGGATCCGTCGAATTTCTTTGATTGGGTGTTTGAAGACATCTTATATAAAATACAACCGAATTAAATGTAGAATTATCTACTTCAGGTGTTGTTGGTGCACCTGGTGTTGTCTGGTCCTGATAATTATAGGGATTATTCGGCATAAATGCAGATGTGATTCCCATATCATGATTGTATGCAATCGCAGTTTGTTGTTGCAGGTCATATGTGGCACCTTTCCTGCCGAAGCGACAAATATATTTTCCGTCAGATCTGGGAATCGCTCCATTCAGCAGAGTTACATAATCGGGAATTGTATTATAATTAGGATGACCTCTTACACCATCAGGATTATTTGCATTGGAAGCTGCAATGGCTAAAATTTCAGAGTCAGGTACGGCTTCCAAAAATCCTACACCTGCTGTGATTGGAGCAATCAGTCTGGAACTGGTTGCACCTGCAGGAATACTTTCCGGGGTATACCCTGGCAAACAAAAAGTCCCCAATTGAGGACCACCTTCATTTAAAAAAGTATTTCCAGTGGTATCCGACTGACCATACCGGGTCAGTATGGTAAACGGGTGACCTCTGTTATCGCTGGAATGACAACTACCACATCCGGTTGCTACAAAATAGGGACCCAGACCCGTAGCTGCAGTTCTGTTTGCAAAAAACTGGTCATTGCCCTGTGAAAAAAGAATCGTCTGCGCACTGGAAAGAGAAACGGGTCCGCATAACCCATCTTCGGGATTGATCATGGAGGGCAATAGCTTGGTACAAGCTGCGAAGAGAGCAATAACTACAATGATTGACCCGATAATTAAAAGTGTTTTCTGATGCATAATTTACTGCTAGTCAAGTGGGCGCAAATCTAATTCCGTGAATTTGAATGCATTTATCAGATGCGGAATATCTTTTACGCAATCGGGAAAGCCTTGTTAAGAGTAGGTAATGAGTTTAAAAAACCAAATAGCTGCTGTTACGTCCATCATTAAAAAACCCACCAGGTAACTGGTGGGTTCCAGGTCCATTTCAAATTTTATTTTATGATAAAACTTCCTTTGGGAAAATAAAAAATCGTCTTCTTACCGGCCCCGTTTATAAAAGTCATCTTGCTAAAACTTCCGGCTTTGCCGACATAGATAATCCTGTCTCCTTCTTTCATTTTCCCGGAATCAAAATAAGATCCAAGCGGACAATTGTTCAGATTAATTCCCACATCATAACTGTACGATGAAAAACAAATCATTTTCCTGGTCGTGATATTAGGATACTCGTATCCGAATATTTTGTATTCCGCTTTGGGATTTGAAGTAACAAAGAACTCTTTGGTTTTCTTGTCCACATGAGCCACAGTGGTTGCGGCATTTTGAGAAATCGCAGCGGACGAAATAAACAGAAATAGAAAAAAAGGCAATATTTTTTTCATAGTATTTAGATATAAACGAACTGCAAAATTTACATCGAATAATATGCAAGACATATGCCAAAGAGTTCCTTCTCAATCAGGATCTTTTCCAATCCTGGGTTTATATAATTTATCGTCGAAGAAATACTTGGATTCATAGCGGAATTTACTGTTCTTTTTTATCCCAACCCACAATAATAAACCTGCAATAGATAATAGCAGGACAACCTTCCATAATGGAAAGACAGATTTTGTCCTGATTATTTCTGCTTTACCTGTGAGAATGGGAGAAGCCCAGTAATATGGCAGGCTTTTCTCCCTGGATCCTTCTTTTATAAATTTCAGTTTAGCCTCCTGTAGTGCTTCGTCTGTCGGCAATCCTTTTGCAAGAAATTCATAAAATAATTCTGTGATCCTATAAGTGGATTCGTTATCCACCGACCAGAGATTACTGATGGTAGCCGGTACACCAAGACCTGCAAACTCCCTGCTGAAACTGAATACGCCTTCTCCTTTATAGTCCCTGCCGAGTGCAGTTTCGCAGGCAGACAATACAACCAGGCGGGCTGCAGGTTTTTCCTTAGAAAACAGTTCTGATAAATCCATAGAAGAATCTGAAAAATAAATCAAAGGTTTCCCATCCGAGCTGTTGTATGATGCATGAGAATATAACTGGACAATTTTATAATCAGGAAAATTCATTAGAAAATTCTCTTTGGAGGCTTCATTATTTTTCAGGATAAAATCGCTCCTGAAATACGTCTTAATCTGATCCAGTGAAATATCGCTTCCCGGCAGAGATGAGAGGCCCATATAAGAAGCGTATTGCACAGGCGCCATACCCATAAAATCATTTATCGGTCTGCCTGAAGTGTTCGTAAAATGACTCAGAAGGAATCTTGCCGAGTAGGTATAACTTATACTAAAATCATTCACCATGTAATGAATGTCCGGGTCATTATTAGTAATAAGCGCTTCAAAAGGGAAACATGGACCATCCGGCGAAACGATGATGCGACCTGCTGACAAGGGATGATCATTGAAAATCGTTTTATATAGTTTCTGCGAAACTTCCGTAAAATCGGGAAATTGGGTATTCAATAAATCAGGATTTGAAACGAATGACATATACTTCTGTGAGAGGCTGTCATAAACTCCTTTACCTAATTTTGAAATGCCGCTTCCTGATTTTGTAATTGTCAGAATATAAACAGCGCTATCTCCGTTAAATATTTCAATAAGCGCAGTATGATCTTTCAAAATGGAATGCTGAACATCCCGGATACTCATGGAATCAGTATTTGAATTTCTGGCGAAATACAAAGGGTCTTTTTCCCTGATGATTGTAATAACTTCGTTCTGCTCTTCTTTTTTCAGAATGATTTCTGCCTGAATTGTCGAATAATGATCCGAATGAGGATTGGCCGTATCCAGTTCATTTTCCAGGTGGATAATCGTGGATTTTAGTTGATACAGATCAGCCGCTTCCTGATTTTCCATCAGGTTCTCTGTCTTCATTTGATCGTCTAATAATACAGCACGACTTTTTTCAAAGAAATACAAAGCATCTTCGTTGTTTTTCGCAAGCCATGATGCTTCTATGGCATGTTCGTATAATCGCCTCGTATTATTTAGCCAGGATAATTTGGACATCATCTCATATTGATCTCCTTTAATTTTGTCCATAACCCGATCAGCTTTCTTATAAGAATCCAGTGTCAGTTTTAATAACTTATTGTTATGTGTTGTTTCGTACTGTTGTAAATGTGCATCCGCTTTATCTAAAATCAGGCTTACAATATATTCAGCCAAACTTCCGTACGATTGAATATTCTTCGTCTTTAACAATCCATCCTCATCCATACCATGGTCTATCTGGTCAAACGCTTTCTGATAAAAATAAAACGCGGAGTCGTACAAATTTCTTTTTTTATATACGTTACCAATATTTGTCAATATGCTGATAGACTCATTTCTCTCAGCATAAGTCAATGCCCTATAATAATATTTATAAGCTTCGGGATAATTATTTATGTATTCTGAAAATATAAAGCCAATGCCATTTAAGGATGAAGCACAACCTTTGTTAAATTTTGATTTTAAATGATAATCGAAAGATTTTTTCATGCTATATAAAGCAGAATCGGTTTTGCCGGTTTCTAAAAAGTACTTTGACCAAAGCGCGAAAAGGTTTCCTATAAAATTATCTCCTCTGGACTTTTTATATTCCTGAATTCTATTATTTAATTCATTAGCTACCGCAGGATAATCCTTTAACAAAAGCAGGGCGTTTATTTTCCAGCTAAAAATTGTTGCAACAATGCTTGCTTTCTCTAACTCATTTTTATTGGTTAACGTCTGCGCAAGGTTTGCATAATTAATTGCACGCTGATAATCTCCAACATTAATTAAAATATATATTTTTTCATTAATTGAACTTAAAAGTAACTCATCAACATGTTTTGTTCTTAGTCCAATAGAAATACAACTGTCTATGGCATCATTTTTCTTTGAAATCAGTCCTAATGCATCATAGTAAAAATTCAGATTCTGATAACATTGAATTATCTGGTTTGGATTGATATGCATTTTTTTTTGAAGTTCATATAAAACCGCAATTGCGAATAAAGTATATCGTACAGAAGTATTGTAATCAGCTTTTTGATAATACATGACGCCTATACGTTGTGAAAGGAATGCGTCCGTAGAATCCATGTTAATCTGGCAGTTAGACAGTCTGGCTTGCATGTCTAATAACCGAGGAAGTTGTATATCAACTGGAATATTATTATCAGACAGAAATTTTATTCGTTTCCAAATCGTATCCCGAAGAGGACATTGTCCGGCGCTGATAAATAAATGATCAGCGCCGAAACCAGGAAAAAATAGATTCTTACATCGCAAAGTATAATTATCTAAGGTAATTGATGGAATGTAAAGTAAAAACCTCCATCCGTATACGTTTTATTTAACATAGTCGATGCATTTAGTCTTATCCAGGACTTTATGTCCTGATCACCCAACCTGGCCATAAAAATGGCTGTCATGGCTGGTGTGGCAAAAGATGATCCTTCAATATTCTGATTTAAAAATGGAATTTTAAATGTGCAGCATGAATTCACATTTACTGAAGTTGGAGGCTCAAAAGCACCCACGGTAATATAATTGGAAGAATAATTCTGATAAAAACAGGGGAATAAATTCTTAAGTGCCGGTGGAGGGGGTACGAGCATGCTTGTAGTCAGGTCCACCTGTGTCACACTCACCAGGTTTTTGAATTCGGGAGCAAAACATGCAGGATAAAAAAGAACAGTATCCAGTTTATGAAGCTTGTCCAGATTGTTTGCAGGATTTGCAGTATTTGTAGTACATACTTTACCCGGATCATGCTTACCAGGCGTATTTCCCGCAGCGGCAATCATTCTAATGTTGTTACTATTAGCCTTACTTGTGTAATTTTTCAAAACCGGATCTTCTTGTCCAAAATACCCCCAGCTTGCATTGATATAGTCTGCTTTTTTCTGTATTGCATAGCTCATTGCGCAACTCACCGTATAAATACTACCTTTTTCGGAATCATCAAAAGCCCTTATTGACATGATTTGCGGTAACGTTTACGGTCTAATAAAAATATTTGAGTCAGCGCAATTTCAGTTGCAGCTGTTCCATGTTTAACAGAATTTGAACTAAGCGCCATAGTTCCATCCTTTAATGTTCCTGTAGCTTCGTCAATTACCACATCGAATAAAGTGGGTTTAGCAGGATCCTGCCACAACAGATTTCCAGCCCAAACAGTTTGTGGAAAAGAATAGTTGAATAAGGCGGAATCCAGACCCGTATCAATCACTGCAAGAACATTATTCCTTTTTTTAGTGACAGTAGTTCCTATGGCAGTTGAACCTAAATTGACTTCCATACGAACATTGTATTTTTTCATATTTGAAGTGTCAAACCTGTTTGAGTCCAGATAAGAAGGGATATACATATTGAAATTGTTTCCCAAAGTATAATCACCCTTTGGGCCCGGGCTTGGATTAGTTGGTGGCGGTGGAACAGTATTCCCGCTTCCATAAGTCAGTGTGGCGTCCATATTTGTCAACAAAGTATCACAGGGGCAGTGATGATATTTGAAACTCAGACTTGCACTCGGATTGGAACTTTTCGCATATTTATTTAGTGAATCTTCAAATTGTTGAATTGTCTGTGCACTGTTTCCAATAGAACCAGATGTAAATAACAAATTCCAATTAATCCAGTGTTCAACGGTTTTAGTGGAGTCGCCAGGTGAAATTTTGCTACTGATGCAGCAACCTCCCTTTCTTACAAAAAAACAATAAAGGAAAAACAAGAGAATTAAAATCAATAAGAAAATAAGAAGCTTTTTCATACAATTGATTTAGAGGGTTAATGACCTTAATCGTTATTTATCAGGGAAAGTAAACAGCAGATAAGAGGATTTCAAGTAAAGTCTTCTGGGAAGGGGTCAACTGTAATTTATAATAAATCTTCCATACCAGACATAAGGTTTCAAATGGCCGGAGATGTGGTTCTAAATATATAGTTATTTGATACCCAATATATTGCCCCATATTTTGATCTTGGCCATCTAATAAATAATTTTTACCTTTTGGTTCATTTTTATATGAAACAATCACTTTCAACCGATTAGCCATGTCATTCAGGAAACTTTCAGAGGAACAGATAAAATCATTTCATAAAGACGGTTATGTCGTTATAAAAAGTTTTTGCAGCAAACAGGAGACGGACAAATTATATGTTACTGCCATTGAAGACAGTTCCATAACAAAGAATGCACTGGATTTAAATGATCTGTCGGGTAAAAAAACCAAACTCTCTCTTTGGTTTACACCGGGCAACGATGTATTTGGTTATCTGACCAGGAGTGAAAGAATGGTGAAAGCTGTCGCCCAATTGCTCGACAGTGATGCGCCTGTTTGTCATTTTCATTCCAAATTAATGCAGAAGGAACCAAGGGTTGGCGGTGCCTGGGAATGGCACCAGGATTATGGATACTGGTATAAAAATCAATTCATGTATCCCGACCAGTTGATTAGTGTAATGATCGCACTGACCAGGGCCAATAAAGAAAATGGTTGTCTGCAGGTAATAAAGGGTTCGCATAAACTGGGAAGGGTGAATCATGGATTTTCAGGTGAACAGGTAGGTGCCGATATGGTCATGGTTAATAATGCACTCAGGACGATGGACCTTGTATATAGTGAACTTGAACCGGGGGATGCATTGATTTTTCACAGTAATCTTCTTCACCGCTCAGAAGCGAATCTCTCTCCGGATCCGCGCTGGTCCATCATTTCATGCTATAACTCTCAATCGAATCCTGCCTATAACGAAACTTCGACTTCCTGGAAGGTGCCTGTTGAAATGGTTCCAGACGATGCCATATTAACCTGGGATGCGGAATCATTCGCCAACGCCGATTTTCTGAAGAAGGAAAATGATCCTGCTCTCAAAGAAACGGGCTGGGAAAAATCTGTTCCCACTAATTTATAATAACTGGTTAATATTGTCGGGAATAAGCCTGATACATGGACCCTTCCTTAGACAATTATTGGAGCCTGAGTCCTGAATCCGCTTTTAAAATACTTTCGAGTTCAGGAAATGGGTTATCCGCTACGGATGCTGATTCGCGCCTTCAGAAATATGGTTCGAATACATTGAAGGCAAAATCAAATTCTTCAGGATTCATTCTTTTTCTTTCGCAATTTAAAAGTCCCATTACACTCCTGCTGATTGCGGCCGCTATACTTTCTATGGCCCTGGGAGATTTAACAGATGCCCTTATTATTCTGGTAATTATACTGATCAGCAGTTTTCTCGGTTACTGGCAGGAACGTGGTGCTGCCAATGCAGTTGAAGAACTTCTTAAAATGGTACAGATCCGCTGCCGGATACTGAGGGATGGTACAGAAAATGAATGGCCAATAGAAAAAGTAGTACCCGGTGATATTGTTGTTCTTTCAGCAGGAGATGTTATTCCAGGCGATAGTTTAATTCTGGAATCAAAAGAATTATTTATCGATGAAGCTGCATTTACCGGAGAATCTTTTCCCGTTGAAAAAAATAGCGGCGTTATTCCGGTGGACACAGCTTTGTCAAAAAGAAGCAATTCCCTCTTCATGGGATCACATGTAATAAGTGGAAGGGCAAGGGCCCTGGTCATTCGCACAGGCAAGCTGACAGAGTTTGGTAAAATATCTGACCGCCTGCGCATCAGGCCATCTGAAACAGATTTTGAAAAAGGTATCCGGCGCTTTGGTTATATGCTGATGGAGATTACTCTGATTCTTGTCATTCTCATTTTTGCGATCAATGTTTTTCTACATAAACCCGCACTCGATTCATTTCTGTTTTCCCTTGCTCTGGCAGTCGGATTAACGCCCCAGCTTCTTCCGGCCATCATCACTGTAAATCTGGCCACAGGTGCAAGGGCCATGGCAAGAAAGAAAGTGATTGTAAAACGATTATCTTCTATTGAGAATTTTGGCAGTATGAATATTCTTTGTTCCGATAAAACAGGGACTATTACAGAAGGGAAAGTAACCATCAAAGATGCGCTGGATATCAACGGAAATCATTCGGAAAAAACAATGAGGTTTGCGGCATTGAACGCCTCCTTACAAC
Source organism: uncultured Bacteroidota bacterium (assembly GCA_963757975.1). GTDB lineage: Bacteria > Bacteroidota > Bacteroidia > Chitinophagales > Chitinophagaceae > Puia. The sequence continues at coordinate 38,749 of CAVWUD010000006.1, forward strand.
AGGGATTTCAAAATCCAATTGATCAAGCCATTTGCGCTAATTATAAAGCACCAGCTACCCAATATACTGTCCAATGCGAAATACCTTACGACTTTATCCGTAAAAGACTCAGTATACAGGTCAGGAATGATAAAGAAAATTTTGTTGTCACGAAAGGTGCACTCAATTCCATCATAGAAATTTGTGACAGGGTTGAAACAGAAAATGGAGATCTGATATCCTTAGATCTTAAAAAGGAATTTATCTTGAGATCAATACCGCAGGTTAAGTGAAGCAGGTTACCGTGTATTGGGAATTGCTTATAAAATCACCAGCAATGAAACCGATTTTACCAGGGACCAGGAAAATAAAATGATATTTCTTGGATTTATTACCTTATTTGATCCTCCAAAACCAAATGTGCATGAAACGATTGGAAAACTACAGCAGTTGGGTGTTCGGTTAAAACTCATAACAGGTGACAATGCACTTGTTGCAGAAAGCATTGCAAAACAAATTGGACTTCCCAATCCGGTTATTCTATCTGGCCCCCAACTTCGTCAAATGACCGATGGAGCTCTTATGCAACAAGGCGCCAAGGCTGATATTTTTGCAGATGTTGAACCTAACCAGAAGGAACGTATTATACTTTGTCTGAAAAAAGCAGGTAACGTGGTCGGATTTATGGGCGACGGAATAAATGATGCACCCGCGCTTCATACTGCTGATGTGGGCATTTCAGTTGACTCGGCAGTAGACGTGGCAAAAGAAGCGGCAGATATTGTTCTGCTTGACCAGGACCTGGATGTTTTATCAGAAGGAATTGTGATCGGTCGTAAAACTTTTACCAATACCATGAAATATATATTTATGGCAACAAGCGCCAATTTCGGAAATATGTTCAGTATGGCCGGCGCTTCTTTATTCCTTCCATTCCTGCCGTTATTGCCCAAACAAATACTTCTTACCAATCTTTTAACTGACTTTCCTGAAATGGCGATCGCGACGGACCGGGTGGATGATGCATCTATTGCAAAACCCCATCGCTGGGATATCCGGTTCATTCAACGATTCATGCTGGTCTTCGGACTTTTAAGTTCAGTTTTCGATTACCTGACATTCGGTGTATTATTATTTTTCATGAAAGCAGGAGAAAAAGAATTTCAGACAGGATGGTTCGTCGAGTCAGTTGTTTCCGCTACAATGATCGTTTTGGTAGTGCGCACAAAACTTCCTTTTCTGAAAAGCCTGCCGGGTAAATATTTATCAATTGCCACTTTACTTATCGTAATTACTGTATTGGGACTTCCTTTTTCACCAATGGCATCACTTTTCGGGTTTAGCAGGTTACCCTGGAATTTCTATGTCTGGATGATTCTGATCGTTGCTGCTTATATCGGTTCAGCAGAAATCCTTAAGCATTGGTTTTACAGGAAATTAAAAAATAATTAGGCAATTATAATAGAAGGAAATCATAATTTATCCAATATCGTAAATAAATTATCAACCAGATACAATATTTTTGCATCGCCAAACTAATACGCTTAAATCAGGTTCTCATTTAATGAAAAATAAACCTGTAAAAACTCTGGTAAATATGAAGAGATTGTCCGCCATAATATTTGTGGTTATATGTTTTAGTGCCTGTCATACTAAAACTGATTATGAAAAAATATTCAGCAACCCGGATCTATATTGCAGTACCGTTCATGAACTGAATACAATCGTAATGGGTAATAATTTTACACCCATCGTTGCGTCAAGAAACTATTTATATGCTGCCATTGCCGGATATGAGGTGGTTGCAGCAGCCCATCCTGACAAGTATAATTCTCTTGCGGGCCAGTTACGTGGTTTGAAGTCAGTTCCTAAACCTCCTGCAGGCCAGAAAATTGATTTTGAATTCAGCGCTTTACTTGCTTATTGCAAATTGGGTGAATCTGTTACTTTTCCGGCAGGGAGTATGAAGTACTACACGGATAGTTTGAAAATGCTCGCTACTGATCACGGTATGCCTGCTGATATTCTTGAAAATTCCGTCGAATTCAGTGATACAGTTGCTTCCGTCATTATGGAATGGAGTCGCCATGATAATTATTTACAAACAAGGGGAGCGACAGAATATGAAGTCAAGGATTCTCCCGGTCGCTGGGTACCTACTCCCCCGGCCTATTCTCCCGCTTCAGAACCTCACTGGAGAGAAATCCGGGGGCTGGTCATAGATAGTGTCAATCAATTCATGCCCGAACCTCCCTATATTTTCAACGTAACTGATAAAAGCAGCCCTTATTATAAAGAGGTAAAGTTGAGCCAGAATATTGTTGACAGTTTAACGGACGAACAGGTATGGATAGCAGATTTCTGGGATGACAATCCATTCAAGTTAAATGTATCCGGCCATTTAATGTTTGGCACCAAGAAATTCTCACCTCCGGGTCACTGGATGGGCATTGTCGGAATTGCCGCGATGAAATCCGGCGCAGATTTCAATGAAACGGCATATGCATATGCCAAAACCTCGGTGGCTTTATTTGATGCGTTCATTCAATGCTGGAATATAAAATATATCTACAATACATTAAGACCCGAAACAGCCATTAATAAATACTTCGACCCGAATTGGAGGCCTCATCTGCAAACGCCGCCTTTCCCTGAATATACATGCGGGCATTGTACCGTTTCATCTGCCGCAGCTGAGATCCTCACCAGCGTTTTCGGCGACAATTTCGCTTATACAGATTCGACTGAACTGGAATTTGGTATAAAAAGCAGGTCTTATAAATCTTTCAGAGATGCGGCTGAGGAGACCCAGAATTCCCGTTTTTATGGAGGCATACACTTTAAATATTGTTGTGTGAGGAGTAATGAAATGGGAAAGGAATTAGGAGATCTGATAGTTGAACGTCTCAAAATGAAGAAATAGCAGGTTCTTTCAAAAGAGTTTTTATATCGGATTCAAGCTTTAAAATGCTTTCCCTGTTTGTCCCGTCATAAAATCCCCTGAGCCTTCTTTGTCTGTCAAGAAGTGCCAGGTATTGGGTATGAATAAAATTTGAATTTCCGGAATCGACAGCAGACAACAAATAATCCTGGGAAGCAGCTTTATACAGTTCATTTTTGTCGCCTGTTAAAAATTCCCAGCCTGGTGTTCCTGCATCATATCGCTGAGCATATTTCTTTAATACTGAAACAGAATCCCTCTCGGGATCTACGGTATGTGATAAAATCATGAATTCTGTATCCTCTTTAAATTTTATATATACTTCTTTCAGATTCTGATTCATTACGGGACAAATAGAAGGACAGGAAGTAAAGAAAAATTCAACAACAGTTACCTTGTTTTCAACTGATTTTTCGTTTATCTGTTTCCCGTCCTGGTTCATAAATGAAAATGCTCCGGCAATATGTCCAGGTTCTCCCAGTACAGGTAGTTTATTTTTTGTAAAAGAGTTGGAGAGCATCCAAAAAGCGCCAAGCACTAACACGGATACCATAGTTATTACTGAAATCTTTGCTGAAATGGTCAGTTTTACTTTTTTCCTATTTTTCATTTTTTTTTAAATCATGTTAAAGTTAATATGTGCATTTCATCCTTCTTTAAAAACTATTTCATAAAAAAATTGCAAATACCAGTTTAGCGAAAAAGGGCGTTCCGGAAGTATAATTTATATCATCCACAGGGGCAGGTTCATTTTTCAATCTCGAAACAACTTCGAATTGTTCCTCCCGCCATTTTACATTGAAGAGATTTTGGATCTCAATGCCGAATTCGAATTTCTTTTTTGTATAGAAAGCTGTAAGATCAGTAACAAAATATCCTTTCGCTATTAGTGAATTGTCTGCATTGGCCGGCCTGTCTTTCATATAGCGGTAACTGAGGCCACCATTAATACCATTCTTAAATTTATAATTCAGTCCGCCTGCGCTGGATAATGGAACAGCCAATGGTAAATAATTGCTGCCCTTTGGTGCCTGGATATCCCTGGCATATGCATAATTGATATCGATAAAAGCATAAAGCCAGTTATTGAACTGGTATCGTGCAGAAAAATCGATCCCTTCCCTCCTGGTTTTGTCACCCGGATCAAGGGTTCCTTCATCACCGTCATATACAAATTCCTGCTGCAGATAAAGATACCATGCGGCTGCGTTGATATATAAATGCTCTGCCGGTTTCCAATTTATTCCAAGATCAATGCCATATGCAGCTGGTAATATTTCCTGTCCCTGATTGGCAACTACAACCCTGGCATCATTGGAGTGGAATCCTTTGCCGCCTTTTAAATAAATCTGGAGAAAGTTATTGGCGGTATACTCCACGTTCAGTTTAGGACTTAAAATAAATTTACTTCTGGAAGGCATATCCTGGTTTAATTTGTCTTCATAATTGAAATAAAGTTCATCCATTCTGAGCCCCGTATTGAAAAGCCATTTCCCCATCCGGAGGTTTTCGTCAACATAAGCATTATAAATATTTTCGTTTATATTTCCCAGTTCCAGATAATTGAGCACTTCAAATTTGTCGTTGATGTGTGAAAGTTCGCTGTTACTTATATTGTTGATCTGGAACCCAATTCCGAATGAAGAAGTCAGATCAATATTATTCTTGAAATAGGCATGGTTAATGATTTTTCCATTGTATCCATATAAATTTCTTGACTCCGCCTGGCGTAATCGGTCTCCATTCACACTATCATCGGCGAAAAAGGTATCGTTATACCTGTGACTGAAATGGTACCATGAATAATATACCTGGTTTTGCATATACCAGTTATCAGAAAGAGCAGAAGAGAGTCTTGCAATGATATTACTCCGGCCAGTATAACCACCCTGCAAACTATCAATATATCCGAAGCGGCCTATCAGTCCTTCATCGACGGCCCTGGAAGGTATTTCTCCTGATGAACGCCATTTGCTTGTGAATGTAGAAAGTGTAACGGAAAGCTTTTCTTTCGGGTCAAAGTTCACATTATATTTTCCAAACAGGTTAATTCTGCTGAATTGCTGTGGCCAGTCGAATGGGCCATCAGTATAGGCTGCTTCGCCTGCTATATATGCGTTTTCTCCTCTTTGTCTTGCCTTATCACTCAACAAATTGACCATGGCCAGTGCGCGTCCTGTCTTAAATTGTCCAGCTTCTATTTTGACAGTAGATTTATCAAGCTGTTCAGCTGTATGGAAACCGACAAAACCAGCTGTTGTAAAATCTCCATGCTCAGCATAGTATGGTCCTTTACCGAATTCATAACTCGTTACCAGTTCCGGTATAAGAAAATGGAGATCAGAAAATCCCTGTCCGTGTATTTGTGAAACAAGGTTCAACGGCATATCATCGACGGAAACATTTACATCCGTTCCATGATCTGCATCGAATCCTCTGAGGAAAATATGTTCGGCTATACCACCTCCGTGATGTTGTCCTAAAAATAATCCCGGCACGAGGCGCATCAGATCCTGTGCGGAATTGACTGGCCGGATATGCAGGTCAATTGCACTCAGTGTTTGAAAAGTTGCATTATTCGATTGAGGTGTAATAGTAACGGTCTGAAGTTCGACGGGCCCCCGTTCCATTTGAACAACCAAAGGTTTCTGATTTTTAGTTACAGCCAATCTGAGAGACCGGTATCCGATCATAGAAATATTCAGAGAGTCAATCGTTTCCTGTGCAGTCAACTGAAAATGACCACCCTTATCGCTGGTGACAGTAGCTCCTCTGCCAGTTGGGCTGATAACAGCATATTGCAATGGTTCATCACTGATTTTGTCTGATATATTTCCACGGATGATTTGCTGACAAAGAACAGGAACGGAAGATGTCATGAACAGCATAATGAAAACTGTTTTCATGCAGATAATTTTTAATAAACTACAGAATTAAATTCCGAAAAGTAAGAAGAAGTGCAGGCCCGGCACCTTAGACAATAGGAGGATGAAAGATATTCTCCGGGAATTTTTTGCAAACAGAGGGTGTTCTAAAGAAAAATATAACTGATCGGATCCCTGAAATGCTATTTATATCTGGCCTCTTAGCCTGTATATAAAAATCAATGACCATGATTTTTACAGACCCCCTTTGCTCTTTGGAGTCCTGACTTTCATTACCTTTTGACAATTGCCTGTTTAAATAACATTTACCGGCACAATGAATGTCAGATCTTAACCTGTTTTCACAAAAATTATTGATAATGAAACTTTTATTGACAGAATAATCGAGCAGTGACAGAGGCATTGCCATTATCCTGGCCAGCATGATACATGCCAGGCAAAGTGCAGAAGACTGATGAATTAATTTGTTCATTTCCAGGGCAAATATAGTTAATGCGAAATATAATAATTTTAATAAAATATTGATGACGGTAAGATTTTAAAAACAATAAAATGAGAAAGCTTACTGTATACAACTTCGTATCGCTGGATGGATATTATGAGGGGCCAAAAAAAGGAGATATCAGCTGGCATGGATTCGGCACTGAAGAAGCGGAAAACTCTGCGGCCATGCTTTCGTCCGGCAAAATACTTCTTTTTGGACGGGTCACTTATGAATTGATGGCAGGATACTGGCCCACGCCATCTGTGATCGAAAATGATCCGGTCATTGCTAAAGGTATGAATGAGTCTGAAAAGATTGTATTCTCTACTTCATTAAAAAAAGCCAAGTGGAACAATACTAAAATTATCAGAAAGAAAATTGAGAAAGCCATTCTTGAAATGAAACAACAGCCAGGAAAAGATATGATAATCCTTGGCAGTGGAAATATCATAAAGCAATTTGCCGGAAAGGGTCTGATAGATGAATACCAGTTAATGGTGGTGCCGGTCATTATTGGCAAGGGTTCTTCCATGTTCAAAGACATCAAAACAAGAATGAAACTTACACTTATTAATACAAGAATTTTTAAGAGTGGCAATGTTCTTCTTTCTTATCAGCCTTAGAAATAGTTTTTTTATTTTGTATGATCATTTAATTTTCGAACAAAATCAATCCGCCATTGTTCTATAAAACAACCCGGAAAAAACAGGGTCTTGAATCTTAAAAAATATAAACATGGATCATAGTACAGTTTCTGTTAAAGTAGCATTGAATACCTGGCAAACAAATATTGACCGTTGCACCAAATTAATCAATGGTTTGTCAGACGATCAGCTGTTAAAAGAAATTGCCCCGGGCAAAAACAGGGGTGTTTATCTTGTCGGACATCTCGCTGCGATTCATGATGTACTTCCTGAAATACTGGGCCTCGGCAAGAGGGCAAATCCAGTTCTGCAACCCACTTTCATTGATGCGCCGGATAAAGCCATTGATAAAATTCCTTCTGTTTCCGAATTAAGACAGGTATGGATCTCTGTTCATGAAAGATTGAAAAACGAATTTGTGAAAATGACTCCGGAAACCTGGTTTGGGAGACATGAATCCATGACAGATGCAGATTTTGAAAAAGATCCAACCCGCAATAAACTGGCAGTCTTAATAAACCGGACCAATCATCTTTCCTATCATTACGGACAATTAATTCTATTAAAATAGTCCGTCCTATCTTCGCCAACGCTAATTTATAACTATGAAAAGAGTCGCAATCACCGGATTGGGTCTGCTTAGTCCATTGGGTAATTCTGTAAATGAATTCTGGCGGCATATCGTTGAGGGTAAAAGTGGTGCAGGACCTATTACTAAATTTGATGCATCCAAATTCAAAACCAGGTTTGGATGTGAAGTAAGGGGATTCCATCCGGAAGATCATTTTGAAAAAAAAGAAATAAAAAAATACGATTTATTTTCTCTCTATGCCATGGTTGCCAGCGATCAGGCGTTGAAAGATGCGCAACTGGATCCTTCGACCATGAAAGAAGAAGAGCTGTATGATATGGGTGTCATCTGGGCTTCGGGTAATGGTGGAATCGGAACATTTGAAGAACAATTGAAAGAATTCTATGCAGGTGATGGTACACCCCGTTTCAATCCTTATTTTATTCCAAAAATGATTGTTGATATCGCTGCAGGTGCTATCTCCATCCGTCATCGCCTGTATGGTCCAAATTATTGTACAGTCTCTGCCTGTGCTTCTTCCAATACCGCTATTATTAATGCATTTGACACGATCCGGTTAGGGAAGGCCACCATCATGATTGCCGGAGGCTCGGAAGCCGCGATAACGCCTTCTTCTTTAGGAGGCTTCAGTGCTTCCCAGGCTCTTTCAAAAAGAAATGATATGCCTGAAACAGCTTCCAGGCCATTTGATATTGAACGGGACGGGTTTGTGATTGGCGAAGGTGCAGGAGCGTTGATTCTGGAAGAATGGGATCATGCAATAGAAAGAAACGCAACCATTCATGCAGAGATGGTTGGAGGCGGAATGGCTGCTGATGCTTATCATTTGACCGGCACACATCCTGAGGGACTCGGGGCCAGGCTTTGTATATCCAGGGCTTTAAGTGATGCAGGACTTGCTCCTGGCGATATTGATTATATAAATGCACACGCCACTTCAACAGGAATCGGAGATATCAGTGAAATGAAGGGAGTTGAAAGAATATTTGGCGATCTGCCGGTTCTTATCAGTGCGACCAAGTCCATGACTGGTCATCTCCTCGGCGCGGCTGGTGCGGTGGAAAGCATTATCAGTATTTTGTCAGTCAAACATAATATCGTACCCGCCACTATCAACACGAAGACGATAGATGAAAAAATTCCTGCGGGGCTGAATATCCTGATCGGTAAATCAATCCACAAAACCGTGCATTATAGTTTGAATAATACTTTTGGTTTTGGTGGACATACTGCGAGTTCGATTTTTAAAAAATACACTGCCTGATCGTTGGCAGTTGACAGTTGGCGGTTAAAAGATTAATGTAAAAATCAGATACAAACAGATTATCAATAGGACCATCAAATCATACAACATGGCGATCAGTTCATTCCGGCTGTCCGGTTTTTTAAATGCGTGCTGAATACCTGCAAGTCCGAAAAACAAGCCACCGGTGAAAGCAGCCAGTATTCGCCAATTACTATTGATCACTGATAGGATTCCCATTACGCCCAGTGCGATATTTGCAAATCCCAGTTCCCTGATAACAACGAAACTTTCGCTGCTTCTCATTTTGAATATTTTGACTGCCGTAAATTCAGGATTTGATGATTGTTTTATCCCCGCTGTAAAGAGACGTATACCTATGGCCCAGAAAATAAACCACTTCCCGATTAATGTCCAATCCATGGATTCCTTCTCAACAATACATTCACTGGCAATACTCAAAAGAGGAAGGATAAATAACAAAAGTATATTCATGATCAGATAAATGAAATCCCCGTTTTTCGAAGATCTCCTCACTGATATGTCGACCCATTTAATCTGCTCCATTGTTTATTTGAATTATTTTTTGATAAAATTATTTATCCTTCCCTTTAAAAATATTATTCTGTTTAATTAAGAAATCCATCCGATTTCATCTGTGAGCGCACTGATTTACACACGTCATCGAATAAAGGAATTCTTCCTCCCGGATCTGTAGTTCTCGTATTAGCTGACCAGATGAGTTTATTGGTTATGAGAGAATATACATTTACCTGCACGATCCATGTTCTGTCTGTACGAATATGGCCAGGTGTGCCCGGATTATAGTAAGTGGCTCCCCATACCGGTCCGCCCCATCTGTTACCCCAGTAACCGCCCCATGTATTATAATAAGATGGAAATTGTCCGGGAACATAATGCTGGCTGATATTTTCGTTTACCTGTTTCATAATAACAATTCCATCATAGCCTTCGCTTTTCAACTTTTGACTATAGGCATCCTCATTATTGATAAGAGAATCTCCGCCGAGGATCAGGTAAGACTGAGTTGCAGTTCCGGGATAAAGTGAAGCCATATAATCTTCTACCTGCCTGCGGACTCCCTGATCATAAATTAACGCTGCAACTACAATTCTATGCGTAGCTGGGTTTTTTATACTTGTATTGGGGTCCTTCCAGCTGCTTACGATCTGTGAAGGAGAGGTACACGCGAAAAGGCTGCATACAACAAACATTAAAAGAATACTCTGTTTCATGATTTCAAGTTTATTAATTGATTTTTAAAATTTAGTTACGAACCGGTTTATTTTTTAATGTTTAAACCGTTGCGGAGAATGAAACAAGCGCTTGTTTCGATTCGGATGCAAAACTAGTAAGTAGCTGAAGCTGAGGATATACCCAGTGTTGCAAAGGCTATAAATATTGTTTCATTAAAGCCCAAAGCTTAAAGCCTAAAACTGATCGTATATCGTGGATCGTAAATCGTTTATCGATCCACGAACCACGGTCAACGGCCAACTGTCATCGGTCATCGGTTTTAGGCTTTAGGCTTTCGGCTTTAAGCTTATAACGTACTCCCCTGGCGTCATGGCATAGACTTCCCGGAAACACTTGGTAAAATAGGCAGGGCTGCCAAATCCTGATTTATATGCGGCTTCAGAACTGCTATAACCTTCTTTCAGGAAGAGAGAGGCTCGTTTAAGACGATAATTGCGGACTACCTCACTGGTTGAAAGTCCTGTAAGTGCTTTAAGTTTTCTGTGCAGACTGCTTCGGCTCAGGTTCATATTACCGGTAAGCTGGTCAACACCAAATTGATCATCGTCCATATGTTCATCCAGCAATTCATATAATTTTGTAAGAAAAATATCCTGGGGAATGGTTTCCTTTGAAGTTCCTGCCGGTAAATTCAGTTCCTGTTGAATGCGTTCCCTGAGCTTTTGCTGTCTTTCAAGAAGATTATGAATGCGAAGTAATAATTCGGTGGGATGAAATGGCTTTAAAAGATAATCATCTGCACCCCTCTCAAGTCCTTCAATCAGGTTTTCCTGTGAAACTTTAGCAGTTAATAAGATTACCGGTATATGACTTGTACGTATATCTTCTTTTATACGGCTGCAAAGTTCATATCCGTCCATCACAGGCATCATTACATCACTCAGAATGAGATCCGGCATGGAAGAGAGCGTAAATTCCAGGGCCAGTGCTCCATTTACGAGATGAATCACCTGATATTTTTCCGCCAGGATACTGCTGATAAATCCAGCCAGTTCCAGACTGTCTTCAACCAAAAGAATCTTTGGAAGCAAATCCGTTTCTTCAACCTCATTTTCAACTGAAACTGCCATCCTTTGACTGAATGGCTTTGGCGGATTGCTTTGCATCTGTTATTCGATATGGAATACTTAAAGTAAAAATGGTTCCTTGCGGATAATTTTCTGTGGTTTCCATGTGGCTAATAACTTCGATTTTACCCTCCATCTGATTTACCAGCTCTTTTACAAGCGAAAGGCCGATGCCGCTTCCCTGATGCCATTCTTCGTTTGCTAAACCAGAATTCTCACCTGCCTGATAATACCTGTCAAAAATATAGGGTAATTTATCTTTAGTAATTCCAATTCCCGAATCCTCTACATCAAGCAAAAGCATATTATCCATTCTGTTCAAATGAACTTTAACTTTTCCTCCTGAAGGTGTAAATTTCAGTGCATTGGAAACCAGATTATAAACGATACGTTCGATGGCATCCGGATAAAACCAGCATTCCAGATGATCGGTCTGGTTATTAAATGAAAGATAAACATCCTTTACTTCTGCATCCCTTTCAAAAGAATGAACAACGGCTCCAACAGTATAAGCCGGATTTCCTTTTTGTTCATTAAGATGAAGAGCTTTTGCTTCAAGCCTGGATAAATCCATCAGACGGTTGATTAAAATAAGCAATTGTTTTGCATTATTTAAAATCGTGTCCGAGAGCCGGGCCTGCTGAGGATCAGTTGAGTGAATGGATTTTAATTGTTCAGCGGGTCCCATGATCAGTGTCAGCGGAGTCCGGAACTCATGGGTAATATTTGAAAAGAATCTGGTTTTCATATCGTCCAGTTCCTTCAATTGCATGGCTTCCTTCTCTTTGAGTAACATCTCCTGTTTCAAGACCTCCCGGCTTACACGAAAGCGTATAAAGGTCCACGTTAGGCCTGCCAGGATTATACTATAACAGATATAGGCCATTCCTGTGGCGTACCATGGAGATTCAATCCGTATATTAATAGCTTTGATATGTGTGCTCCACTTACCTGAAGTATTACTTGCATTTACGAGTAATGTATAATTTCCCGGAGGTATTTTGGTATAATTCGCCTGATGCGTATTCCCGGCCATTATCCAGTCATTATCATATCCTACCAGGCGATAACGGTATAATATATCCTGTGGCTGACTATATTCCAACCCTGCAAATCCAATACTCACCGTATTTTGGGCGTATGGTAATACCAATTTGGCGGCGGCATTAAGGGGTAATTTTAAAATTCCCTTATCCTTATCAGTTATTTCTTTATTGTTGATTTTAAGATCTGTAAAAGCCAGTCCGGGTTCAAATTCATCATTCTTCATCAGAAGCGGATTAAATACGGTCCAGCCATTCGTGCCTCCAAAAATTAAACGGCCGTCCTGAAGTTCCAGTTGATGAAACCTGTTGAATTCATCACCAGGCAAACCATGCTGTGTGTGAAAAATGCGAACATAGTGGGTAACAGGGTCAAAACTACAAAGGCCCCTGTTGGTGCTCACCCATAAGATTCCTGACCTGTCAGATAATATCGAATAAATGGTATTATCCGGTAAACCTTCTCCAATTGAAAATACTTCGCTTTTCAGTGTTTTTTTGTTAAAGCAAATCAGTCCCTGATAACTTCCTACCCAGAGTAAATTCGCACGGGTCGGGTCGGTTCTGAATCCCAGTAATTGGTTGGTAGGTAATGAACCGGGCGACTGATCTTCCAGTAGTTGTTGAATTTGTTTTGATTGAAGATCGATCTTCAGGAGACCATCGTTTGCTGTGGTTATCCAAATATTTTTATCGTCTGCCAGTATATCCTGTGGCAGAATTAAATTCCCATATTTTTTTCTGATAAGATAAGGATCGATGAATTGTTCCCAGTTTCCGGAGTATGAATGATAAATCAATATGTTTCCACTATATCCGATCACCATGGGGGACCCGTCTGGTAGGATCGTTATACCTTTTATGCCAATACCAGAAGTATCTGTACCGACAATAAAAGGTACTTTCGGAAGCCTGATAAATTTTTTCTGAACGCTGTCATAATAACAAACTGTTTCCTTAAGTGCCAGGTATAATTTTCTTTTTGAATCGTAGACAGACCTGAAATGATAACTTGCAGAAGAGAAAAGATTGTCCTTTTTCGTCCAGTTAAACATCTGCTTCATACTAATGCCTAATTCCGCCAGCAGCATATCTGTACTAAAATCTATTTTATATGTGAAGGATTGAAAAAATGGAGTTTCCAGGTCAATCTGGTGAATTCCACCGGCATTTGTACCAATCCATACCAGTCCCGAATGATCTACCAGAAATGATTTGACGTCTCCAAAATTGTCTGTAATGGTTCTGCCAATGGAGGTAAGTCCTTCCTGGTCGCTATAACGAAAAATCTTACCGTAGTTTTCGAAATAATCCAAACCATCGGAGCTTGTTCTTAGCCACCGGATTCCGAGATAGGAAACCGATGGAAGTGAAACTGAGCGGAAAGAATGATTTTCCGGATTGAAGAAAAATAAACTTTTGCGGTCACCCCACATCAGCTCACCATTTCTTCTTGGATGCAGATCGACTGCAATGGCATCTGATTCAGGAAAATTTCCAAAATCCTGCATATAGGGTATTTGCCAGTGTGTAAATCGCTTTGATTTTTTATCAAAAAGGCTGATCCCCCGCTGACTTAAAATCCATATTCCCTGATTTAGAATTTCAACCAGTCCCCGTACAGTATCACTTGGCAGACCGGAATTAATCTTTGTAAAATGCTGAAGCGTTTTATTTTTTACATTATAATTATTTAAGCCGGCTCCTCTCATTATTCCCCAGAAAATTCCTTCTTCATCTACCATCCAGCCACGGCGAACAAATTGAACACTATTGCTGTCAGGTAAATTCCCTCTCAAAAAGTGGGTGATTTTTTCAGTTACCGGATTCATTTCATCTATTTCTCCGGCTTCATGCTCAATCCATAAATTATTGTGATTGTCTTTTCTGATCCAAATTATAATATTGGAAGCGAGCGTAGTACTGTCGTGTGGATTGTGCTGAAATACTTTGAACTGATATCCGTCAAATCGGGCCAGTCCGTTACGTGTTCCCATCCAGACAAAAGAAGAATCATCCTGAACGAGTCCCGAAACAAATGACTGCGGAAGCCCGTCCCTTGTAGATATCTCCCGGACAGATTGCGAGAATAGAGAAAATGATTGAAAAATAAAAAGGGTCAGGATGAAACCGCGGAACCGGTTAGAGGCACCCATTGTTAGTATGTTGTCAAAACAAAGTTTCATCTTTCCAGCAGCAATCAAATATACTTGATTGCGACCGGACCTGGACTAAGCCATACTCCCACCCACCTACGCTTCGCTTCGGTGGGCAAAGTACTCCCATACTTTCCTCAATCGTCTCCCTGATCTTCTGTCAGATCATTGTGATCATCTCCACCCAGGCTGTAATAGTTGTTTTCTTCATCCTCTTCTCCAATTGCTTCGTCTGCATCATCCAGCTCACTCCCCGGAACATCCTCGTCGCCAATCGGGATAGGATTTTCTTCAGCCAATGGTAATTTTTTTTCCTTACTGAAAATATCTTCCTTTTCGGAATAATGAGGATAGCCTGGAAATTGAGATTCATCTTCATCCTTTGTCTGAGGTTTTTTTTTCTTAATCATTGTTAATTTTTTTATTACGTGAATGAAACTGTATTTTCTTAATGATTTTTAATATCTGAATATTTTAATTTTGCTTCCTATACAAATCCATTTTCTGCTCCTTCACAAAGTTCATGATTGTTCGGGATAAAAAATCCGGTTTTTAATAAATAAAAAACCCCCTCACCACATAATTGGGTGAGGAGGTTTGAATTACAAATTATTTCTGTTTAACAACAGCGGGAGGTGTCCAGTTCCCACTCAGGAATTCTTCAGCGGGCCAGTACATTCTGAGCATCAGGTTAAATGGACCTTTAGGTGCAGGGAGCCAGTTACTTTCCTTATTTTTTCCGGGAGATATATTCTGAAAATAAATTTCCAGTGAACTGTCTGCATTAAACTTTAGAGGATTCCGGTTTCCAATAGCGTAACGATTAATAGGGTTTTCTATAAAGTATCCTGAATTGTCGTACATCGTTATAGACCAGAATGCATGTACCGGAGGCGTTTTACCTTTTTCAAAATGTAAAACATATTTATTGGCACCATCGAATGGATTTCCATCGGCATCTTTGGTGGTTGCGGGATAAACAGCATCTTCCGGTAAATTTGCACCCAGTCCGGCATATGCAACTATGGCCCTCAGATCATAATTGGTACCATAATTTCCAAAGCCTTTGTAAGCAACATTCCAGTTATTGACAGGTGGATTTAATTTACCGCTGGTAAGAATTTCATTCATATAGTCCAACACCATTTTTGGTACTTCCTTCAAAGCTGCCTGGGTTGCAGTATCAAAGGAACTCAAATCAAACTTCAAACCAGGTCCGACTCCGATCTGTGAAAATTGTGTGATAACGGTTGAATCTGATGCAGGGGGCGGATTGGCAACCATCAGATTGTTCACATAATTAAAAAAAGCATCTGTCGGCATAACTGCCAATTGCACATTAGGGCCATCTTTTGAAAGTAGAGAATCCACTTTCCCATCGGGAGCTGTATAAAATTTTCCCCATGAACTCAACGGTGTGATATTAATTTTCTTTTCAATAGGTATGACTACTTTAACACCATCTTCAGGACTATTCACCTGAATCCGGCCAAGCAGCCATACCATATTGGTAGGAGATTTTATTTCTTTCATGCCGGCTGGAATGGTTCCTGTCCATTTGGGACCTGTAATTAAAAACGTATCTGCCAGAGTACCAGTTGTTCTTTTACCGGGTGATGAAAAAATATTTGTAAATGCATCCAGCATTGGTAAAAGATAATAACGGCCATTCGTATTGGGAACAGTTAATACCAATGCGTCGATGCCCAGATCTAAAAATCCTGTGTTATAGTATGTATCTGCATTTGGTCTTACTACATCCCTGAACTTCGCATCAGGAAACTTGGTTGAAATGACTAATTGATTAACAGGAGCTTTTAAATTGGCGGAACTTGGTTTTATGGTATTGGTAACTTTTTTTTGTGTCATGTCCATCAATGCAAGTGGCATGGCATAAATGAAAGCAGCTTTGGCAAGCGCTACGACGGAATCTTTGGATATAGCAGCTGGTCCTAAAGGAGATTCAGGTTTTGATGTGCAAGATGAAAATCCTATGCAAATCAACAAAAGAAAATAAATAGTTTTTTTCATACAAGATTTTATAAACAGAAATATAACATCATTCTAAGTCTTAATTTCAAATAACTGCCGTTTAACCGTTAAACTATTTAAATATCTGAATAATAAGCAACTTGCCTCCTGAACACAATTTCTGAGGTTCCACTATGCAATTATTTGATATTATAATAATAGGAACAGGTGCTGGTGGCGGAACCCTGCTGCACAAACTCAGGGATAGTGGTAAAAGTATTTTGATTTTGGAAAGGGGCGGCTTTCTTCCACGCGAAAAAGAAAACTGGGAGAGCATAGAAGTATTTCAAAAAGAACGTTATCACACTAAAGAAGTTTGGAAAACTACAGGTAACAAAGATTTACATCCGGGCACAGGTTATTGGGTTGGTGGAAATACAAAAGTATACGGCGCAGCTTTATTTAGATTGAGAGAAAAAGATTTTGAAAAACTGGAACACAGTGGTGGTATTTCTCCCGAATGGCCAGTTAAATACAAAGATTTCGAACCCTATTACACAGAAGCTGAAAAATTATATTGTGTTCACGGAAAAATGGGAATAGACCCTACGGAACCTTTTCGTTCAACTGAATACCCTTATCCTCAGGTAAGTCACGAACCACGAATTCAGGAACTGCATGATGGATTAGTCGGAAAAGGTATTCATCCTTTTTATTTGCCTATTGGAATAAAGCTGAATGAAAAAGATCCATTGAACAGTGAGTGCATCCGCTGCAGCACCTGCGATGGGTTCCCCTGTCTGCTGCATGCCAAAAGTGATGCTGATATCAATTGTGTACGGCCCTCACTTGATTATAAAAATATAACCCTGCTTACTGAAGCAAAGGTTGAGCGGCTGTATACAAATTCTTCCGGTAATGAAATTGATTATATTGAAGTAAAGTATAAAAATGAAACGCTTCAATTTAAAGGGACTACCGTGGTGGTTGCCTGCGGCGCCATTAATTCAGCTGCCCTTTTGTTAAGCAGTGCAAATGACAAACATCCCAATGGACTGGCAAATAAAAGCGGTCAGGTAGGTAGAAATTTTATGAAACACCTGAGTGCAGCCATGCTTGGGATCAGTACGAAAGAAAATCCAACTAAATTTCAGAAGACCCTTGCAGTAAATGATTATTATTTCGGATCGGATGATTTTTCATTTCCAATGGGTCATATACAATTACTTGGAAAATCTGACAAGGATCAGATTTCACCGGATGCTCCTTTTTTTACTCCGGGTAAAATGCTGAATGAAATGGCATCCCATTCCATTGACTGGTGGTTTACAGGAGAAGATCTTCCGGTCGCAGATAATCGGGTCACAGTAAGTAATGGACAAATTCATCTTGAATACAATGAAAACAATACGGAAGGATTCCGGCGTCTGATTCATAACTGGAAAAATATATTGGGTGAACTGGATTCAGGAAATCTTTGATTCCGCATTCTATTTACCTGAGTAAAGATATACCCCTTGCGGGTGTTGCTCATCAGGCAGGAACAATCAGATTCGGGAATGATCCGGCGGATTCTGTTTTGAATCCTTCATGCAAAACACATGAAATAGAAAATCTCTATGTAGTAGATGGAAGTTTTTTTCCTTCCATTGGTGCTGTGAATCCTTCGCTCACGATTATGGCTAATGCATTACGGGTAGGAGATATTTTAAAAACCATTATTTAGTCAGATACTACAACTTCAAAATCGGAAGCCTTTACATTTCCCAATTGTTGCAATTCGTTATTATTCCACCGTTCATCGGGCGCACCGCTGATATACATATTGCTACCAATATCGGCAAGGATCAATCCGTATTTTTTCATTGCATTCAAAATGACCTGGTCGTTGGCAGGAAACCCACTGACATCAAAAGCAGCTTTCAACCGGATCTTCGCTCCGAAAGGAAGTGAATATTGTCCACCGCTACTGTTCACTTTATGAGTTGCCGGAGAAATATAAGCAGATTTTACATTCGATGAAGTGAGGGTAAATCTTATAGGATGATGAATCGCTCCGCTTGCAACTTCGTCATATTTTACGAGTCCTGGAAAAATCGGGAGTCCGGCTGCATCGGCAGAAGTCCATCCATCAGGCCGGAGCGCATCTGATGCAAGGTTGAATACTGCACCGGAAGAACTTCCCAATGATCGCCGTTTACACTTGCATTATATAATTCATACAACAAATCATTATCCTTGTCTACAACCAATACATGAGAATCGCCCTGGCCATTTCCTTCGACGGGTGCATTCAATGGAATGGGATAAGGACCCGGATCGCTTTCATCTCCGTAATTGCCATCATAACCATTTGCACGAAAAACTATGGAGACTTTATTTTGAGTTCCGCAAACGACAACGAAAGGAATTCCAATCGGTGCATATCCCATAATCCGCTCCCGAAATCTGCTTTCAGGCCGGCTGTAGAATAGGCAGACAGTATTTGGCTGCTTGAAGGGTCTACCGTTCTTGAAGAAATGTCCTCATTCCAGGAATTGTCTGCCGGAAAAATAGTTATGTTTAAAAAATCTGAGGGTATGGCATTGCATGATTGTGAAGTTCCTGTTGTTGAATCGTTGCCATTGTTTTTGGGATCACTGCTATCAACTACTTTTTTAGAACATGCAATAAGACCTAGTAATATTACAAACGTAAAAATACGAAGATGGTATTTCATAGTATAGGAATTGGATCTATACAACAGGTCAAATTGTGTACCAGAATAAGCCTAAAGCTTTCGGCTTATTCAGTATGTATTTCATCATTCGCATTCTCAATCACATTCTCACCTGCCTGAATCTGACCAAAGATTTCTATGCTGTCTTTGGTTTCATTACCTGTCAGTACGTCTACTTTAATGTTCTTCCCATTTCTTACAGCAATCACATATTTCCCTTCTGTAGAAATTACAACTGCTGACCTGGGAACTGAAAGTGCATTAATATTTCCCAGGGAATATAAAATCACATCTGCATACATACCCGGCTGAAGTATTTCGTTTTTGTTTTCGATATCAGCTTCTATTCTTTCAGACCTAAGTTGGGCATTTATATTCATGGACTGACGTGCAATACGGCCAGTTATTTTTTTACCCGGGAAAGCACTTGTATAGAAAGAAATTGTATCATTTTTTCTGAATGAACCGGCGAAGGCTTCAGGAACATCCACTTTCAACCGTAAAAGTTTAATTTCTTTTAACTCAAGCATGGGGTGGTCTTTAGACGCTGCATTCACGAGTTCTCCGGGAAAAACATTTCGTTCAGTGATGATGCCATTAAAAGGAGCAACCACATTCAGGTAGTCCTGCATAGTTTGCTGTATCTGCCAATTGCTTTTCTCTGCATTGGCCAGGGCACTGTCGGCTTCCATCTTTGACCTGGCAGATGAAAGATCCAGCGGAGATACAGCACCGGCTGTCAAAGAAGCTTCTAACAGACGAGCATAATTTTCCTTGTCTATGCTGTATCCGGCTTTTGCCTGTGCATACTTTTCTCTGGCCTGGGCAACAGCCTGCACAATTTCAGGCGCGTCCAGCACCATCAGAAGCTGACCCTCGTGAACTTCCGAACCAATATCCACATAAACGTTCTTTACATATCCGTTTATTTTAGGAAAAATACTGACTTCCTGATATGCGAAAAGTTGTGCTGGCAACTTAATCATGGTAGCAACTCCGGATTTTTTTACCACAACCTGTTTGTATACAGGTGTCTGATTCTTTGGATCGTCTTCTACTTTTTTATTTTCACTTGACGAACATGCGGACAACAGAGACAGACAGAATATCAATAAAGAATATTTCATTTTAAAGCGTTTATTAGTTTTCATCTCCCGGGTACAGGGAAACTGATTTAAATGATTTTTTTTGTTGAATCCATCCATAGACCAAAGGCACGATCAGGAGTGCAGCCAGGGTAGAAAAAATCAGGCCCCCAATTACTGCGCGGCCAAGTGGTGCGGACTGATCACCAGCTTCTCCCAATCCGCTGGCCATAGGAATCATGCCAGCAATCATTGCGAGACTGGTCATCAGGATCGGGCGCAATCTTATTCCTGCACTCATGACTGCCGCACGAAAGGGATCTTTGTATTGAAGTCGTAATAATTCTTGCGTTCGTAACAATCAATATTGCATTCGCTACAGAAACCCCGATGCTCATAATAATCCCCATATAAGATTGCAGGTTCAGGGTTGCACCTGTTATCAGGAGCATCACGAGCGATCCCAATAATACGGCGGGCACAGTACTCAATACGCAGATAGATAACGGAAAGGATTGATAACTGGCGGCGAGTAATAACAGAATAACCACAATCGCCGCAAGCAGACCTGATTGAAGAGAACCCAAAGTTTCCGTTAAAAGAGAAGACATGCCTTTAACTTCAGGAACCAACCCTACCGGCGGACTGCCCATCTCATCAATAGCTTTCTGAACCGCGCTGGTGGCTGATCCCAGGTCCTTATGATACATATTCGCACTGATTGTAATAAAACGACGAGGACCGCTCCGGTCATATTCACCAGGCAGGGTGTCAATAGTCAGGCTTGCAACATCACCTACAACCGGTCGCGCCTGTCCTTTTACCAAAGGAACTGATCTCAATTCTTCCAATGAAGTCATATCGTATTCGGGAACCTGAACCTGTGTCTGATAAGTGTATGACGTTTTATCATCCAGCCAGAGATTCTTGTTTGTGTATCGACTGGAAGAGGTAACATCTACCATACTTTTAGAAACATCCTCCAGTGAAAGACCCATTAAAGCCAGTTTATTCCTGTCTACGGTTATATTAATTGTTGGGAAATGCAGGGGCTGAGCAATTTGTACATCACGCAGAAAAGGAATGGTTTTCATTTTTGTCAACAGGGCTTCCCCATAACGATTGATATCTTCCATATTTTTCCCGGCAACTCGAACTTCAATGGGTGTAGAAGCTCCCTGCGACATGATTTTTTCTGTGAGTTCAATCGGCTCAAATGATAATCTTAATTCGGGAAAATCCGCTGCAATAACAACTCTCAGTTTTTCCTTCAGTGATTCAATATTGGTTTTGTAGTCCTCTTTCAGATTCACCTGGATAACAGCCTCATGTGTACCACTGTTAAAAATGTAAAGATTACTGGTTCCGAAATTACTTGGAACGAGACCTACATATGCGGATGTTATCGCTACATTACCGTGTACAGTCGAATCTATAAGATTCAAAATATTCCGGGTATCCCTTTCTGTAACTTCAAGCCTGGTTCCATCAGGTTCCCGAATACGCAATTGCAATTGTCCATTATTGGTTTTTGGTAAAAGATCTTTCCCGATAAAAATGAAACAGGCCAGTGCCAAAGAAACAATGATCAGTAAATAAAATGAAACAATCCATTTCCTGAAGGGCATCCATTTTGTGAGCCTTTCAATTAGTCTGTTTTTGAGTCTCTGAAAATAATTGTCCTCTTCTGCATGTTGTTTATCCTGCGTGTTGTGGATTTCAATTTCCCTGATTTCATCTTTATCCATAGCAAGACCTGCATGTGCGTGCGGTTCTGCATGTTTGTATTGAAATCGTTCAGCTTTTGAGCAACCAGATTGAAATAACGGGCACCAGGGTTTGTGCCGCGATAAATGAAACCATCATGGCAAACGCAATAGATAGCGATAGTGGTAAGAACATTGCTCGAGGAACACCTGTCATTACAAAGGCAGGTGCAAATACTGCCAATATACAAAGCAGTATCAGCAAAAGAGGAAATGATATTTCCGAACAGGCATCCAGTACGGCTTGTTTTTTATTTTTACCCATTTCCAGGTGTTGATGAATATTTTCAATCGTAACCGTAGCCTGATCAACCAGTATTCCGATAGCAAGGGCGAGCCCGCTCAGGGTCATGATGTTGATGGTTTGTCCGCTAAGTTTAAGAAAAAATACTGCACTTAAAACCGATACAGGGATTGTAATGATGACTACCAGGCTGCTCCGCAAGTCCCGCAGAAAGAGCAATACCATCAGTCCGGTAAGAATTGCACCCAGTATTCCTTCTGTCATAAGGCTTTTTGCTGCATTGATTACGAATATTGACTGATCAAACTCATAACTTATATCCACATCTGCGGGTAAAAGACTTTTCATTTCCGGAAGTCGCCGACGTAGGGTTTGTACTACATCCCAAGTTGATGCATCTGCAGTTTTGACAACTGGAATATAAACAGAACGTTTTCCATTCACCAATGCATAGTCAACTGTTATATCCGAAGCATCTGCCACGCGGGCTACATCCTTTACATATACCACTCCTATCCCATTGCTTTTAATAGGAATATCTTCGAAATGCTCAACTTTTGTTTCGAGAGAATTGATGGAGGTAATTAACATCATACTGTCCATGCGAATATTTCCCGAAGGTGAAATAGCATTATTCTTTACTATGGCGTCCACAACTTCATCAGCTGTAAGATTATATGTGCGTAATTTTTCCGGTGTAATATTGATCACAACGGTTCTGGCATTTGAGCCAAATGGTGGTGCGCTGGACATACCGGGAACTGTCGCGAATAGAGGCCGGACACGGGTCAGGGCCAGATCGAATATCTCATTCAATGTTTTTGTTTTGCTGCTGAATACTAACTCTCCAACGGGTAGTGAAGAAGCATCAAACCGGATAACCTGCGGCGGTAAAGCGCCCGGGGGGAAAAAAGCCGAAGTTCGGTTTACCTGTAAAGCAACCTGAGCCGAGGCTTCGGCCATATCTGTGTTTTCGTAAAAAGTCAGTCTGATAAGTGAGAGCCCCTGTATATTTTTACTTTCTACATTTTTGATTCCATTGATATATAAAAACTGGTCCTGCATACGTGTGGCAAAAAATCCTTCCATCTGTGATGCCGACATACCACCATATTGTTCTATAACATAAATTGTCGGTGCATTCAATTTGGGAAATATATCTATAGGTATCGTTCGAATAGCCATAACCGAGAACAACAAAAGACCTATGAACAAGACCATTACCGTGATGGGTCTTTTCAACGCTGCTCTTACCATATTTTAATTTATTTAATTATTTGAATGAATCGATCCAGACCTCCATTGGCAAAGGCCTTATCTAAATGAGCCAGATACCAGTCGGTAAGTGTTTCCGTATAATCATTCTGCGACCTGTACAGAACAAATGCAGCATTAGTAAGGTCTATCAGGGTAATGAGACCTGCCTTATATTGGGCAATTTTTTGATTATACGTATCTCTTGCCGCATTTATTTGTATTGGGAGTTCCACCAGATTTATTTCAGCTGTATGAATTGCCAGGTCAGCCTGATTTGAAGCAGACTGCAGCGCAAGTTCCTGTTGCTGCAAATCATAAATTCCAGCTTGTTGCTGATAATGAATTATTGCCAGTTGATCCTTTTTATGAATACCATTAAATAAATCATATTGCAACGTTAAACCAGCCAGATAATTATATCGCTGAAAACCCAATCCGGTGCCCAGGTCTTTATATTCCAATTCAGGTGTTATACTCGAAGCCCTTGTCCAGGCCGTACCTACCAGTGAAAGGGTAGGTTGAAAACTTTTAGATACCCGTTTTTCATCACTGGCGTAAGCATTATTAACACTGGCGTAATAAGCTATCAGTGGATTTGATTCTTTTCCCGAAGTATCTGAAGTAACATTGCGTGTTGAATCCCTGTTTTGAATGTGCACCGAATCAATTTCCATCCTGGAGGAAGGTATCCCGGTATAGTATGATAATTGTTCCCGCAGATTACTCACGGAACCCAATGCCTGATTATATAAAGTAATGGATTTTGAAAGTTCAGCCATAGCAAGTGAAGAATCAACGCCGGGTCTGATACCACTGTTTGTTAAAGCCTGAATGACTGAAAATATCTTCTCATAGCGTTGCCTGTTTTGTCCTTCGCTTTCAAGTTGCATTTGATTTTTAAGCAAAGTCAGATAAAGTCTCGCGACATCGGCTTTTACCTGGTAACTCAATCTTTCATAATCTGCCGTTTCCACACCAACATTAGAAATAGCAGACTGAATACTTGCCTTTCGATAACCAAAATCCAAAAAAGTATATTCGCCATAAATAGTCGCCAGGCTTCCCATAGCTGCCTGACCATTGTTCTGGTTACTAATACCGGAAGATGTGGATGGAATTATTCCGAAAGAATAATAACTGCCAGGTAAAGAGTTATCTGTACCAAGTTCAGCCTGGGCATTTGCCCGCAGGAACGGAATAAACTGATGCCGCACATCTTTAACAGAAGCTTGCTTGCTATTTATCAGCGCTCTTTTTTCCATAAGCTGCGGCAGGTTTCGTAGCGCGCTGTCAGTAAGACTGGAAAGAGAATAAGGTTTCTGCCCGAAGACGCCGAATATTGGAATCAACAAGGCTATTATAAGCAGACGGAAATATTTTCCATCGGAAAAAATAATCATTGCCGGAATTTGAATAAATAAAATTGTTAGCTTAAGAAGTCAGGGCATCAAAAGGAGGGCCACGAAGCAAGCGAACTTTAAGCTGAGGATCCGCTACAAACGGATTTACATAAGATAAGGGGATAATAGTAATATCACGAATCACCAGACAATCTGAAATGTCGGGAAGAGACGGAACGACAGCAGGCTGAAATCTTTTATTCAGCCTGAATTTTGTTTTTACGGGATGATCATCATTTGCTTTTTGTATGGCAACCGGAAGATTTGCCTGAACATGGCATTTTATTACCTGGTACCTGTCGTGGGACCCTGAAATCGTTGTATCAAAATTGATGAAAAACTGGACGGCAAAAAATCCCGCATAAGCCAGCGGGAAAAACAACCTGATCAATAATATCCTCCAGTTAAAACAATAATTCATTTAGTTTACCAAGAGTTGCAAATTTAAAGAGATTTCCCTAAAAGGCCCGTTTTTTCGATGTTAAGTTCATTAAGTATAAAAATTCTGCCGGCGAATAAGTTGTTTTGGAAGTCTATTTTTGTGTATTAACCCTTCTGGTGAATGAGTTTAAACAAAAAGCTTAAAAAAAATATAAAGTACAGTATTTTCACACTGATACTACCCTTTAAAAAGCAGTTTGTGTGGGTTGTTATCCTTAGTCTGCTCGGAACCGCAACCAGTCTGATTGAACCACTTATCTACCGGGAAGCCATTAATGATGTGGCCGGTGTTTTTGTAGGTCAGGCCCGGGATTCAGCCAGAAAAGAATCAGGTCTCGCAAAAGAACAGCACCGGAAAACGAAAGAGCCACACCATAAAGGGAAAGTAGCCCCCCGCACACCACAACAGGCCCTGGATACATTACTATGGGCAGTTATCTGGTTGTTTATCATCAACCTGGTCTCAACGCTACTCTGGAGAATCGGCGAAAATAAAAATGTAAAATTTTCATGTGGAATCGAACAGAAATTCATACTGAGTACATTCAGGCATGTATTGAATTTGCCACTCGGTTTTTTTGTTCGAAGACCGGCAGCAGCTATTGCAAAACGCATCGATCAGTCTGAAGAAGTGTCTGCGGTAGTGAATGGTTTTTCCCAGCAGATTCTTCCTGAACTGATTGGCCTGGTAGGCATATTAGGTATTATGTTTTATGAAAATACAACCCTGACGGCCATTTCACTTGGTATCATACCTCTTTACCTGTTGATTGCGTGGACGTCTGCTAAAAAACTTGAATTCGGACTTACGGAATACTATCAAAAATGGGAAGCTGTGTCTACACGGATCCAGGATGCATTATCAGGAATTAAAACAGTTAAACTTTCAGGTGCAGAAGACAGAGAACTGAAAAATCTCGAAGATGCATCTTCGGAGGCTTATGCAGATTACATTCATCGCTCCAGAATGGCGAATAAATATGAATTCTGGGAGACCGTTCTTACACATTTGTCAACCGCCCTCGTTTTAGGTTATGGAGGTTATCTGACTTTGGAAAATAGACTAACACCAGGCGATGTCGTAATGTTTGTAACCTATCTTGACCGTTTATATAGCCCGATTGATAACCTGGCTACGTTGTGGATATCACTCCAGCAAAACTTCGTTTCAATATCGCGCGCATTCAAGTTGACAGACCGGCCTGAAGAACCGCGCGAAGGAAAAAATCTATTATTGAAAAGTGGGGAAATTGAATTTAAAGAAATCGAATTTTCATATACGCCAGACCGGAAAATTCTGGATAGGGTTTCATTTACAATCGAACCGGGGAAGATGACAGCCCTGGTAGGCCCTTCAGGAGCCGGAAAGACTACCATCATAGACCTCTTGTTGAAATTATATACGGCGGATTGCGGTAACATTTTTATCGACGGACAAAATATTTCTACCCTGGATCCTGCAACTATCCGTAAACAAATTGGTATTATTTCTGCCGACGGTGCACTATTCAATGGAACTATACGGGATAATATTTCTTACAAAAAACCCGATGCGACCATACGCGAAATAGAAGAAGCAGTTAATGCTGCCGGTCTTGAGCATACAGTGAAACGTCTTCCATTGCATTTGGAAACCAGAGTCGGCGAAAACGGAATCGGGTTATCTGTTGGCGAACGGCAGAGAATTCAGATTGCAAGGATTCTTCTGGCCAAACCAAGGATATTAATTCTGGATGAAGCTACTGCAAATCTGGACTATGCAACAGAAGGCGAAATAAAATTCAGCATTGAAGAAATCCGAAAACAAAATACTGTTATCATAATTGCACATCGGTTCTCTATGGTAAGAGATGCAGACCATATCATTGTACTGGATGAAGGTAAAGTGATTGAATCCGGCAAACCCTCTGCATTAATCGCATCAGGCGGATGGTTTAGTGATTTTTCTAAAACTACAAAAGAGGAATATGTTGCAGAGGAATCGGAAGAGGATAATGACGAAGGATTTTCTGGTGAAGAATAATTCATTCAAATCCTTTTAATTTAAAGGAGTCCAGATCAATTTAATATTTCAAATTTATTATCTGCATTATCCAGTATCAAGACCCAATCCTCCCGCTGGGAAGGAACGGGCGAAGCGGCGGGCAAAGGAGGAATAAAAGTACGATCTCCTTTATTTTCAAATTTTCCGATAAATATTGTTTTACCTCTGCGCGGATCATACCAGCTTGCATTAATATGAATTCCGGAAATTACCTGCATCCTGACACGAACCGGCAAACCATTTGCACTGTAAATAAAAGCGTAGTCTTTGCCCCGTGTCGCCTGAATTCTTTCAGAGGCAGAACATCCTGAATCTAACAACATGGATTGATCGGGAATCCTTTCAAGCATCGGCCTGGATTCCATTAACATTCGCAAATATTTCATTTCACTCGCTCCCTTCAGGTTTAAAGCATCATCCCATGAATGAAAAGCGGAAAAGAAATCAGCGCCCTTTTTTGAAAACCAAATAACCGGTCCGCATCCATATGTATGACCACAGGCTCCGGCAAAAACGGAGAGATAAGCAGATTTTCTGGTATCGTATGCATTGGCATATCCTAATTCAGCAGGATTGAAACAAACCGGCATTTCTTCATAAATATTTTCTCCGTTTATCACAGGCTTGATGGGACGTTTATTATAGTCACTGCTAATGAGTTCCCATATTGGTGTGTCGCGGCAATGACCTGTTTGCAGCATATTAATATCAAGCCATCCGTCCTGCTGGAACCATTGAGAAGAACTGGATGATCCGTCGGGCTGTGGATGAAATGTCATTAGTCCTTCGTTTCCCTTTCCAAGTCCTTCATTAATTCCTTTAGCCATAGCACGCCATATTGCTACATCTGTAGTGTTGTCCCGGGGACTTCGGTCTCCTCCAATCACCCAGATAATATTTGTATGAATTTTTAATCTCGCACCTATCCATTTTCCATATGCAAAAGCATTGGATTCATTAAAAATTTCCGGGCCTTTACCCCAACTATTTTTATAGACTTTATCGCCCCAGGTCGGGAGCAGGGCTATGTATAAATTATTTTTAGCCGCAAGGTCGAGAATGGTATCTATATAATTAAAATATGCAGCATTGGGTTGAAGCGGATCATCATGAAGAAGGGGCAGATCCCCGTTCGCATTGGGAGTATGCAGTCCGTCCAATTCTGCAAGTACTACAGCCTGTATAACATTAAACCCCTGTTCGCTTCTTTTCTTAAAATAAGAAATCACATTCGTTTTATTCAGACGATGAAATAATTCCCAACCGGTGTCCCCCATCCAGAAAAAAGGTTTCCCATCAGCCGTCACCAGGAAACGTTTATTTTCACTTACTTTCAATGGCAGTAACTGGGCCTTTAGATAAGATCCCTGCATTGAAATAAAGAACAGGATAAATAGTTTAAGACGGTTTGACGAACACATGTTGAATATTTAAATCTGGGAAAGTGCAAAGATTTTACAGGGCGCAGGAAGAGTCTAAAAATACTTATTATGATGCAATCCTGGTTATTTTTCATTTTAATTTCCTCTACATTCTCTATTGCGGATGCCCAACAAATAAAATCCTTTGATATATGTGTTTACGGCGCCAGTTCCGGTGGCGTAATTGCTGCTTATACGGCAGGCAGACTTGGAAAAAAAGTTATCCTGATTTCAGAGTCCCGACATCCAGGAGGTTTAAGCAGTGGCGGTCTGGGCAATACGGATATTGGAAATAAATCTGCCATAACAGGACTCGCAAGGGATTTTTATAGAAGAATCGGTCAACATTATGGAAAAGACGAACAGTGGATTTTTGAACCGCATGTGGCCGAAGAAATTTTTCTTGATTATATAAAAAGAGGGCGGGTTCGGGTTTTATATAATTATCGTTTGATATCTGCAAAAAAAACAGGTACAAGAATACAGGAAATCAGCATCTCTTCCAATGATGATAACATAAAAGAGACAACAGAAAATATCAGGGCGAAAGAATTTATTGATTGTTCTTATGAGGGAGATTTGATGGCTATGGCTTCCGTTTCGTATACCGTTGGTCGTGAAAGTAACCAGGAGTACAATGAAACATATAATGGGGTTCAATTGCGGGATAAACATCAGTTTCCTGACGGAGTAGACCCCTATAATATTTCGGGGGAATCAGCGAGCGGAGTCCTTTGGGGAATCAACCCGCAGACTCCTGCTCCAGGCGGTTCGGGGGATAAAAAAATACAAGCTTATAATTTTCGGATTTGTCTTACAGACAGTGTACAAAATCGAATTGAAATTACAAGACCTGATAATTATGACAGTACTCATTACACTCTGTTACTTAGGTATATTGAAATAAAAAAACCAAAAAATCTGGAAGACGGTTTATTGAATATAAACCTGATGCCCGGAAGAAAAACAGATATAAATAACAATGGCCCCTTTTCTACAGATATGATTGGAATGAATTATGAATATCCTGATGGAAATTTTAAGACCCGTAAAAAGATCATTCAGGATCATATGGATTATGACAAAGGCCTTTTATATTTTATTGGACATGATAAAAGAATTCCTGAATATCTGAGAAATGAAATGTTACAATGGGGTTATCCCCGTGATGAATATCAGGATAATAATCATTGGTCACCTCAGTTATATATCAGGGAATCCAGAAGAATGATCAGTGATTATGTTATGACCGAAGCAAATTGCGTCGGGAATCTAAAAGTTACAGATAGTGTTGGAGAGGCAGCTTATACAATGGATTCCCACAATTGTCAACGTATGATTGTAAACGGAATGGTCAGAAACGAAGGTGATGTTCAGATTGGGGGTTTCCGACCTTATCCTATTTCATACCGCTCCATTGTTCCTAAAAAATCTGAATGTACCAATCTGCTTGTCCCGGTTTGCTTATCGGCCAGTCATATTGCGTATGGCTCCATTCGGATGGAACCTGTTTTCATGGTGCTCGGACAATCTTCTGCACTTGCAGCAGTTATGGCAATCGATCTTCAACTGTCTCTTCAGGAAATCCCAATAAATAAATTGCAAAAAGAGTTAAAGGAAGATTCCCTGGTTATTCACCGTTTTAGACTGTAAATGGAAAATCAGCTTAATGAACCGCATTCTGTCATTGAAGCGATCAACAGACAACTGACCCATTATGCAAATCATGTAGACCAAATCATATTTTTAAGTAAAATGATTTGTGATAGTCATTGGACATCTCTAAACTTACGGTCATTAATTTTTCATAACTTGTAAGGAAATTGAAAATTTGCGCTGGTTAATTCTATATGGCATTGGCCTTATCTTATGGCTTCCTGGTAATTTAAATGCCCAGCGTGTAGTTTATTCAAATGATTTCAATACAAGATCATCAGTTCGTTTACAGGTTATCGGCAAATCAGAAAATGTTTATTGGGCGGAAAAACTCCAGAAGCAGAAATCCGGCAGACAGCCCTGGACAGGAGATTTATCTGAATTAAAAAGTTTTGAATTATTTGATGTTAAGCTGAATCATCTCAGGGAAATGCCTGCAACAATCATCCCGGGAACCCTGAAACAGTGGCTGGTGGCGGGAAAAGGGGGATTGGATCAAATTATGGTTACAAGTGCAGATGGGAAAACGAATATTTACTGTAGCCATTACATGCCAGACGAAAATACGGAAATCCAGGTCCGCCTTATAGGCAGCCTTCCTTTTTCAACGGGTGCTTCCAGATTTCTTTTGGTCAGATCAGAGGATCAATCAAAAATCCTTTTGGTGGCTTTTGAAAATACGGATACTGAGTCCTCCCGTGTGCACGCAATTCTATTCGATTCCGGCTGGAATCCTATTTATCAGCATGTGATTTCGCATACTCAATTCTCGCAGCCATGTATTCAGGATGAAGAAGTTGGTTTTCCGGCAGAAAGTTTTGATAACCTTCCTATCAAACTAGCGAATAACGGAGAATGGATGATGGCATCTCCATCAAGGATCAGCCGGAATTTTTCTCTTTTTCATGTCTGTCCAAATGGTAACGATTTTTATTACCGGGAAATTCCTGTTGCACCCTATTACAGGATGGAAGATATTGCCATGTATATTAATAATGATGAGGAATCAATGAGTGTTGGGCTTTTCTCCTCTTATTCAAATACATCATTGAAGAATGTACAGATTTATAATTATTCCATGAAGGCGGGTATGTTATTTTTTGATTCGTCCTATCATTTTAATACGCAGCGCCGCGAAATACAAATTAAAAACCTGAGCCATGAAAGTTTTATTGCGGTTCCAGGCGGAGGTTATATGTATTTGAAGGAATATGGTTCTCCATTTGAATTTGATAAATCTTCTGTGCCTTATATTAATAGCTGGGAAACTCCTTATCTGATGGCAAATTATTCTGAAACAAGTTCTGACAACAAACAGATCAAAGAAGGTTATAATTTAAATCACGGACTGAGTCCCATTCCGGTTGTGCGAAACCAGGGTGACTTAAATCTTTTCTATTTCCCTGCTGTATCTAAAGACAGTACCTGGAGTGGAATCATGAATATGGAACAACATGCGGAATCAAATAATCCCGATCTCTCCTACCTGCTGATACCCGAAAAAGACAAGGTTTATATTATTTATAATAGTACAGAGGGATCCTCAGACCCGCTGGCAACCACCACTACGGTCAATATGCATGGGCAGACTACTGACGATGCACTTATCTTCTGGAAAATGAATAAACTAATGAATTTTCAAAAGTCCCACCGTTTTTCTGCTGATGAAGTTGCGGTTCCCTATTTGAATAATCAACAATCGGGGTTTGCGATAATAAGACTCCAGCAA
>CAVWUD010000007.1:0-59612 GCA_963757975.1 uncultured Bacteroidota bacterium
GATAAACTTTTATCCAATTTTCACCCGGGTTCAGTTCATGTGCATGGTTGCAGGCGGACTGGCAGGCTTTCACACTTTTACATCTGGAAAGATCAATGACCATCACAAACTTCTTCCCGGGTATTCCTTTCCGTGCTTCCGAGTTTGAAACAGGCGGAAGATCGACCGGCTTAAGAAAAGCTTCATCCACTTCAATCACTTCCCCATCAACCGAAAGTAACTTTACCATTTTACCGGAAGGTTTTATCATAGCAGTAACCTTATCTTCAAACGGATTTGGTTATCGGAACATCCAGCAAGAGTTGCCCCGGCAAGTAAACCGGTTAGCAAAAAATCCCTCCTGGAAGTATCGTTGGTATTCATTATAAAAAATTAAAAGTTTATCCCCTTTTTTACCCAGTTCTGCAATTCTTCATTTGAAATTTTCTCCTTCACCCGTTTTATTTTCGAAACGTCCACTTCAACTAATATGCCCGTCCCGTGATAAAACTTTCATGGTCTCCTTTTTATCCGGTGGAGGGGCACAGGAAATGACTGGATCCTTTTTAGAAAAGAAATTGAAAGAAAGGAAAAAAGATAATAGTCCGATTCCCGCCAATAATTTTCTCCTGGTTCTTAATCCCTGGGATGATTCATTATCCTTCATAAAAATATTTTAAGTGTTGCGGAAATTATTTTTTTAGCGTCCGCATATAATTCACCAAATCCCAGATATCATTTGGATCAGGAAGTTTCTTCTTGAAACTCGGCATATCTCCCCTGCCTTCCGTGGTTTTATAAAAAAAAGCTACCATCCGACTGGGATTGCATTTTAGCAGATGATAAATCTTCTGGCTGGGTTTTTAGCTGGGCCGCCTTGGTACCGTCTCCCATTCCCGTTTTGCCGTGACAGGAAGAACAATGCTGGTTCCACAAAGCCTTACCCGAAGAAATCGATTCAGGAGACGACTTAACAGGATTAGCTTTTTTTGCTGCTGCATCAGGAACCGGCCAGGGTTTGGGTTCCGATTAATTTTGAATCCCTGAGCAAGAAAGAAAAGACCGGTAATAAGGCTGAAAAGAAGAACTTTCATAAATGAGTTTTTTGATTTAGATTAAAAAATTATTTCCCAGATAAATTGTCCAATATTTATCGATCCCGAAACACATATTCAATATTTAAAAATTAAACATTGCGGTATAACTATTACCCAAAATAAAATTTCAGAAAAGTATCAATATTCGGCATATCGACAAGCTCAGGACTTTTTTTCGGATCATAGAGAAATAAACCACAGATATCGTTTTTGGCATTCAGGTCAATACAAATTCTATTCTTATCCGTTTTTACAAATAACAGATACCTGGCTTTAACAACTTCGACAATCCTGATACGTGGCCAGTATTTCCTAATTACGTTTCTGGCATTTTGCATCATGTAATAACAGTCATGTGTGATCGTCGCATAAACATTTCTTTCGTTCACTGATTTAATTCTTTCCATTTGCAGGGAATCGGGATTAAAAAAAACCGCTGACTCACAGTCAACGATAACTGTATCACTAAAGCTGGAAGGCGGCTTCATAATAAACTTAGGTTTTGACGCCTCATTTTTTTTTGCCTGCGTATTTTTATTTTCAATTGATTGTGAACAGGAACAGGTTAATAGCATTATCGCAATGATTCCGGGTTTAATAACTGGTAAACCAACTATCCGATTTAAAAATTCCATAACCTCGTGATGTTAAACCCTATCTGAAATTGACCTCCGGGAACTTTCGTACCATTCTCAGTATATCCAAACGGGTTATTAGCATTGTATAAACTATTCTGTTGCGGGTTCAGCAAAGTGTAGTTATCTGCAAACAATTGAAAAGTATGTCCGCTGGTATTAAACTCAAAACCAAATGCGAAATTGGGATGCGGATTACCCGTTGCAAAAGCAGTAAGGGGCTGATCCCAATCAAAAATAAAGGATGTTCCCTCTGTCAATTTATACCTGCTGCAAAAGGTAAAAGTGTACATATTGAACTTCTGTTCCTTAAAAAGAACATTCGATGTATCAACCTTTGTATAATAGCCCGGAATAGAATTCTGATGAGACATACTAAATGCAATTTGTACGGATAGTTTATCATTGATCTTTCTGGCGATCATCAATTCATTGTAAAAAGACCAGCGCTGTGAATTATAGAGAAAAAGAACATTATCCGGATTCTGAACTGTTTTCACAGCCATATTTCCATAATAAGTCACACTCACAGGAAACCTGACATTGTCCTGCCGGATTATTGAATACTTGGCGCTTCCGTCCCAGAGCATATTCACTTTAGTAATGCCAAAACCAATTTCCAGGTTTTTAATAGGTGTGTACAGAAAGCCAAAGCGGATATCAGCAATTCCGTAAATACCCCAGAGATCCTGATATCCTTTTTGAACAGATCCAAACCTGTGCTGAATGTCTGCTTCAAAAGTCCCCTTAACCGGAACCATTACTGTTTGTGCGTCAATAATCTGACCAGACTGAAATGTATTTTTTACCGGTCTGGGTTTGGGAGGTGCTTCCTTTACAATTACAGCCGTGCTGTCATGTTGGGCATAAACTTCATTACCTGATATAAACAGTGCAACCATAAGAAAAATGCTGTATATCAGCGGCCTTCTTATTTTATTTATAAAATTTTTCATTTCATTAATTTATGGGGTCAGTTAATTATTCGGTGCACCATTTCTGATCCAGTCGTAAACTTTTTGCCTGTCACTGGCTGATGGAATATGAGGCATCATGATTCCATTGATAGCTATATAAAGTTCACTTTGTTCCGGAATAACCGTATTGACATAACCTCCTCCAACCAATTGATCATATGCTAACCCTTCTGTTAAATAAGGCATCTGTCCCCCGGGAACATGGCAACCCGATAAAGCACAATTAGAAGTAAATATTGGCTGAAGGTCGCCGCTAAAACTTACAAATTGTGGCGGCGTATTCTGGGAAACCGGAGGAACGATCACATCCTGATAGCAGCTAACTACACTAATACCCATAAAGAGCAACAATCCTCCAAAAATCAATATTCGTTTCATAATAATAATTTTTTGGGTGATTATTTATTATTGAAATTGACGTTACACTGCAGCGTAATTACATCTCCAACTTCTGTAGTAGTTAGTCCAAAGGATCTGCAGTTAAAGCTGAAGTTCAACTGCAAACCAAATACATCATATGCGCCGGCTGTGCCTGCCCCGACAGTCTGCCTTTTAACATAAGAAAGTGTTCCGTTAATGGTTGTATCATGAGGCGCCGACAGCAAACCCTGCCAGGTCAGGACCATTGTTACAATATATCCGGCACTGTTGGGATCAAGGGTCACCTGGGTGGTTCTGATAATAGCAATATTAGAATCGATCAGATTTTGTGTACTGGTTATCAGCTTTGGTGCTCCTACATAACCTAAATAACATCCACCGTCTCTCGCAGGCTCACTGGTATTTGAAGTATTCATTTGTACGTACCCGGTAAAATAAGTTTTTGTGGGATCGTTTTCATAAAAGGCCCATGATGTATCTAACAAAGGCTGACCTGTAGTTGGATATTGTGTCTTTTGGGATTGGGATATGCTGCTGATACCAAAATCGTTAAACCTACCGGTTAACAAACCTGCTGCCCCGAGATAGTTAGCCGACCATAACGCACTGCTGTGCACCTGGTCGAATTTCCACGAACTGGTATCGCCGGGCGTCAAGTTTCCAGGGAGGAAAACACCATTACCACGATTAATATCCGGCGTGCTTGTCGCCGGTGGCGGAAGCACCTGATTCTCATGCGTGCAACTGGTTATATATCCCCCGATACTTATTAAAACCAACAAGCTTAAAAGTATTTTTTCACTTAGCAGTTTCATAAAAAGGCATTTTTAAATTATGGAGAAATGCAGAGAGATTATTCAGAATAATTAATCATGAAAATTACTTTTCAAATTTCATCCATGGCCTGACCGTTATCATCCGGGCAGATGACTTTAATCAGGAGCCGGGGTGTTTTTTGTGGATGGGGAACAACTGAAATAATAAAAACAGGAAGATATAAGCCGCCAGGTTTAGGAAAATACTTACCGTATATAATCTCATTTCATTTCTCATCATATCATGATCCCTGATAAATCCGCCGAATCGAAATAATAAATCTTTAACTATTATGAGGAAAAAAACCAGGCTGTGAAGCAAGCTTAATACCTGTCTTTTAGGTATGGCGGGTATCCAGAATAAAATTGACAATAGTCCCCAAATTTGCAACCATGGTTGTTGGATATGGTGCTTAATATTTTCAATAGTATAATCCGGATAAATATTTTTTAACTGGAGACCGAGGTATAACGTTCCTATAAGCGCATAAGCAAAAGGTAAAATTGAAATAAGCTCTGCTCTTTTTGAATTTTTATGCAATGTATTTCGGGTCAGAATCCGTACGAGATAATAAATCAGCGGATAACCCGAAAAAAAAGCCAGCACTTCAAGCTGCTGGATGTCATTTAAGATGTTACTTCCCATACATAATCAATAAATGATGACCCAGGTTTTAGAAATTTTAGGATTATTATGAAGTCTTAACTCCAAACAGATACCCCACGCCGGCAGTGATTCCCATAGCGATAGTTCCCCAAAAACAAATCCTTAATACACTTTTTGTAATGTTTGACCCACCAACTTCAGCTGCAACCACACCTGAAAAAGCAAGAAATACTATGGCGAATGAATACTGAAAGAATACCATATATTTTATAGGTGCAAATATGGATACGAAAAGAGGAAGCAGGCCTCCTGTTATAAATGAAGTACCGGAAGCAAATGCGGCCTGCAAAGGTTTTGGTTCTGTGATTTCATTGATTCCAAGTTCATCCCTGGCATGTGCTTCCAATACATTCTTTTTTGAAAGCTGAACGGCTACTTTCATGGCCAGTTCATTATCCAGTCCTCTTTTTGTATAAAAACCAGCCAGTTCTTTTAACTCCTCTTCAGGCATGGTATCCAGTTCAATTTGCTCCCTCTTTAACTCAGCAGTTTCTACATCGGACTGTGAACTGACAGAAACATATTCACCTGCCGCCATCGATAATGCACCTGCGACCAATCCCGCCAAAGCTGCAAGAATAATCGGGCTTCTTGTATCACTGGCAGCTGCCACGCCAATAACCAGGCTTGTAGTAGAAAGTATCCCGTCATTTGCACCTAATACAGCAGCCCTTAGCCATCCGCTTCTGTTTGAATAGTGTTTTTCCGGTTCCATAATTTTAAATATTCTTTTGGTTAGTGAATGGCCGAGACATCTACCTTCTCAATACCTAATACATGTAATTCTATGTGGCGGTCATGCGCTTTATTTCCGTACTCACTAATGATTTCCAATATATCATAGTCAATAAAATTACATTCACTCCCATCGATCGTTAATACACTGTATTCAGGAACTTCATCCAATGCTTCGCGCAGTTTAACCTTATTCAGGAAAGTTACATTGCTGTTGAGTTTTATGTATTGCGTTTCAATTCCATTGTGGTGGGTTCTTAAAATTTTATATTCTGCCTTAAAATTATTCCGGACAATAAAGTAAACGGACATTAAAAGTCCGATGCTTACTCCAATAAGAAGATCGGTTGCAAGGATAACAATGATCGTCAGCATAAAAGGAATAAATTGTTTCCAGCCTAGACTCCACATATTTCGAAACAGTTTTGGTTTTGTCAGGTTGTAACCTGTCATAAGTAAAATCGCGGCCAATGAAGCATAAGGGATTTTATTCAGAAGAAAAGGAATGAGTAATACCGCGAGCAAAAGAAAAAGTCCGTGTGTAAATGCAGAAAGTTTTGTTCTTGCACCCGCATCAACATTTGCCGCGCCTCTTATAACAACTGCCGTCATGGGTATTGCCCCCAGGAGTCCACAGGTCATATTCCCAATGCCCTGTGCAATGAGTTCCCGGTTAACAGGGGTAATGCGGTTGCGTCTGTCAAGCTTATCGATGGCTTCGATACAGAGTAAAGTTTCTAAAGTTGCGAGCAATCCGATAATTATTCCGTCTTTCCAGATCTCGGAATTGGAAAATAATTTCGAAAAGTCGGGAAACGAAATGTTTGCAAATATATTCAGTGGAATATTTACCAATTGCGTTTGCCTCACTGAAATATGCGATGAAATTCCCGCAAGCAGTGAACTGATTAAAACACCCAATACCACTACAATCAACGGCGCAGGTATTATCTTCATTTTTTTGGCCCGTGGCAATTGAAGAATGATAAGAATAATCAAAGAAAGAATGGATATCAGAATGGTGCATCTTGTTATATGCTGATTGAAGTTTTTTAAATTGTTTGATAGTGTTTTTGGCAGAGAACAAATGAATAAAACCACCAGACCAGAAATCAGGCTGGTCATAACCCAATGCCAGTGGAATCTGTTTGAAAATGAGCATCAGTCCAATGGCCGCCAGCATTCCTTTAATAACAGAAGATGGAAAATAATTGGCAATTACGCCGAGTTTCAATAATCCGAGAAGAAGTTGAAAAAATCCCGCAATGATAACAGCCAGTAAAAATATTTTATAATCACCCAGTGAAATAATGGATGCTGCCACGAGGGTTGTCAGATCCTGCGGCCGGGCCCGAAACGGCAAGCTGGGAGCCGCTTATAAATGCAACAACCAGTCCTCCCACAATACCCGAAAGGAG
Source organism: uncultured Bacteroidota bacterium (assembly GCA_963757975.1). Taxonomy (GTDB): domain Bacteria; phylum Bacteroidota; class Bacteroidia; order Chitinophagales; family Chitinophagaceae; genus Puia. The sequence goes on from CAVWUD010000007.1 coordinate 6,705, forward strand.
TCCTGCGTAAAGAGGAGCACCCGAAGCTAAGGCAATTCCCAAGCACAAAGGAAGCGCTACCAGGAAAACAGATAGTCCGGCCGGCAGGTCGTGCCTCAGCCAGATGATGCGGTAATATTTAATAGTTCTTTTCAAATGAAATCTTACCCTTGTGTTCAGGGCAGAAAATATGCAGTTTATTGTTTTTCGAAACGGCCCGATTTTTCTGTAATTCTTATTCTGTACATAACACGCTTAATGCGGTTGGTTTCTTTCGTATCCTGGGTAGGGCCATGTTCGTGGAGATGCACCGTCGAGCTGGTTAAAAGATCCAGAATACTATTGTACAAATATTCCCTTCCTTTTTTTGCTTCTTCATCATCCAGCTCTTCAAAATAGCCCCAGACGATAACGCTTTCCCAATTTGCCATATTGAGCATGGAATCCACCTCAAAACACACAAACGGATTTATCCGCATTACATCAAGCTTTAAGCCTTCATTGGTTTGACCATATATATATTTTCCATCAAAAGCATAGGTCACCGGGGTAATGTATGATTTCTTACCATCGCTGTATCCGATTCGTCCGACTGTCTGCATTGTCAGCAGATTGTTCATTTGTATTTCTGTAAGAGTTCCCAGCATAATTAATTTTTTAAACTTTTCTAAATAAATTATATACCATATTCATAGAAATAATAATACCAGACACAGAATCGTGTTTTTCCAAAATTAGCACCTGCAGAATCGATAGTTTCTGATAATAATCATTTTTTATGATTATTTCTTATGATATTAATCATATGGTGTGAGAGTCGGTATGTATACCTTTAACAGACTAACTCTCCTATAATATGAAAGAAGATATTTTCTTTTCCAAAAATGTAAAATCTAAATTTGCTTCAGGCTTATTACTGGTGTTCAGTTTAAGTTTTTTATTTACCCTGGCACAAAGCCCACCCTGGGTTGCACCAAAGGATTCGGATAATCTCAAAAATCCTCTGGCGGGCAATTCCAGTGTCATGCCGGATGCCAAGGCGCTTTATACTGCTAATTGTGGTCCCTGCCACGGCGACAAAGGAAGAGGAGACGGACCAGCAGCTTCAGGTCTCAATCCCAAACCTGCAGATCATTCTTCCGTTGCTGTTCAAAATGAATCGGATGGTGCGATTTTCTGGAAACTTTCAGAAGGCAGGGCTCCCATGCCAGGATACAAAAAAATATTTTCTGACCAACAACGATGGGAGTTGGTAAATTATATCAGAACTCTGGCAAGAACTCCAAAGAAGAAATAAATTTTATAACCATCATACAAAGGGCAATATGAAACGAACTTTTTTATATACAATGATTTTTGTTATCAGTATTATCGCCATACAATGTAGTTCCAACACACAAAACAAAAGCGATAACAATACAGCAGCTTCGGATAGTAATATTCAAAAACCAAATAAGGATACGGTCGTCGTTTTTCTGGGCATAAATTCCAAAGGGATCGGCCGGTTTAAGAACGTTACAATTAACAAATCCTTTGAATGAAGAAATGGCAGCCAAAGGAAAAGCAATATTTGACTCAAAATGCTTTGCCTGCCATAAACTCAGCACAGAAATGCTTGTTGGACCAGGCTGGTCCGGTGTTACAAAAAGAAGAACTCCTGAATGGATTATGAACTGGATTACGAATACAAAAGTTATGCTTGACAAGGATCTTGCAGCACAGGCAGATATGGCAATCTGTCTTATCAGAATGCCAAACCAGGATCTTACGGATGACCAGGCAAGGAACGTTTTGGAATTTATGCGTAAGAATGACGGAGAAAAATAAACAGGTCAGGACAATCTCATTGTCTAACCACGCGCTATAGCTATCAGAACTGAACCAATAAACAATAGTGATGCCCGTCGCCCAGAGCAGCCATGGAAATATACTGTTACCATTGATAAGCATGGCAGCGAATCCCTGAGCAATTAAAAACATTTCATTCAATATTACAGCTGTAGCAAATACAACCACAGCGATCCCTGTCCATTTTGTTCTGCAGTTCAAAAAATCTTTCTTTATTAAATAGGCCAATATAAATAGCGTTACAAACCCTAAAAATACCAGGTGCAGAAACCCCATGATGATCGGTCTGTTTCCGAATATGGCATCTCCGATAACCGGTAAAATTGTAAAGCTTTGAAGAAAAATCTTCAGCATAAATGCACCCATCGATAGGCATACCAAAAAACGGAGAACTGGATTTTCTTCTTGTAAATGGTTCGGACTGACTGAGCGAAAAATATAAAGTAATAAAAACTTACAAAGCATCAGCATACTTCCCATAATGGCAATAATACGTAACCAGCGATTAGGATCCTGCCAGAGATAGGAAATGAATAAGGAGGGAATAACTGAAATACATAGTGTGATTGAAAAACGGTTAATATTTCTTTTTGCCTTTACAGATATCCTTTTGTCGATGAGATTAAAAAGAAGTGCAAATACCGCCAGTGTAAAAAAGCCGTTATATTGAAAATGCAGATAAGTAAATAAAGCATCTCTGTAAAAAATGGCATCAAAGGATTTAATGAAATAAATATAAGTTATGATAACAAGTCCTGATGAAGATAAAATTAAAGAAAAGATGGCTGTTACGGCAAGTAATTTAACACAGGATGCCAGTTTTGTTCTGAGTAAATCTCTAATAAAAATGAATCCGAATAAATAAGTGAATAAAACAAAACAGAGAGATAAAAAGATGGAAACTGTACTATATCCCTTTACAGCAAATGCAAGGAGCATACTCCAGGCACAAACAGCAATGCTTCCCAGCAGCCATTGATATATGGGTTTTTGGCTGGCAGATTCCGGTAATAGTTCATAAATAAAAAGGGACATTAAAATCAGCGTTACCCAACCCCCGAAAGTGAAATGGGAATGAGCTTCCAGCAAATGATTATAATTGATAAAAGGCAGTGCAAAAACGATTTTACTTCTTAATACCATGCCCAGCAATGCAACTATGCAGAGATTCAGAATGGACAAATCAATCCAATGGTGATACCGGATAGTATTTTGTTTAGACTGATTTTGTTCCCGCATTTATTTAGTTCAGGCCTGGTTAAAGTAGTTGAAACTAACTCCTGCAACCGGAAACTATTATTGTTTCAGGAAATTTACAATTTTAGTTTTTTCTTCATCTGTCAGGAGGGCCCGTGTTTGCATATGCATTCCGACTGTTTCCCACTGTTCAGGTGAGAATGAAGAGGGCGATGGTGTGTTATGGCATCGCTGGCAATTTTCTGCCCACAACTGCACTCCGGACTTAGCGGATACCTGCTGACTTGCTTTACAACCAACGAAAGTCAGGCCAATGAACATACCTAATCCTAAGATCAGTAAAACGGAAACTTTTTTTATAGATACTTTTTTCATTTTAAACTGATTTAAAGTTGGATGGAGAATTGAATGAATAATGTATTCGACTGGGTAGTTGTACCTTCAGTTCCAAGGGCAGTACTACTACTATTATTCCACTGGTAAGCACATTTTAACACTGTTCTCCAGCTTATCCAGTATAGTAAGGCGGCTTCTGAGATTTTGTTTTTCTGGCCCCAAAGAGAACCGGTCGGTGCAATAAAATTACTATACCGGTATGCCAACTCCAGGTTCTTTACAAAAGGATTAGATGAACCTGTTGGCCGGAGGGAAATTTGAGCAAAACCCGTTGTCGTCTTATTATCAAATGTATAAACAGAAGAGTCATTCGGGTTTATATAATTCTGGTTTGTGACGTATACGTAATTATACTGCCCTTTGATGTTGACTAGCACCGGGTTAAAAAGTTTAACATAGTCAAGATCCAATGCATATGCCTTCGACTGGGCACTTTGATTGGGAGCAGCGGCATCTCCTACTTTACCAATTTGTCCGCTTACACCAATTTCCAGGGATGAATTTGAAAATGGCAGAAGCGATAACCTGGCAGTAACTGCTTTATTTTGATTATTATCTATTGAACCGACACCCTGCATTTCTCCATCGGTCAATAACTGATTGCCGTTCGTAAGACTCACATCGTAACTCCATTTCATATTTCCAAGGGGCAAACCTCCTTCCACTTCAACTCCATAGTCAGCATCATTGGGAATATCTGCTACCGGAGGGTCAGTAGCGAGTTTATTGATCCATCCGGCTGCCAGACGTTTATTGTATATACCAAATGGCACTACAAAATATCCGGCACGAATAATTAGTCCGGGGCTGGCGAAATAAGAAACATCAGCCCAGTTTACACCCAGTCCTCCGCCGGAAGAATAGGAAGGTTCAAATTCCATCAGAAATTTAGTTCCGTGTCTCCAGAGAAACATCGGACTGAATTCAAATTCTGCATCGTCTGGAAAAGAATTGGTTTTTACCGACTGTCCTACTCCTCCGGAAGTAACTGTTGTTTTGTTCATGTTCCATCCGATAGTGGTTAAACCCACCACCATGAAATGATCTTCCCCGGGCTTTTTATAGGCCGCCTGTTTTTCTAATTCAGTCACCCGGTCCAATAAGGATGAATCAACCACTGTAACCTGCGCAAGCAAGTAATTCCCCATTGGGGAAAATATAAAAAAGCAAATAGCCAGACTGAATAATAATTTAGCTGCTTTCATATTTCCTGTTTTGGTTTATTGTTTTATACAATGACGTGACATAAATATATTTACCCTTGCAAAGCTTTAACATGATGCATGTTATCCGGAAGCATGATATTAATCAATAAGTAGTCTTTGAAAAGTGAATTCGAAAATTGAAGACGTCAAATAGCATTGCTGAATTTTTGTTTGTCTTCTGCAGAGGCTTTATTTAGTAGATGCAAATCGAATGCCATGCATATATTTCTGATAAAACTCTTACCTGATTCGGTTATTTCAACATGGTGTTCATTGAACTGTACCAATCCATCCATCTCCAATTGTCTTAACTGCGGAAATGTAAATAATTGCAGGGTTTCCATATCCTGTTTGTTGAAATAAGTTTTCCCCTGACAACTGATATCAAGAATATAGTTCTTAAATCTCTCATCCTGATTATTCAAAAAATAACCCTTTATTACGGGTAGTTCTTTTTTATTTACCAGACTGTAATAATCATGCAACGATTTACTATTTTGAGCAAAAGCATGACCCGTATCACTAATAGCGGAAACACCCAATCCCAATTGCAAATTTGCGTGTTGTGTTGTATACCCCATGAAATTGCGATGGAGCCTACCGGCTTTCCAGGCTTTAAACAAATCATCTGTTGGAAGAACAAAATGATCCATACCAATATGATGATAATTATTTTCCTTAAATATTCTGTTTCCCTCCTGGTAGAAATTCATTTTGTCTTCGGCTGAAGGCAAATCATTTTCATCAAACAGGCGCTGTCCTTTACTTGTCCAGGGAACATGCGCATAACTATAAAAAGCAAACCTGTCAGGATTCAAAGAAATGCAATCCTCCAGTGTTTTCCGGATGCTGTTGAGTGTTTGAAAAGGCAAACCATAGATCAGATCATAATTGACAGAATCATAACCTATTTCTCTGGCCATTTCTGTTACCCTTTTCACATTCTCAATGGGCTGAATTCTGTTAATTGCTTTTTGAACAACCGGATCATTGTCCTGAACGCCATAACTTACTCTTCTGAATCCCCTCTCAAACAAGGTTAGTAACTGTACTCTGGTGGTATTATTTGGATGACCCTCAAAACTAAACTCAGGAGTGGAATGAATGATGGAATTATCAAGAATGGCTTTTAACAGCGCATTCAGGTTTTCAGAAGAAAAAAAAGTCGGCGTTCCTCCTCCCAGGTGAAGTTCCCGGATGACCGGAACTTCTTCCATTAATTCACAATAAAGGGCCCATTCATTTATAAGGGCAGTTATATATTCAGCTTCAACGCCATGATTGGTCGTTATTTTCCTATTACAACCGCAGTAAGTGCAGAGGGATTCACAAAAAGGAAGATGTATATATAAACTCAGACCCTCTGTACTGTTTGCAATGTGAAATTGGTCACGAAAGGCCTTTTTCCACTGCGAGACATGCATATTTTCACTCCAGAAAGGAACTGTTGGATAGCTGGTATACCTTGGAACCGGGACATTATATTTATTCAGGAGAGCGAGATGGGTCATAATTATCAATTATTAATTATTAAAAGGCCCATCCCTTTTATTCCTTTGAATTTCTTTTACTTTAACCAGTGCAACGAAGAAGCGGCCATCAAAATGACAAGGCCTAAGTAGGTTGCAAAAAACTTATAGGTGATTGTAATTGGCGTATAATTCGGATGCACATTTTCCGGTCTGAAGGAAGGAGCCGGAACAGATGTTTTCGTTTCTGATTTAATATATGCAAGAATACCCTGAATGTTTTCGGCAGTTAAATCGGGATGATCCGGCATGGGAATCTTATTAAATTTTTCGTATAGCCTGATTGCCGCTGTATCCCCGCCTTTAATCACGGTTTGCGAAGAATGAACAAATTTTATTATCCATTCCTCCGAATGGCGTTCAGTTACTCCTGCCAATGCCGGTCCCAGAACAATTTTGTTTACATTATGACAGCTCGCGCATCGTGATGTGAATATCGTTTTACCTTCATTAACAGGTGGAAAAGAAAAAACGCGCAGCCCAGTTAACAGTGTTAAAATTGAAATCATAATTTTCTTTCTCATACCTGTTTCTTATTTATAACTTAAATTCAATATTTAATTTGTCGATATCACGGATAAGCCTGTTGATATCGGATTCGTCCGTTCCGATATAATATCCCCTGATTTGTTTCAGGGGGTCAATGAGCACCAGCTTGTCGCTATGGATAAAATCACCGGGACCGCCGTCTCCATCCGTAGCATCAATCATCAGATCGGTTCTTGCAAATTTGTACAGACTGATTTTGTCGCCCGTTAAAAGAAGCCAACCTGATTTTATTCCCTGTTTTTCTGCATAAACTTTTAGTCTTCCGACACTGTCTCTCTCCGGATCAACCGTAAATGAACTGATCAACACATTTTTTGGCCCATATGCCTGTATTCTTTTCAGCTGATACATTACTTTGGGACAAATGGAAGGACAGCTTGTAAAAAAATAACTGGCGACAATTATTTTACCTTTCCAGTAATCCTGGTTTATCATTTGTCCCGACTGATCCAAAAAATTAAAATTCCCCACCAGATGTTTTTCAGGACCGAGAACCGGTAAACGCTGAAAATTCGATTCATACCATTGGGATATACCGAAAACTGTAAACGGCACTGCAACCACCAGCAATACGAAATAAAATATCGTTTTATTAGATTTCAAAATGTCAAATATTTATGGCTCATTATAGGGATTTGAATTTTTTGAAATTTGTTCTGGAACGGGATTATCCGGTGTAAAAGGTGGTGCTCCCGGGCCCGGATTTTTACTTGCACTGATAAAGGCAGGGACATAGGACAGAAGAATCAAAATGCCCATGATAACCAGCCAGGGTTTGAATGTGTCGAACAGGGGAATCCTTTTTTCATTATGCAACACTTCAGTTACCGGGAAATCCAGGGCACCTGCAGATGTTTTTTTACTGAACATGGTTCCAAAAAAAACAATGAAAAACAAAAAGGCTGCGAAAGTCATAATAATACCTCCTGCCAATGCCAGCATCGTTGTGGGAACCCATTCGGGTGTGAACAATTCATTTTTTGGATTCAGATAAGTTAATCCAAGGTTCGTTCTCCTTGGTTCGCCTATCAATCCTCCCCAGGAAAGTCCGGTAGAAAATATCAGAATGCCGATTACCCACAAATAAGGAATGATAACATTTACCCTGGGAAGAAATATGGGTTTCCCCGAAATACCACTATACAAAAACAGGCTCATCCCGATTATGCTAAGGAAAACAGGACCAGCGACGGTCATATGAAAATGTCCGGGTAACCAGGCGGTATTATGTACAACTGCATTCAAAACGCCCGAAGCATTTACAATGCCGGTCAATCCTCCGAAAATGAATAGAATCAACCCTCCTATCAGGTATGCAAATAAATAACGGTCTGCATCCAGGTAAGGCAACTTTCCAAAAAACCCAAGCAATCCACGAGAACCTCTTTTTTTGCCCGCATATTCCAGAGAAGCTGCCAGCGTAAATGCAGTAATAAAACTTGGAACGGCGACCCCAAAAGTTAACAATCCCTGAAACATTTTTATTCCACGAGGTATCGAAGGATCGCTGAACTGGTGGTGAACACCAACAGGTACAGAAAATATCAGGAAAAGAAAAAGAGAAATGCGGCCTGCCAGATCAGAAAATAATTTTCCACCCGCCAGCTTTGGCATGATCGTATAGTACATAATATAAGCTGGTAGCAACCAGAAGTAAACAAGTGCATGTCCGAAAAACCAAAATAAGGTTCGTGCCAGGGTTACGTTAACCGTAGCCTTCCATCCCATGGCCCAGGGAAGTAACAACACCAATACTTCATACGCTACCGCCAGCGTACAAACGAACCAGATGGTAAAGTTGATCAGGGTACCCAGAACGGCTAATGGTGTTTTGGTTTCAGGATTTTCTTTTTTCCAGTGCACATAAATATTTGCCCAGCTGAATAGCGGAACCCAGGATCCCACAATCAGCAAAGCTGCGCCCAGGTAAAAAAGTGGATGAGCTTTCAGGGGAGGATAAAAAGTGTAGAGCACTGACGCCTTCCCTGAAAGCATCGCCCAGGCAGCCATCAGGGTGCCGACAGTCATTAACCAGAAACTTAACCAGCAAACCCATTTATGCGGTTCTCTTTTTAAATAGTAGGCAATCGTTGCATGACCAAAGGCCACAGCAAAATAGGAAGTTAAAACAACCGCATTGATCACACCATGGAGCGTCAGCCCCTGATAGTAATCCAGGTGTGCAAAGGAAGTCTGGTGAATGACGCCGGCCCGGTAAATGGTTTGCATCAGGCCATGGTAAATTCCGATGGTTAGAAGTGTTAACGGAATTCCAAGTTCCCAGTAAATAAGCCTTTTTAAAGATTTTGAAATTTGCATACTTTTTTCTTGGTTGATTATTTAATGGGCTTTTCAGTAACAATCACTTCCGCCTGCATAGATTGATGGCCGACTCCGCAGTATTCATGACAGGTGATTTTATATATTCCGGGTTTTTCAAATTTTACTGTTGTCTTATTAATATTTCCATATACTGCCATCATGTTCACATTTTTTTCATTGATATTGAATCCGTGAACAACATCCTTTGAGGTAACAAAAAAATCGACTTCACTACCAACAGGAATATTAATTTGATTCGGCTGAAACTGCCACATTTGTGCAACGGCGTAGACCTGGAATGTTTTATCATCAAGCTGTGTAACCTTGGGTTCCAGATAAGCTTTATCAAAAGGAAGACATTCAGGAAGCTCGTTATTTCTGCCCCTCGCATATAAAATTGAAAAAATGAAAAGCATAAGGACGGCTCCGGTTATCCAGATAACTTTTTTTTCTGACGGGTCCATTACTGACATGTGATATATTTAAATTCTTTCGAGCATAAGAAAATAGATGCCATACCAGATTACCATACCCAGCAAAATCAGGAGGATGAAAAATGCAATGGCCCCTTTTGGTTTAAAGTTTCTGTCAAAGACACGATCCTTTTCAGATTCAGGTAATTTCCCCGTTTCGATCATTTGATTGATTTAATGGTCAAAAATATTTTAACAAAACAGATTGTTATATGACAAAAGAAAGGTCTTAACATGATTAAAGTCATAATGGTAGTATTCGCATAAAAATATATTTGCAGCGTGATATTAATCCCAATGAAATAATAATGAATGATTTTGACTGTGCGATTAATGAAATCGTAAAACTGGATTACCGGACAGCTGATGTTTTTAAGAAATATCAGCTGAGCTATTGCTGCAGTGTGTCCGTATCACTGAAGTCAGCCTGTGAGACTAAGGGAATTGATTTTGAGCAGATAACAAACGAACTTCAAGAAGCTACCAGAAATTTTATCCTTCCAAACAATCTGCCATTTGAAGAATGGAATATTGATTTTATAGTAGATTTTATTACCAATATTCACCATGCTTACATTTATATAACGTTGCCTCTGCTCTCTTCTACATTGGAATCATTTCTGGTGGGCCATCAATCCAAATACCCCGAATTAATCCGGATATCTGAATTGTTTTCAAAATTGACTGAATTCCTGACGCTCCATAACCGTCATGAAGATGAAATCATTTTTCCTTATATAAAGCAAATTGATTCGGCATACAGGAGAAAAGAGCCTTACGGTAATCTGTTTGTCAGAACCCTCCGCAAACCATTATATACTGTTGAGAAAGAACATTCCCAAATTCAAGGCCTTCTGCAGGAATTGAAAATCGAAACGAATCAATTTATTCCTCCTGAAAATGCCTGTCTCAATTATCAGGTCATTATTAAAAAACTCGAAGAAGCTCATAATATCCTTCTTCAACACAAGTTTTTGGAACATACCATATTATTTCCGAAGGCCATAGCGATCGAGCAAAAACTTCTGCAATTATAAAACATCCGTAATTTCGTTGAAACCATTGGGAATGCGGAATAATCCGGTACATCTGAATTCTCTTTTTGAAAATGCAACGGAAGGCATTGTAGCGACCAATCATCAGGGAATAATTACCCTTATTAATCCTTCAGCCTGCCAGATGTTTGGCTATACTCCGGAAGAACTGGAAGGTCAAAAAATTGAGGTTCTCATTCCCAGCAGCGCTAAAAAAATTCATGTCAGACACCGGGAGGACTTTTACCATGATCCTAAAAACAGGACCATGGGGCATAACCGGGATCTTCTGGCAGGAAGAAAAGATGGCAGTACCTTTCCAGTGGAAGTAAGCCTGAGTACCTATGTCCAAAATGATGAACGATATGTCATTGCCTTTATCATCGATATTACCCGGCGTAAAGAAACAGAACGCAATATGATTCTTCAGCAGCAGCAATTGGAAAAAGTGACGGATCAAATGCGACTGCTGAATGCCGATCTGGAAATAAAAGTCGAACAAAGAACTACCATTCTTAAAGAAGCGCTTCAACGTTTAGAAGAATCTCAAAATGAATTAAGCCTGGCGCTGGACAAGGAAAAACAGTTAAACGAAATTAAGGGGCGTTTCGTATCCATGGCTTCCCATGAATTCAGAACCCCGTTAAGTACCGTTCTGTCGTCGGCTTCCCTTATAGAAAAATATACCACATCAGATGACCAGGAAAAAAGATCCAGGCATATTGAAAAAATAAAAAATTCGGTCAGGCATTTGAATACCCTTCTGGAAGACTTTTTATCGCTGGGTAAACTGGAAGAAGGAAAAATCGGGATTCATTTGCATGAATTCAACCTGGAAGAATTAATACGGGACACGATTGAGGAAATGAATCCAACGCTCAAAACAGGTCAGCACATCACGTATAAAAATGTCTGCAAAAGCTTAATTACCAGTGATAAAAATCTGATACGAAATATTCTTTTTAATCTTATTTCAAACGCAATCAAATTCTCGGATATTTCCAAACCAATTCATATTGTCAGCCAGATAAAGGATAATATTACCTGTGTTTCCATTCAGGACGAAGGCATGGGAATATCGGAAGAAGACAAGGAGCACTTATTTTCTTCTTTTTTCAGGGGAAGAAACGTTACCAATATTCAGGGCACAGGTCTCGGCCTGCATATTGTTAAAAGATATGTGGATCTTTTAGGCGGGTCAATTACATTGGAAAGCACCCTTGGAAAAGGGACAAAAATTACATTTTCGATTCCTGATAAAAACTAACATTATGGCTGCTTCCATTTTGGTAATTGATGACAATAAGGATATCAGGGAAAATACTGCTGAGATCCTTGACCTTGCCGGCTACAAAACTTTTACAGCTGAGAATGGCAAAAAAGGCGTGGAAATAGCCTTAAGAGAAAAGCCTTCCCTGATCGTTTGTGATATCATGATGCCGGAACTGGATGGTTATGGTGTACTTCATTTGATTCGTAAAAATCATGAAATGGAGCATACTCCTTTTATTTTTCTAACGGCGAAGACGGAAAGAAACGATTTTCGTAAAGGAATGGAAATGGGTGCAGATGATTACATAACGAAACCTTTCGAAGATATAGAACTGTTGAATGCAGTTGAAATCAGGCTAAAGAAATCGGCCATCTTACATCAATAATTATGAGTTGAATTTTCAGGGATTGAGTCAGTTCCTGACGGATGTAAAAGATACCGGGCTAATCCGGCAACTATCAGAAAAATATGATACCGAAAATTATGAAGCGCAAACAGACTCTTTACCAGGAAGGAAAAAAACCCCGGTTTTTATTTTATCTGGTAAAAGGTAAAGTGAAGGGATTAAAAACGAATCAGGACGGCAAAGAGTATATAACTAATTTATATAATGACGGGGATTTTATTGGCTATTCGGCACTGCTTGAAAATTCAAATTATGAAGATTCAGCAGTCATCATCGAAGATGCAGAAATACTTTCCATTCCGAAAGATGATTTTCTTCAGATGGTATATAACGAAATTGGTATTGCTTCGAAGTTCATTCACATCATTACAAAAAATGTAAAAGAAAAAGAAGAACGCCTATTAAGCCTTGCATATAATTCCCTGAGAAAGCGGGTAGCAACAGCACTTGTCGAAATCACCAACAAATTCAACTTAATGAAAAGACAATGCCCATAGAGATTTCCCGGGAAGAAATTGCCCAGTATGTTGGGACGGCAACGGAATCCCTCATCCGTACACTAAGTGATTTTAAGGCTGAAAAATTAATCAATATTAATAACGGGAAAATCATAATTAATAACACAGAGAAATTAAAAAACCTTATTAACTAGTGATCATTCGATATTGATTGCCATTTCCAATTTTTGATTTCAGGCATATCTTCTCCATTTTTTCGGATGTAAATTTTATGTTCAATCAGTTTATCCTGCATCTCTTGTTTAAGATAGGAGCAGGTGTCGCCTAACTGTGGAAGTCGTTCAATCGCATCCATTACCAGGTGAAAACGATCCATATCGTTCAGCACGGTCATATCGAAAGGTGTTGTAATGGTTCCTTCTTCCTTATATCCCCGCACATGAATATTTGCGTGATTAGTCCGTTTATAGGTTAACCGATGGATTAGCCATGGATAACCGTGAAAAGCAAAAATTACGGGTTTATCTTTTGTAAAAAGAAAATCAAAGTCCATATCATTTAATCCGTGCGGATGTTCGGTATGTGGTTGCAGTTTCATGAGGTCAACCACATTCACAACCCGGATTTTCAAATCGGGTAAATGTTTGTGAAGAATCGATACAGCAGCGAGTATTTCCAGTGTTGGAACATCACCCGCACAGGCCATCACCACATCAGGCTCCTGATTCTGATCATTACTTGCCCAGGCCCAGATTCCAATGCCTTCTGTACAATGAATTACGGCTTCTTCCATCTTCAGCCATTGTGGCGCAGGATGTTTTCCTGCAATCACTACATTTACATAATGCCGGCTGCGAAAACAGTGATCCATGATGGATAAAAGGCAATTCGCATCCGGGGGAAGGTATACACGAATAACTTCTGCTTTTTTATTCACTACATGATCAATAAAACCCGGATCCTGATGCGTAAAGCCGTTATGATCCTGTCGCCAGACATGGGAAGATAAAAGATAATTCAGGGACGCAATTTTTCTTCGCCATGGAATTCCGCACGTGATCTTCAGCCATTTTGCATGCTGGTTGAACATCGAATCGACGATATGAATAAAAGCTTCATAGCTGTTGAATAACCCATGTCTTCCCGTAAGCAGGTATCCTTCCAGCCAGCCTTCACATTGATGTTCGCTTAATACTTCCATAACACGACCATCTGCATTCAAATACTGATCATTTTTTTCAATGCCGCCTTCCCATTGCCGGTTTGTTGCTTCAAATACATGATCCAGTTTGTTTGAAAGCGTTTCATCCGGTCCAAATATTCTAAAGTTCCTTTTCGGCTCATTTCACCTTTATAATATCCCGGAGAAATTCTCCAAGGACTAATGTATCAGCAGCTTCCTTACTGCCTGGGCTGGGAACTTCCACTCATAATCTTTAAAATCGGGCATGATAAGTTCACTCATCAGCAAGCCGCCATTGGCATGCGGATTCGCACCCATTCTCCTTTTTCCCTCTGGGAGCCAGATCGGCTAATGACTGAATTAGTTTTCCTTTCTCATCAAAAAGTTCTTCGGGTTTATAACTTTTCAACCAGTCTTCCAGTTGTTTTAAATGCACCGGATTTTTTCCTGCTTCCGGTAAAGGAACCTGGTGTGCACGAAATGTTCCTTCCACCGGAAGACCATTTACTTCTTTGGGCCGGTCCATCCTTTTGGCGATTTTAAAACGATCATCGGCCATACAGGTCGCACATGATTTATTTTCTGCCGCGCGTTTTGCTGAATTGTTTTTATTTTTTCAATTACCCTTTCCAGCGTCTCTGCCATTTCCCGATGCATCGTGAGTGGATCATCACCTTCTACAAAATGGGGTTCCCATCCGCATCCTTTAAGAAATTGTTCTAATTCCGGTCGTGTAATCCTGGCTAAAATTGTCGGGTTGGCAATTTTATAACCATTCAAATGCAGTATGGGAAGCACTGCTCCATCCGATACAGGATTAAGAAATTTATTTGAATGCCATGCAGTAGCTAAGCGGACCGGTTTCTGCTTCTCCATCGCCAATCACACAGGCTGTCATTAAATCAGGATTATCAAATACGGCACCAAACGCGTGACTTAATGAATAACCCAATTCACCACCTTCGTGAATGGAGCCAGGGCATTCCGGAGAAACATGACTTGGAATTCCTCCGGGAAAAGAAAACTGTCTGAAAAGATTTTTTAATCCTGCTTCATCCTGGCTGATAGCCGGATATACTTCACTATAAGTTCCTTCAAGATAAGTATTACCCACGAGCGCAGGTCCGCCATGTCCTGGACCTGCGATATAAATCATGTTGAGATCATATTTTTTGATCACACGATTTAAATGCACATAAATAAAATTTTGACCCGGCGTTGTACCCCAGTGTCCCAGCAGCATTTTTTTTATATGCTCGGGTTTTAATGGTTCCTTTAATAAAGGATTATCGTACAGAAATATCTGACCCACGGAAAGATAGTTGGCCGCCCGCCAATAGGCATTCATTCTATTCAAAAGATCAATCGACAGAGCGTCTTCCGATAAATTTATTTCTTCTGATTTGCATGATTTCTTATTTATAGATTTTCTAAAGATTTAAAACACGACAAATCGTTTTTGCGATCATAAATTCTTCATCCGTCGGTATGACATACACAATTATTTTACTTTTCCCGGATGAAATAATTGTTTCGCTTTTTTCATTCAGTTTTTCGTCCAGATCAATTCCCATGAACCTCAAGCCATTGCATATCCTTGCACGGATAGCCGGAGCATTTTCACCAATGCCTCCCGAAAACACCAGAACATCAAGACCTTCCAAGACAACAGCAAATGACCCAATCCACTTTTTTACCTGGTAGCAGAACAGGTTCACAGCTTCCATTGCCCTTATATCAGAATTTTCTTTATCCAATAAATCATGCATATCCGAACTCGTTTCAGAAATACCTATTAGTCCGCATTGGTGGTTGATAAGATCACTGAATTGTTCTGCGTTTAAGGATTCTCTGCTCATTATAAAATAAGCAATGCCCGGATCCAGCATCTCCCGGACGGGTTCCCATCATAAATCCGCCAGCAGGGGTGAACCCCATGCTGGTATCTACCGATCTTCCATCAAGAACGGCGGCCAAACTTGCACCATTTCCAAGGTGAGCCAGAATTACCCGTCCTTTTTTTGCTGCCTGTTCTCCCAGCCTAATTAGCTCTTCCATAAGATAGCTGTACGACAAACCATGAAAACCATATTTTCTGATTCCCTCATTATCAAATCGCCGGGGTATTGGAAAAGCAGGCTGGCTACTCTGGGTAATGTTGTGTGAAAACTTGTATCAAAACATACTATTTGTATCAGATCAGGAAATTTTTTACGGAATGCGTTCACCAGTTCAATTTCACCTGGAAGGTGGTCAGGATCATAGGGGATAATCTTTTGCAATTCGTCAAGCAGGTTATCTGTAATAATTTGCGCATCCATGTGCTCCATCCCGTGAACAAATCTATGACCGACGGCTACCAGGTTTTCAAATGCTATTTTTTTCTCAACCCATTCCATTAAAATACCTGCAGCCTCCCGCATATTTTTTGCATTGACCGGTTGGGAATTTTTCTGGTTACTATTTAAATCAGCATAAATTAAAACCGGATCAATTAATCCAATCCGATCGATTTTACCTTTGAGTACCAGAACGGGAGTTTTCTCATTTTTATATACACCAAATTTAATACTCGATGAGCCGCCATTTAACGTAAGAATTATTTTGTTGTCTGCTTCTGTCATAAAAAATATGATTAATCTTCAGGAAGCATTGAATCGCGACTCATGACACTTGTTAAAATTAGGCAATATCACCCATACAGGGCCTTCACAGACTGAGCAATGTCAGTTGTCATACTGATTGATATCATTCTTCCTGATATACATCTGTTCTAATTTTGGTCAGTAAAAAATATAGCCATGAAAAAAATACTATTTCTCTGCGACGGAGATAATTTTCCGGAAGGAGCATTTAAACTGATTGAACAAATTCGTGAAAATGAACCCATCACCGTAAAAGGTTTATTTTTCACACCTGTAGACGTTGAACAATTGATACCTATCGGCTTTATACCTGTATCTGAGCCATACACGAAACTCAAGGAAAATGAAAAAATGCTGGTGATGAAAAGCCAGGAACAATTCTCAACTGAATGTGAAAAACACGGGATTAAATATCAAATACATCCTTATGAAGGATCATGGGACAAAGAGCTTTTCATTAAAGAAAGCCGATTTGCAGACCTTGTAATCATCAGCGAAGAACTTTTTTGTCTGGATGCTTTAAACATTCAGCCTAATTATTTTATGGAAGAAACCCTGAGAGGGTCTGAATGTCCGGTAATGGTCGTCCCCGAACAATTTAAAGAAATTGAAAGACTGGCAGTAGCATATGACGGAGGGAAAGAAAGCATGTTTGCTTTAAAGCAATTTGTTTATTTATTTCCCGACTATGTGGATCTGCCTGCAGATTTTGTACATATTAAAAGTGAACTGGGCACTGAAATACCGGATCGGGGGCTTCTTCAGGAATACACCAAAACTCATTTCGAATCCCTCAATGCATCGAGATTGCATTTTGACCCGAAGAAATATTTTTCTTCCTGGCTGGAAAATAGAAAGAATGTTCTACTTATAACTGGATCTTATTCCAGGTCAGCTTTTTCAAATCTTTTTAATAGAAGTTTTGCTGATTGCGTTATTACAAGTCATGCATGTCCCATTTTCATTGCTCATTTTTCTTAATATTCACTGACCCTTCTAATCTCCAATAATAAATATGTATCAATCGCTTGAACATGCTATGGGTCTTGTTAAATCGGGAAGTAATATATTTATACAGACCGGAGCGGCTGCACCCCAGCAATTGATCAGGGGTCTCATGAAACAGGCGTCCGGTCTGCGGGATATTACGATTTATCAAATGCATACGGAAGGTATTGCGCCTTATGCCGATCCCGAATGGCAGGACATATTCAGGGTTAACTGTTTTTTCATAGGTGCCAACCTGCGCAATGCAGTTCAGGAAAAAAGGGCTGATTATATTCCGTTGTTTTTAAGCGAAATCCCTTCACTGTTCAGGAAGAAGATTATACCTATTGATGTGGCCCTGATCCATGTTTCGTGCCCTGACGAGCACGGTTACTGTTCTCTGGGGGTTTCTGTTGATATTGCCCCTGCTGTGCTTGAAAATGCAGATTGTATTATAGCCCAGGTAAATCCTCAGATGCCCAGAACATTCGGCGACGCTATCATACATTCAAGCATGATCGATGCCATGGTTGAAGTTAATGAGCCTGTCCTGGAAACTGAACCGGCAAAACCAGATACACTGAATTCTAAAATCGCCGAAAATGTAGCTTCTTTAATTGAAGACGGATCCACTTTACAAATGGGAATCGGCAAAATACCGAATGCCGTATTAAAAAACCTTCAGGGACACAGGCAGCTGGGTATTCACACAGAAATGTTTTCTGATGGAATTATTGACCTGGTGGAGCGTGGTGTGATTACAGGAGAGATGAAGAAAAAAAGGAGATTTAAAATCGTTTCGAGTTTCATGGTCGGTACCAAAAAACTCTACAGCTTTGTCAATAATAATCCTATGATCGAAATGTTGGATATCAGTTATGTAAATGATGTTCATATTATTCGCCAAAATCCAAAGGTCGTTGCCATCAACTGTGCACTTGAAATTGATCTTACCGGACAGATATGTGCCGATTCCATTGGTTTAAAAATGTATTCAGGAGTAGGCGGACAAATGGACTTTATGAGGGGTGCGTCCCTGTCTGAAGGCGGAAAACCCATCATTGCCATGCCATCTCTGACTTCTCAGGGTGAGAGCAAAATTGTTCCGTTTTTAAAAGCCGGCGCAGGTGTGGTTACCACCAGGGCAAATGTTCATTATATCGTTACAGAATATGGAATTGCCTATTTGTATGGCAAAAATCTGCAGGAACGGGCAAAGGCTCTGATTAATATTGCCCATCCCCTGCACAGGGAAAAACTAACTGAAACAGTTTTTAAAATGAATAAGTTCTATTCTAAGGTTTCACTCTGAAGAATACCATTCCGGTTTTTATTGCCGGTATTCCCAATAAAAGTTATTTCTCATCATTACTTAGTATAACCTTTAATGATTTTTCCTTCGCAGCGTGGCCGAAACATTCGTAAGCCCTGATAATTTCGAAAAGTTTAAAACGATGGGTTATTAATTGTTTTGAATTGAGTTTTCCTGACTGGACGGTCTTCATCAGCATGGGTGTTGAAATGGTATCCACCAGTCTTGTAGTGATCGAAATATTTTTACCCCATAATTGTTCCAGATGGAGGTTTACAGGTTTTCCATGCACGCCTATGTTGGCAATGACACCACCGGCTGCTACCAATGACTGACACAGCTCAAATGTTTCCGGTATTCCAACGGCTTCTATCACAGTATCAACTCCCCTATTATTGGTGAATGATAAAACCTTTTCAACAGCCATTTCTGCCCGGTTGTTAATTGTTTTTGTTGCCCCCATTTTTTTTGCTATTGAAAGGCGGTTATCATCCGGATCGATCATTATAATTTCAGAGGGGGCATAAAATTGTGCTGTTAATAAAGCAGCCAGCCCGATCGGACCAGCTCCCACAATTGCTACAGAACTACCTGGTACTATCTTTCCGTTTAAAACACCGCATTCATATCCGGTTGGTAATATGTCGCTCAACATAACCAATGCTTCTTCGTCGCTATTATCAGGAATTTTATAAAGACTTGTATCGGCATAAGGTATGCGGACATATTCTGCCTGAGTACCATCTATCAGATGACCAAGAATCCATCCGCCGTTTTCACAATGTGAGTACATTCCTTTCCTGCAATAGTCACAAATTCCGCAGGATGTAATACAGGAAATTAAGACATGATCTCCTTTTTTGAACCTGGTAACAAAATCACCCGTTTCTTCAACCACACCTACACCCTCATGACCCAGTGTGCGGCCATCTACGACTTCAGGAACATCTCCTTTCAGAATGTGAAGATCCGTACCGCAAATAGTCGTTTTTGTTATTCTAACGATCGCGTCTGAAGGATGCTGAATGGCTGGTTTGTTTTTCTCCTCCCAGCACTTGCTGTTTGGACCATGATATACAAGTGCTTTCATAGTTTTTTTCTCTGCAACTTAGCACCCTGTAATGCGAATTAATATGACGAGTATCTATTAAGCTTATGATTGTGATCATGTATTCCCAACCACATGATATCTGTCATATTTCGTTTTGATAAGGCTCATTTATTATTATCCATATTAGCTACATATTTGAAACATGAAGACAATATTAGCACCAACCGATTTTTCAAGTTCCTCCCTAAACGCGGTAAACTATGCCGCCGATTTGGCACTTTCTATAAATGCGAAGCTGGTTTTGTTTCATGCTATTGCATTCCCAATTGCCATATCTGAAGTTTCTGTACCGGGTGAAGTTATTGATGATATGGTGGATGTTGACCATAGAGATATGGACAACCTGCGCAAGATATTAGAAGAACGGACTAATCGTAAGATAACAATTACTACAGATGTCAGAATCGGAAATGTAGAACAGGAAATTGACAATATCTGTTTAAAGGAAAAACCCTTGGCCATCGTAATGGGCATCCGGTCGGGGAAAAAGTTTTGAAAGGGCATTAATGGGCAGTTCTGTATTTCATGTAATGAATCACGTTAATTTTCCAACCCTCATCGTTCCTGAACAAATCAGGTTTAGCAATATTATAAATATCGGAATGGCCTGTGATTTTAAAAAAGCCGATGAAAAAACTCCCTTTGAAGCGATTACAGAGTGGCTATCCCTTTTTAAAGCCAATCTTGAAGTCATCAATATTGCGGCTCGTGGCAAAGACTTTAAAGCCGATCAGGCAGCTGAATCCATTACTGTTCAAAACCGTTTACATGTTTTCAGACCCCATTTTAATTTTTTGACCGGTAATAACATTGCGGTTGAGCTTACTGAATTTGTAAAAGGTCATCCGATCGATTTGCTTATGGTCTTTCCGGGAAAACATGGGATCATTAACCTATTTCACAAGAAGAACTCAAAGTTTATTATAAACCATTGTCAGTTTCCGGTATTATCCATCCACGACAATAAAGTTTGAACCATATAAACCGGGTCAATGATTAGTATCAAAGATTTTTAAAAAATGCGTTTTATGAAAAAGAATATGGGAAATTTTGATCGAATCCTTAGAATTTTCATTGCCATAACCCTTATAGCCTTGAATGCTAAAGGATTGATCTTCGGAGGAGTTGCCGTTGGGGCAATTATTATTTCAGTTGTCTTTTTTTTTAACTGGTCTATTCGGTTTTTGTCCGGTCTATGAATTATTTGGATTTAATAGCCGTAAAACAAGTTAAGGAAAACACTCACTCTTTCCAATAAGACCGCGGTTCGGATAAGACTACATCATCTCCAGCCTCACCCATGGCTTTTACCCAATATCAAGGATTTAATATTTGATTTTGTATGTAGCGGTATTTACATTACCTAATCAGCGTTTGCCCTGTTTTTGGAATCTCAATAACAACTAACTTCGACATTACATATGAATAAATTACCATTTCTTTTTGCTGTATTGCTTTTGCTGGCAGGATGCCAAAGCAAACCGGAAACAGTTGCCACGTCGGACATAACCGGAATCGATTCTTCGGTTAAACCTGAAAACAACTTTTTTATGTATGTTAACGGTATCTGGTATGATTCGGCCCGGATACCTCCTTCGCAATCTGGTGTGGGTGCATATATGTTTATGAATTATCCCCAGCGCCTGCGATTGCAGGGTATTCTGGACAGCGTTTCAAAAGCCAATAATACTCCGGGCAGTATTGAACAAAAGCTGGGTGATTTTTATGCTTCTGGAATGGATACAACCACGATTAACCATCTCGGCTTTGATCCTATTAAGCCTTTGCTTGCCAGAATTGACAGCATCAGTAATCTTACTGCATTGATGAAATTTGTTGCAACAGAAGCCAGGTCAAACAATAATTCTTTTCTGGCTTTTGGAGTGGGTCCGGATAATAAAAACAGCAAACTGAACATAGCACATATCAATCAAACGGGTATCGGCCTGCCCGAGAGAGATTATTATTTCAAAACGGATGCGCCCAGCGTGGCTATTCAGCATGCCTACAAATTATACCTCGCCAAATTATTTCAACTTACCGGCAGCGATTCAGCAACAGCATATAAAGATGCTGATATTGTTTATAATATTGACAAACAACTCGCTGGTTCTCACAGAACAAATATTGAATTGCGCGACGTAAATGCCAATTATAATAAGATGTCGGTATCAACACTTGAAAAGAAACAACCCAATATCGGATGGCAGCATGTTTTAAATGATCTGGGTGCGAAAACGGATTCTATTGATGTGGCTCAGCCAGCCT
Organism: uncultured Bacteroidota bacterium; assembly: GCA_963757975.1. Taxonomy (GTDB): domain Bacteria; phylum Bacteroidota; class Bacteroidia; order Chitinophagales; family Chitinophagaceae; genus Puia. Next base: position 28,880 of record CAVWUD010000007.1, read on the forward strand.
ATTACGACAAACTGAATTCCGCCCTGAAATCCATTCCCAGTCAGCGATTGGAAAATTTACCTGAAGGCTTATACAATTAGTAATTATGCTGATGTGTTAAGCCAGCCTTTTGTGGATGCTTCATTTGAGTTTAATAAAGCAATAACCGGGCAGGCAGTGCAAAAAACGCGCGGTGAAAAAATGGCGAGTTCCGTAGACCGGCTATTGGGTCAGGCACTGGGACAATTATACGTTAAAAAATATTTTACGGAAGATGCAAAAAAACGTGTGCTGGACCTGGTAAATAATTTGGAGACAGCATTAGCCGCAAGAATAGATAAGCTGGACTGGATGAGCGACAGTACAAAAGTAAAAGCCAAAGAAAAATTGTTTGCCATGACAAAGAAGATAGGCTATCCCGATAAGTGGAGAGACTATAGCCACGTGGTGATTGTAAAAGATAAATATTTCGAAAATGTCGTATCCGCTTCAACGAACAACTACCTCTTTCAATTGGCTAAACTCAACAAACCGGTGGATAGAAGCGAATGGTTTACGACGCCTTCAACCGTTACTGCTTATAACAACCCAAACGCCAATGAAATTGTTTTTCCGGCGGCTATATTGCAACCTCCTTATTTTGACAACAATGCCGATGATGCCTTAAACTACGGAGGTATCGGCATGGTAATCGGTCATGAAATTACACATACATTTGACGATCAGGGCGCCCAGTTCGACAAGGAAGGCAACGTAAAAAACTGGTGGACAAAAGATGATTATGCAAAGTTCAAAGCAAAAACGCAAAATGTAATCGACCTCTACAATAGTTTTGTGGTGCTGGATACCGTGCACGTTAAGGGCGCAATGACCGTTGGCGAAAATGCAGCAGATGTTGGCGGCGTTTCTATTGCCTATGATGCTTTTAAGCTAACCAAAGAAGGACAAGACAGCACCAAGATTGGCGGCTATACACCAGACCAGCGGTTCTTTATTTCTGTTGCGCGTATCTGGCGTGTAAAAATGAAAAATGAATTCCTGCGTTTATGGATCAACAATAATCCACATTCTCCTCCGATGTGGCGTGTAAATGGTCCGCTGATGAACAATCCGCATTTTTATGATGCATTCCATGTAAAGCAAGGCGATTCCATGTATTTACCTGAAGAGAAAAGGATCCATATCTGGTAGGCAACCTGGAGATATTTAAATTAAAAAACTGGTTATGCGACTACAAAAAAGAAGTAAATACCATACATTATTATTAACTCTCATTTTTTTCTCAAACAGTTATCTGTTTGCCCAGAAAAAACCCAATATCCTGGTGATTTTTGGCGACGATATTGGCCAATCCGATATCAGTGCCTACACACACGGACTAATGGGATTTGAAACCCCAAACATCGACCGCCTGGCGAAAGAAGGAATTATGTTTAACGATTATTATGCGGAAAACAGCTGCACTGCGGGACGAGCTACATTTATTACCGGGCAGAGTTGTTTTCGCACCGGACTATCTAAGGTGGGTATGCCGGGTGCCAACATCGGCCTGCAAGCCCGTGATATAACAATTGCACAGGCGCTCAAACCTCTGGGATACGCTACAGGGCAGTTTGGAAAGAACCACTTAGGAGATTTGAATAAATACCTGCCTACGGTTCATGGTTTCGATGAATTTCTTGGAAACCTTTACCACCTCAATGCAGAAGAAGAACCTGAAGATCCCAGTTACCCTTACCAGGACACTCCTTTTGTGAAATCGTATATGGTAAGGGGTGTAATGAAATGCAAAGCAACGAATGTAGATGATCCGACGGTTGACCCTCGTTTTGGAAAGGTTGGAAAACAAATCATTGAAGACTCGGGGCCTCTGACAAAAAAGCGGATGGAAACGATCGACGATGAGACTTTTGGAGCAGCAATCAATTTTATCAAAAAGGCAAACGCTGACGGAAAACCATTCTTTTGCTGGATGAACGCCACCCGCATGCACGCCTTTACGCATGTTCGTGCATCCATGCGTAGAAGAAGCGGTATGTCAGACGATGAATATGCCGATGGAATGCTGGAGCATGACGAAGACGTAGGCCTTTTATTGAAATTGCTGGATAATTTAGGAATCACAGACAATACAATTGTTATTTATACTACTGATAACGGACCCAATATGTTCAGCTGGCCGGATGCAGCCATGTCCCCATTCAGAAGTGAAAAAAATTCCAATTGGGAAGGTGCTTTCCGTGTGCCAGCTTTTATTCGTTGGCCGGGTCATATACCTGCCGGCAAAGTTTCTAATGGCATCATATCCGGATTGGACTGGTTCCCAACATTACTGGCTGCAGCAGGAGACCCTAAAGTAAAAGAGCAATTATTGACCGGTTATCAATCACAGGGCACTAATTTCAAAGTGCATCTGGATGGTTTTAATCAGTTACCATACCTGACAGGAGAACAACCAAAATCTGCAAGGACTGAGTTCTACTATTTTAATGACGATGCAGATCTTGTAGCAATGAGAATGAACGAATGGAAAATTGTTTTTCAGGAACAGAAAACTCCTGGTGGATTTGGTATCTGGGCAAATCCGTTCACTCCGCTTCGGGTTCCAAAATTGTTCAACCTGATTCAGGATCCCTATGAAAGAGCAGACATTACTTCTTTTGTATATGAAAAATGGTGGGCGACTAAAATGTTTATTGTAGCTGAAGGCATTCAAAGAGGAGCGGTATTTTTAGAATCATTCGTTACTTATCCACCCAGTCAGGATCCTGCTAGTTTCTCAATAGATGATATAAGCGAAAGAGTAAAAGACCAAATCAAAATGCTTCGCGCACAACAAAATGCCATAAGGAAATAATCGGCAGGTCAGCTTACACCATTATATTCTTTGTCCGTTACAGGTTGAAGCCAGGTTGCCTGTTCGTCGCCTTTGTAATTGGTAATGGCTACGTCAACCATTCTGATTGTCGCAGAGGCTCCGTGCCAATGTGGTACATTTTCGGGAGCGACCACTACATCGCCCTTTTTTATAACTCTTACCGGTTTGCCTTTTTCCTGATAAAGACCTTCGCCTTCAAGTATAATTAATATCTGTCCTTTTGGGTGCGAATGCCAATAACTTCTTGTTTTTGGTTCATAGATCAGACTGCCAACTGTAAAATCATTGTTTTTGTCCCTTGCAACCAATGCTGATAAAAAAGCATCTCCGGTAAACTGGTCGTTTGGTAATCTCTGTCCCTGTGGGAACATAGATGTTGTGTTGATTGATGTTGTGTTCATTTTGTTTTTGTTTTATGTTATACTTACTAATCTGATTTTACAAAGTCAACGTGGGGGTCACTAAGGAAATAATGAGCTGGATGTTTCGAGGGGGCAACAAAGGTATAAACATATTATGGGAAAAGTCCGGTTTTCGAACCTGGCGTTGTCTTAATTTTGGGAGATCAATTTCAAAATAATAACAATTAACACAATAAAGTCATGGAAAAATTTATGATGATCATAAGGGAAGACCTGGGCATGCTGAACAAGATGACGGATGAAGAGCGATTCTCTAACATACCCATGATGCTAAAATGGGTTGACTCACTGATCGAAAGCGGGAACTATATCAAGGGTGAACCTTTGCTGATAAAAGGTCGTTATGTAAGCAAAGACCAAATCCTTTCTGACGGACCTTTTATCGAAGCTCATGAAGGAATATCCGGCTATGAAATCATCAGGGCAGAAAATATTGAACAGGCTGCAGCTATTGCCCAAACCTGCCCATTGGTTCAAAGCGGTCTGGCCGTAAGGGAGGTTCGACCAATTGCAACAATATATGGCGTGAGCAATGAATGAAGTTGAGAAATGTATAGAAATCCTTTATAAAGACAAATTCGGTCAGCTCATCTCCCTGATCCTGGATCGCTTCAGGAATTTATCTATAGAGTCTGCGGAAGATATTGTTCAGGAATCTTTTGCTGATGCCGCAGAACGTTGGACGAAACAGGGTATTCCTGAAAATCCAGCCGGATGGTTATTCCAAACCTGTAAAAACAAATCCATCAATCTCCTTAAAAAAATTTCTAAAACAGAAGGTTTATCATCAGCCAAAATGGTCTCAGTAGCTGCGGAAGAGATTTCTGAACATGGTTTTAAAGATGCACAATTGCAGATGCTGATGGCTTGCTGTCACCCGGACCTTACACCAAAAATGCAAGTGGTGCTTGCTCTTAAATATGTCGCCAATCTTAAGGTTGAAAATATTGCCCGGCAATTTGGAGCTGAACTGGAAGCTATCGAGAAAATGCTGTACCGAACCAGGCAAAAAATAAAAAGTGAGGTATTGATTTTATCAGCCAACCCTGATGGCTATTCCAAAGAGCGGCTTTCAATCGTACATAAAGTGATTTATCTCATCTTTAATGAAGGCTACAAACAATCAGGCAAAGAGATAGGTCAGGGAAAACTGATATGTGAAGACGCATTAATACTAAATAAATTCTTGTTCGACAGTTCTCTTTGCAACTCTGAAACTAAAGCCTTGCAGGCTCTCATGCTTTTTAATATCGCCCGTTTTGATGCACGTTTTGATGTCGATGGCAACGCAATAGAATTGGAATATCAAAACAGAAGTTTTTGGAATGTTTCATTGATACAACTTGCACACAGACTATTAATAGATTCAGAAGACTCATCCTTTTGTCCTTATCATCTGGAAGCTGCTATCGCCTGGGTACATTGTTCCGCACAGAAATTTGAAGACACTGATTGGGAAGCCATCTGCAAATACTACGAGGTGTTATTAAAAATCTACCCAAGTCCGTTTGCAGAAATCAATTATGCGGTTGCTTTGCAATATAATCACCAGGATGAAAAAGCATTTGGCATCCTGATGGAACTATATCGAAATCCATATTTTAATAAAATGCCTATTCTTGATACTTCCATTCGAAAGTATTTTGAACGGGTTACTAAACAAAATAGCAGGCATCCGGCGCCATGAGGAAAAAATAATAAAGCAAACATGTCCGGTAATAGCTTCTGGCATTGTCTATAGTATATAAACAAGAAATAATGAAAATAACTACTCTCTTCGTAAGGATCGTGATGGCGTGGACTGTCATATCCTGTCAGCCTGGATTTGCCCAGACTTCTCTGAACCCGGCTTTAAAATTCGAAAATGAGTCAAATGAAAAAATTGTCAAAGCGTATTATACCGCTTTTGTGAAAAAAGATTGGAATTTGATGCAGGGAATTCTCGCTGACGGGTTTACTTTCACAAGCCCACTCGATGATCATATCAATTTAAAGGCATTTAAGGAAAGATGTTGGCCAAATGCATATAAGATCAAAAGCATGGATTTGGATAAGATGGTTATAAGTGGAGATAATGCCTTTGTAATCTATAATGGTTGGACGACAGACGGCAAATTATTCCGGAACAGTGATTATTTTAAGTTAAAAGACGGGAAAATTAGTACGTACGAGTGTTTTTTTGGAGCAGGAATAAATTATCCAAACTCGGGGAAATAAAAAGCAACGAGTGAACAAGTAATCTGATCAGCATAGATTCGTTATTCTAATGAAATAAATTACATTTTCTTAACCGGCGATTATTCCGGTCACCAATTGGATAACGGTTTATTGGATTTTCAATAAAGAAACCGTCTTTGTCATACATGGTAATCGACCAGAAAGCATTTGCCGGAGGAGTTTTACCCTTATCGAAATGAATAACATATCTATTCCCACCACTAAAAGGTGGGTTTTTTTAGCAGCCGGTATTTCAGCCACGCTGATTGCCTTAATCACCATCAGCTTTCAATCTGTCAAGGCATCTGTTGCCAATCCTGTAACCAGCCTTCGTTCTGAATGAACGCAGAAATAAAAAGTCACACAGGTGCAACAAAAGTTTTCTTAAACCTCTCTTATATTATAACAAGATTGATGAAACAGGAGAAATTTCCTTTTATCTTTCACAATACTTAAAATTGCTCTAAACGACCACCCATTCTCTAACCATGAGAAATATTATTGTGCTCTGGGCGTTTTTGATTTTTTTTGCATTGGGCGCCTCGGCGCAAAATGGCTATTTCGTAAAGGGGACAATTTCCGACACGGTTGAAAAAGTCAAGCTGCGTACAACTGCAGTCACCATTTTACAGGCCGGCGATTCAATACTGGTTAATTTCAGCTATGCTAAAAGCGATGGCAGCTTTATGCTGGATGGCCTGCCCCGCGGAAAATATATTCTGCTGGCAGCTTATCCGGATTATGCCGATTATGTGGAAACGTTCAGTCTCGATTCAGCCAATCCCTCGCATGATTTTGGAGATATTGACATGACGCCCAAATCGCGCCTGCTGCAGGAAGTAATAGTGAAAGGAACTGCATCGCAGATGAAAATTAAAGGCGATACTACAGAGTTTAACGCGAATGCTTTTGTGATTCAGCCCAATGCCAAAGTAGAGGACTTACTCAAACAGTTGCCAGGCATAACTGTGGACAAGGATGGCAAAATAACTGCAGAAGGCCAGAGAGTGACCAAAGTTTTACTTGACGGTGAAGAGTTTTTCGGAGACGATCCGACACTGGTGACCCGCAACATCAGGGCAGATATGGTGGATAAAATCCAGCTCTACGACAAAAAAAGCGACCAGGCGGCTTTTACCGGAGTTGATGATGGCAAAACACAAAAGACCATTAACGTAAAGTTGAAGGCGGATAAGAACCAGGGTGTTTTTGGTAAAGCGCAGGCTGGAGACGGGCTTGAGGGTATCTATCAGGGAGAAGCACTCGTTAACTCTTTTAAAAACAAAGAAAAAATTGCTGCTTACGGTACGATAGGGAATAACGGGAAAGTAGGCCTGGGCTGGGAAGACGATCAGAAATATGGTACCGGTGATCTGGTAAATGTTACCGATAACGGGATCAGCATCAATACCCAAAGTTCCGAGGATCTTGACATTTTCGGTGGAATTTACAGCGGGCAGGGTTTTCCGCTGGCGCAGACCGGAGGTCTGCATTATGACAGCAAGTGGGATGATGATAAGCAATCTGTCAATGCCAATTACAAGATTGGCAACTTAACCATCAATGGATTAAACAACACCATTACGCAAAACAACATCCCCGGTTATATTTTGAACAGCAATTCCGAACAAAACTATCACAACTCGATGTTCAGACAGAAGGCAAGCTTGGTTTATCAGATAAAACTGGATACCATGTCAGACCTGAAGATTTCTGTAGACGGCACATTAAAACATATCATCACGGATAGTTATTACACAGCGGGCGATACGCTGAATGGTGCCCTGGTAAACAATAGCATACGGCAATTGACCAACACGGCAGACCAAAGTGCATTTAATGGTAGCGCTTTTTATACCAAAAAATTCCCCAAACCCGGTCGCACATTGTCGGTCCTGTTCAGTGATTCCTACAGTCAGAGTAAGGCATACGGGTATTTAAAATCGCAAATCAATTATTATGATTCGGCACAGGATGTAGACAGCACCCAGTACATCGATCAGTACAAAACCAATAATTTACAAAGCAACATACTAAACATTAATGTGACCTATTCCGAACCGTTTACCCAATTGTGGACGCTCGTACTGAATTATGGTGTCGGCTCAAATATCGCCAGCGCTGACAGGAATACTTATAATCCCACGCTACAGGGAAAATATGATTTGCTTGTAGACAGCCTAAGCAGCAATTATTCATTCAACCAGTTTCTGAATCATGCCGGCGCCATCTTTAATTATAAAAAAGGCAAAATCAATTTCAATTTCGGCACCCGTGTGACGGATGACCAATTTCACCAGTTAGATGTAACTACCGGTCAGACAAGCGACCGCACATTTATAGAATGGGCGCCACAGGCTCGTTTTCAGTATAGGTTTTCGCAGCAGAAATCCTTCAATTTTAATTATAACGGCACCACCACGCAACCAACACTGCAGCAATTACAACCGGTCGCAACGAACAATGATCCTTTGAACATCATCCTGGGGAACCCATCATTGACACCATCGTTTACAAATACTTTTAATGTGAATTACCGAACTTATAATATACTGACCAGTCAGTATTTTGGAATCTACGGAAGTTATTCGGCTGTTTTCAATCCCATCGTCAATCATATCAATTACAACGCTATGGGTCAGAGCATCAGTCAGTATTTTAACCTACCGGGAAAATCGGGCGTTAATTTTAATGCCGGAATAAATTTCGATCGCAAATTCGAAAAGATCGCCGGCATCTATGGGGGTGTCGGATTTAATGTTAATGGTAATACCGCATATAACTATTCAAACGATTCACTGAACATGTCGAAAAACTATGTGTATAACCCCTCACTGGATATTTCGATGCATAAAGAAAAAAAAATCGATATGGGTTTATCCTTTGGCCCGACCTATACCATCAGCCAGACTTCGTTACAACCCAATATTAACAATAATGGATGGGGAGCAAAAGCAGATTTGAATGGCACTATTTACCTGCCCTTAAACTTTCAGATTGGCACCTATAGTTCATACCAATACAATGCGGCGACCGCCTCTTTTAATAGTGATTTCAGTCAGCTTCTGCTCAATATGTTTATCATTAAAACTTTCGGTAAGAAAAATAATCTCATGATAGAGCTATGGGGCAACGACCTGCTAAATCAAAATTCCGGCTTCTCACGTAATGCACAGGCGAACCTGATTACCCAAACCACTTACAATACTTTAAAGCGATATTATATGCTCACCATCAATTATGAATTTACCAAAATGGGGGGTGGAGCTCCAAAACAATAGCCCCATGAAAAAGAATATTATATTATTCGCTGCCATGCTGGCTCTCTTTACAAATCTTCGGGCACAGTATGCTCATTTTACCAGCTCGGGTACGATTGAATTTGAAAAGCGCGCCAATGCATATGCCCTGATACAAAAAATTATGAATAAGGATAATGAAGCCTGGTTGCAGCCGCAGTTCGATTATTATAAGAAGAATAATCCGCAGTTCAGGATACTTACCGCAAAGCTGGAATTTGGAAATAATAAAACGCTGTATACGCCCAATGAGACTGATCTGGCTCAAAATTCCTCGATTATCGGCATCAGCCCGATGCTGAATCAGTTTAATACCATTTATACTGACATTACAACTAAACGGACCGTAGATCAGAAAAAAGTATTTGATCAGGCTTACCTGGTCAAAGACAGCGCGACCAGGATCAAGTGGAAGATCACCGATGAAACACGCGAGATCGCTGGTTATACCTGCCGCAGGGCAAACGGCATTTATCTTGATTCTATTTATGTAGTTGCATTTTATACTACTCGCATACCGGTAGCAGGCGGCCCCGAATCTTTCAACGGATTACCAGGTATGATACTCGGAGTGGCCCTGCCCCATGAAAACATTACATGGTTTGCCACGAATGTTACAGAAGCCTCCATTCCACAGGACGCCATTGTTCCTCCCAAAAAAGGTAAACCGACCAATGAAAAAGAACTTTGGAAAACCCTCCAGGATGCAGTGCAAGGCTGGGGGCCAATAGGGGTGTCTTATTTGAAAGGGTTTATGCTGTGATCATTTACAAAAGAGCCGCTTATAGCATTATTTCAACATATCCATCCGTTCCATTCACCCGGATTCTCTGTCCGTCTTTGATCAGCTTTGTAGCATTTTCCACACCTACAACTGCCGGCAGACCATATTCCCGTGCGATCACTGCACCATGAGTCATCAATCCCCCAACTTCAGTGACCAGGCCTTTTATGGATACAAATAATGGTGTCCAGCTGGGGTCAGTAAATGCCGTGACTAATATATCTCCATCTTCAATATCAGCAGTTTCTATGTTTAAATTGACACGTGCCCGTCCCTCTACAATTCCGGAAGATACAGGCAGACCTATGATAGCTTCGGTTGGGATATTTTCCCGTTTATACCTGCCTGTTATGATTTCGCCATCTGATGTGATGACACGCGGCGGAGTTAGTTTTTCAAATAATTTATATTCTTCTTTTCGCGTGATGATGATCTGGTAATCCAGTTTATGTGAGCGCACAACCTCGTGAAGTTCTTCAAAACTCAGATAATATATATCTTCTTTTTCATGAATAATATTTGCCTGTACGAGTTTTTCGGCTTCTTTCAGTAGCGCCTGCTTATAAATATAGTATCGATTAACCATACCGTATTTTGGATATTCACGATAACCGATGAAATTCCGGACGAGATTAATCATTCGTTTTGCTTCTTCGGCTTTTTGTTCACCTTCCGGCAAACTCTTCAATCGATCCAATAGCTCCTCTTCCTTTTTCAAAGCTTCCTGTTGCCCCTGCTCAAACTTCCGGTGACTGGTATTGGGTTCAAAATTTTTTATATTACTGAGAATAATGGGGATCAATGCAGACGGTTTTTCGCTCCATCGGGTTTTTGTAATATCGATTTCTCCACTGCATCGCATTCCGTATTTGTTAAGAAAATCATTCATGGCGTCGCGGGTTTCTTTTCCACCATCCGCCAGCTGGCGGGCCAGTTCATCCAAAAAGCCATTATCTTTTGTCCCGCTGTGGCGGGATAAATATTTGATTACTTCCGGATAAGGGCGAATTACATCAGCGACATCCAATAGCGCAAGACCCATTTCCGAAGTAATATTATTCGGTGCCGATTGAGAAATGGTATCTGCTGCATTTTTCTCACCTAACCATTCGTTCATTTTTTCGTTGATCCATGAGGAAGCATTCATGCCAGTCATAATCACGCCAAAACTTTGCGGGTCAGTTAAGATTTTTTTTAATTGCCGGATATCTTCCAGGATAAAATCAAACAGATCCGGTCCTGATTTCGTTTGGATGTTTTTTTTTAACGCTTCTATCGATGTTTGATTGGTCTTAATTAAATCAGAAACAATAGTTGGATCATAATCGTTTAGTGTTTGATAATTCGGAGGCGACGCAGGCTGATTGCTTTTATCAGAATCTGATTCTTTTGGCAACGATTTTATAAAATCTCCACGTTCTAAAATGGTTGTAAGTGCCTCTTTTATGATGGGATCGGATTTTCCCAGAACATTTATTATCGTTTCCCTGCTGGAAGGTGAAGCCAACATGGGTGTAACATCAACAAACAGTCTGCCTCCGGCTGTACGCATGGGTGCACGTGTGGTTAAGAGGAAAAAAGACAACCCAAGTGGTTTCATGGCGTCCGTCATCATTTGCTGATGACCGACAGATATATAAACGTGATTCTCCTGATCATTTGTTTCTGTCGGCACAATGGGGATCGGGTATAAAGTTGTGATTGGCCGGCTCTGGACAATATAAAAAACATCATCAGCCAAACACCATTCGATATCCTGCGGACTGCCAAAATGTTCTTCGATCTTTCTGCCCATACGATCGAGCTCTAAAATCTTTTCATCTGTAAGTGTCTGCATGTTCTGTTTATCGGACTCTATCTCCTGTTCTTTCGTACCGCCATCCTGCATGGCATAAATAGCCAGTTTCTTAGTGGATATTTTCTTGCCGATAATCTTGCCATTACAAACCCTATAATTATCTGGGTTCACCAGGCCGGAGACCATGGCCTCTCCAAGTCCGAAGCTGGCATCAATGGATAAAACTTTCCTGCTAGAAGTGATTGGATCGGCGGTAAACAAAATTCCTGCTGCCTGCGGAAATACCATTTTCTGAATAACTACAGATAAATAGACTTTTCCATGGTCAGATCCCTGCCTGTCCGGAAGACGAGGATTTTGCAAACGGTAGACAACCGCTCTGTGCGTAAATAGTGATGCCCAGCATTTACTAATATGTTTCAGGATTTGATCCTTTCCAATAATGTTCAAATAGGTATCCTGTTGTCCTGCTGCGGACGCCATAGGCATATCTTCATAAGTAGCACTGGATCTTACAGCAAAGGCATTTTTTTCACCAATCTTTGAGATACAGGTCGCGATCTCTTCTGCCATATCCTTCGGAATGGGTATTCTTTCGATGGCCGTCCGGATCTTTGCGCTGATTTCACTGATAGTTGACTTATCCCCTGTCTTACAATGCGCCAGTTCATCCAGCAGGATGTTGATCTCCTGATTATTTCCGGTAATTTTTTTATACGCTTCGGTAGTAACGCAAAAACCCTCCGGCACGTGTATCCCTATTATCCTGGATAATTCTCCCAGATTTGCGCCCTTCCCTCCTGCTATCATTAACTTTGTTCTGTCGATCTCCTGAAAAAAAAGAGTATATGTATTCATTTTCTCCTTCTTTATTGATAAACTCCTTCTTTATTGATAAAAAATTTCCTGAGGAAATGCGAGTATTCAAGCAAATACTATTCCTCTTCCCGGAAGTTTACATTAAATTTTAACATCATAGTATGAGTTAAATGCTTTTATTCTATTTTCAATCTAATAATTAAACTCACAATCATGAAAACGAAAATGTACCTTTTACGACTTTCTATGGTTTTGGCCTTTTTTATTTTATCTTTTATGGGTAATGCACAAAGACAAAGGCAGAGTCCGCATGATACGGTTACCGCTCAAATTAATGGCGCTAATCTGCGTGTTACTTTTGGGAGCCCGGCTGTAAAAGGACGAACAATATGGGGTGGTCTCGTTCCCTATGATAAAGCCTGGCGGGGTGGAGCTGATGAAGCGACCCTTTTCACCACCGATAAAGACATCACCATCAATGGAAAAAAATTAGCAGCGGGCACCTATAGTTTATTTGTTACTCCTTCGAAAGAAAAATGGATCTATATCTTTAATTCGCAAACGGGTCAATGGGGAATAAAAATGGGAGGCGTGGCTAATTTCGACGAGGCAAAAAATGTTCTGACGGTTACTGCCGATGTGCAGACGGTTCCCATGGAAGAACATTTGAAATATATATTCAATGGTAAAATGTTTGGCTTGAACTGGGATCAGAAGCAGGCCCTGGTAACTATTGAATAGAACAGTACACACCACTTCAAAGGCAATAAGTATTGCAACAATCACATTTTCAGTGAAATAATTAATATTATTTACAGGCAGGAAGAAATGCAAAGTAATTCCATAGTCCTCTTTTGAAAGTGTGGTCTTAACAATTCAGCAACAAAAAAATAAAAGAAAAATTTTGTGCAGTTATCTAACTGCACTTATATTTGCAGTGAAATGACTGCAAAAATGAAAACACGACGTGACATATTCCAGGCAATTGCAGACCCCACCAGGAGGGCAATTTTGTCTTTGGTCGCTTTGCAGGCAATGACGCCGGGAGCCATCGCCGACAGCTTTAATTCGTCAAGACAAACGATTTCAAAGCATATTCAAATCCTTACTGAATGCCAGCTGCTGAAACAAGAGCAAACAGGCAGGGAAATCTATTATCACTTCAATCCTAACAAAATGAAAGAAATAGCTGAATGGCTTTTACCCTTTGCCAAACTCTGGGACGACAGGTTTAATAAATTGGAAACCATCATGAAAAATTACAAATCAAAAAAATAAAATTTTATGGAACTCAAGACAAAAATCGATGCCGAAGAAGGCAAACAGGATTTAGTAATTACAAGGGAATTTGATTTACCATTGGAATTACTTTTTAAAGCCTACGAAGAGCCTGAAATTATTGAGCAGGTGATGGGAACGAAAGTGCTTAAACTTGAAAGTAAAAAGCATGGCAGTTACCTGTATGAAACAACCGATGCCAATGGAAATGTGCTATTCAAGGCAACCGGTGTGATCCACGAGTTTAACCCAAACCGGAAAATCACCAGGACATTTGAAATGGAGAATGCGCCTTTTGGGGTTCAACTTGAGGTTTATGAGTTTGAAAAGCTGAATGACAATCGCAGCAAACTTCATATGCATGTCATATATGAATCGGGTGCACTCAGGGATCAGGTACTGAAATTACCCTTTGCCCAGGGACTGAATATGGCACATAATAGAATACAGGAAATCTTAAACAAATTAAAATAACATTTTATGAAAACGAGAAATAAAATCATCTATTGGATTTCTACTCTCTGGCTTGCATCTGGAATGCTCTCATCCGGAATATTACAGTTATTCAAAGCGAAAGTTGACGGAAAATTATCCCCTCCGGGAGTGTATGGTATTACACATTTAGGTTTCCCCGTTTATTTTCTTTCCATACTGGGATTTTGGAAAATTCTGGGGGTTGTCGTTCTGCTTATTCCTAAATTTCCCCTGTTAAAGGAATGGGCATATGCAGGTTTTTTCTTTGTATCATCGGGAGCAATATACGCTCATATAGCAAGTGGTGATTCCTTTAATGATATTTTTCCGGCTTTGATACTTTTGATTATGACGATCATATCCTGGTATTTCCGGCCCGTAACCAGGAAAATCATTTTAGTTAATTTTGCTGCATGAAATGATCATTTATGAATGTATAAGAATAGTGGCTATCTCATACAAATTTTCTGATCAAAAACGATTAATTAAATGTATATGGAAAGGATGAATCCAAAGGTTGATTTCTTTTTTAGTAAAGCTAAAACCTGGCAGAAAGAATTTGAGAAATTAAGAGTCATTGTTCTGGAATGCGGGCTGACGGAAGAATTGAAGTGGGGTCAGGCCTGTTACTCATTTCAGAAAAAAACATAGTTCTGATTCATGGTTTTAAAGAGTACTGTGCGCTCTTGTTTTTCAAAGGACGCTATTAAATGATTCCTATAACATACTAATCCGGCAAACGAAAAACGTACAGGTCGCGCGCCAGATCCGGTTCACTAATGTTCGGGAAATTGCTAAGATGAAAACCGTTCTGAAAGCCTATATCTATGAAGCCATTGAAGTAGAGAAAGCCGGTTTGAAAACGAATCTTAAAAAGACTGCAGAATTCGACATGCCTGAGGAATTTCAAAATAAGTTAAATAAGAATCCTGATCTGAAAAAAGCTTTTAAAGCATTGACACCAGGAAGGCAAAGGGGATATCTTCTTTATTTTTCTGCACCCAAACAATCCAAAACCCGGGAAGCAAGAGTAGAAAAATATATAAGGCCCATTCTGAATAGAAAGGGATTAAATGATTAATAATTAAATGCAAGCCGTGAGGTTAACTGATACCTAACATTGACAGAATGAATCATAAGGTTGATGCATATTTCAATAAAGTCGAAAACTGGCAGGAAGAATTGGAAGCATTGAGAATGATCATCCTCGACTGTGGGCTGACCGAAGAATTGAAATGGGGTGTTCCCTGTTACACTTTTCAGAATACCAACATTGTTATTATAGGCGGGTTAAAAGATTGTTGTGTACTTAGTTTTTTCAAAGGCAACCTTTTAAATGATTCCGAGGAAATTCTCATTAAACCCGGGGAGAATACGCAGACTGTGCGTGTGATCCGGTTCACCGGTGTCAGAGAAATAGTTAAAATGGCGCCCATCCTGAAATCGTATATTTATGAAGCCGTTGAAGTGGAAGAAGCAGGTTTGAAAGTGTCTCGCACTTTGCGGAATAAAAAGAATCCGGAACCCATTCCTGAAGAATTTCAAAAGAAACTGGATAAAAAACCCTCTTTGAGAGCAGCTTTCGAGGCATTGACACCCGGACGGCAAAGAGCATACATTCTTTATTTTTCTGCACCCAAACAATCCAAAACCCGGGAAGCAAGGGTAGAAAAATATTTAAGGCAAATTCTCGACGGAAAGGGGTACAATGAAGAAATATTTAAAAAACATAAAAACAAATAACCATGTCAAGCGTATCTATTTATTTAAACTTCAATGGTAATGCAGAAGAAGCATTCAATCATTACAAAAAAGTTTTCAGATCAGAATTTTCCAATCCACTGATGCGGTTTAAAGATATGCCTCCGAGGGATGGAACGCCGGCACTTCCGGAAGCTGACAAAAACAAAGTTATGCACGTGGCCTTACCTATCCTTGCAGGCGTACAAATCATGGCTACCGATATGCTGGAAAGCATGGGACAAAAACTGGTGGAAGGAAATAATTTTACCATCAGTCTGAATCCCGATACCAAAGCAGAAGCCGACAGATTGTATAATGAATTATCTGAGGGTGGAGCTGATGGAGTGGCGCCACATGATGAATTCTGGGGATACTGGGGTACCGTCAAAGACCGTTTTGGCATCCGCTGGATGTTCAATATCATGAAACAGCAATAAATATTAAATATCAGGAACTCATATTCCTGGAGAAAGATTAAATTCGAAGTCGATGAATACAGAAAACGCCACTTTACTGCGAGCTGCCCGTGAGTCACTCAAAGGCAAATGGGGTTTAGCCATTCTTACGTTTTTAATCTATACATTGTTCACTTCGGCTACAGGTTCAGTTTATTCCAGCGGTTCGAACATTACATTCTCCCTCCTGAATTTAATAATTGGAGGTCCCTTTGCACTCGGTGCCGCTATTTTTTCACTTTCGGTATCCCGCGGTAAAGATCCTATGCTGGAACAAATCTTCCAGGGTTTTAATCGTTTTTCAGATGCTTTTGTTGCATATCTGCTTATCGTAGTTTACGTGTTATTATGGACACTGCTGCTTATTGTTCCGGGAATAATTGCCGCCCTGGGTTATTCCATGACGTTTTACATCATGACGGATGATCCGCTCATAAAACCCCAGGATGCTTTAAAGAAAAGTAAATCCATGATGAATGGACACAAACTGAAATTATTTTATTTGTTTCTTCGCTTTTTTCTGCTGGGCTTGTTATGCATTCTTACGCTTGGAATCGGATTCCTCTGGTTGATTCCTTATGTTCATGTGACCGTGGCAAAATTCTATGATGATATCAATGGAAATGAATTGTTGGCCTGAAGGATGCTTAATCAATAAATTTTGTTGCCCTCAAATTATTTGGTAGCTTTCTGTAGCTATAATAATGCCTTTATTCATCCAAACCAAAAAGCAATGAAAAGTTTCCCGGTCATCCTGCTAGCCTTGTTCTTATTTTCCTGCAATAGCGAACCCGCCAAAGATGAAACACCAAAAACCGATACCACGGCGGCAGTGGCTCCTCCTGCTGAAGTAAAACCTGCGTTTATTCCATTCAAGGTGGTTATTGTCCAGCAACGGATTAAAGATTTTGGGAAAGCGGAAACCGAGTATTTTAACCGGGATTCCCTGCGTAAATCTTATGGAATTTCTCACTATGTCATAGGACGGGATTTGAAAGATTCCAATGTCGTTTTTGTTGTTGATAAAATAGAAGACATGGATAAGGCGAAATCTTTTTATGCATTGCCCGGCGCGAAAGATGCAATGAAGAAGGCAGGTGTAAGCACACCTCCGGCATTTACATACGCGGAATTTGTAAGAACTAATGATTCACCCATTCAATTCCTGAATGGTTTAGCAGTCTCCCATCACGTTAAGGATTATGGCACCTGGTTAAAAGCTTATGATGCAGAAGGTGATTCCGTAAGAAAAGCCAATGGTTTGATAGAACGCGGAATAGCACGAAATCTGTATGATTCCAATACAGTATCCATTCTCTTCGAAGTGAGCGATATGGCAAAAGCTAAAGCCAGAATGAATTCGCCCGAATTAAAAAAGCTAATGACAGAAGCGGGTGTTGACAGTCCCCCAACATTCCGCTGGTATACATTGATAAAATGATGAAATATAAAACAATTGCTTTATTGGTTTTCCTGAATTTTATTTTCGCATGTAAAAACCCCGTCAGTCAGGAAAATCAAAAAGACAGTACTGAAAATACTGTAGTTCATACAGACACTGTAATGAGTGGCAATCTGGTAAAATCTGAAGCACCTGATGCATCCGGTAAAATTATCCAGGGATATGCTTTACCCAGGTATGATGATAAGCAGGTTCAGTCACCCATTAATATTTTAACGGATAGTACCATTGTCGATCCTCATCAGGCGCTCAACCTTACATTTAAAGTCGGAATAAATGCGATTGAGAATTTAGGGCATACCATACAGATTGATTTTAAAGAAGGAAGCACCACGCTCGCAGGAGGAAAAGTTTATTTTTCGAAGCAATTCCATTTCCATACTCCATCGGAACACTTAATTGATGGCATGACGTTTCCACTGGAAATGCATATAGTAAATATTCTGGATGATTCGGCTTACATCAAACATCCCCGTTATCTGGTTGTTGCATTTCTTTTTAAAATGGGTAGAGAAAATAAATTTATAAAGGAATTTTTAAATGAGATCCCTGCCGATGAAGGTAAAGACAGCCTTGCACCAGGATCGGTAAATTTTGATGATCTCTTCAGTACAATTCCGAAAAACGAACAGGGATATTATTCCTATAAAGGATCATTAACCACGCCTCCATATAATGAATCTGTCGACTGGATTGTTAAAAAATATATCCTGGAAGCTTCACCTGAACAAATATATAAAATTGAAAAAATGGAAGGTGACAATGCACGACATGTGCAGGCATTAAATAAAAGACAGGTTACAAATAACTGAGGTACAGAAATAAAATAAGATGAAAGTAAATTATTGCCTTTGTCTGGCATTTGGATTATTTATTTTCTTTTCCCCGTTAAAATCAAATAGCCAGGAAATAAAAGATCTCGCTTCACAAACCTCCGGAAAAAAAGGCTTGTTTGATTCGGATAGTATATTAGAGATATCATTAAATGGCAATGTTCGTGAATTGTTAAATGACAGATCTGATAATCCAAAAGACCATCCATTTCATCTTATATACAAAGGGGAAGACAGCAATTTTATTTCTGTTCCGGTAGAAGCAAAAACAAGAGGGAATTTCCGCAGACAAAAAGGAAATTGTTACTACCCTCCCATTTTATTGCAGTTTCCTAAAGGAGACTTTAAAAAGTCATCTATTTTTAAAGAAAATAAGAAATTAAAGCTGGTAATGCCTTGCAGGGGTGATCAGTCAATCATTCATGAATGGCTGGTATACAGATTGTATAACCTTGTGACTCCAAAAAGTTTCAGGGCAAGACTGGTTAAAGTAAAATTGGAAGATACAAAGAACAATAAAGAAGTTAAACCTTTTTATGGGATACTGCTGGAAGAAGAAAAACAAATGGCTGAACGAAACGGAGATATTCCGGATAAAAGAAAACTAAGGCCAGAGCAAATTGAATCCAATTCCTTCATAACATTAGCGGTGTTTGAATATTTGATCGGTAACACAGACTGGTCCATTCAGTTCCTACATAATATGAAACTGATTTCGGATAATTCAGGCAATGCTCCTGTTGCCGTTCCTTATGATTTTGATATGTCAGGAATCGTGAATTCGAATTATGCCAAACCGGCCGAGGAATTAGAAATGCGATCTGTGAGACACAGGAGATATCGCGGCTATTGTATAAAAGATATGAAAAGATATGATGATGCCATTGCATTATTTAATAAACTGAAAGAAAATATCTATTCTCTTTATTCAACTTGTTCTTTGCTTGATGCAAAATATATAAAGTCAACCCTAAGATTTCTTGATGAATTCTATGCCACGATTAATAATGCAGATGAAGTAAAAACTGAATTTGAATATCCCTGCCATAAGCATGGGACGGGTCATATTGTAATTAAAGGTTTAAGCAAATAGAAAATGGATATCCCAACTGAATTGCTCAGAGAAACGGCTCTATATCTTGAGTCTTATTTTAAAGCCAACCTATCCCCTGCATATGAATCCCACAATTTCGCAGCTACATTAAAACTCGTGCAAACCTGTGACCAGATCAGTGTACATACTGATTTACAACAACAGGACCGGGTGAAAACCAGTTTAGCTGCCTGGTTTTTATATACCGGCTTTTGTAGTGATCCGGTAAATTATCAGAAGGCCAGCGCCGAACTCGCTTCAGGCTTCCTTGAAGAAAAAGGACTAAGCCATGAACTTATTAAGGATATTGAGGAAACCATCTTAGCCACCCGTTATCCTCAACAACCGGTTACTATTCAATCACAGATATTATGCGATGCTGAAACGGGCTGGATGGCTGACAAATCTTTTTTCCAAAAACTGGATCTTTTAAAAAAAGAAAAACTATTTTCTGACAAAAAAGAAATTGAAGAGAAAAGCTGGATAGCAGAGCATATCAAATTATTTGAAAATCATATCTACTTTATACCTTTTTCCAGGGAAATGTTTGAGAAAAAAAAGGATAAAAACCTGCTTCGTTTAAAAGAAAAACTCACAGTTCCGGATGGATCTCAATCAATTATTCAGGAACCACAATTAGTTCCAAAAACAAAAGAAAAGCCTGAAGTAGTCTTGTCCAGTGATTTAAAATTGGAACGGGGTGTAGAAACACTATTCCGGAATACCTCTCGCAATCAGATTCATCTGATCCGTCTGGCTGATTATAAAGCGAATATGATCATCAGTATTAACGCAATTATCATTTCCGTAATTCTATCCTTTCTTATTATCAGACTCGATGCGAATAAGTACCTCGAATTGCCGACTATAATCCTGGTCCTGACGAATATTGTTACTATCCTGATTGCTATTTCAGCAACGCGCCCCAGGATAAATATGGATAATAGTTCCGATGAAGAGTTAAAGGATGTAGGAAATAACTTATTATTCTATGGTAATTTCTATAAAATTCCTTTCGAGAAATTTAATCGTGACATCAAAAAAACCTTTATTGACAAAGAATATCTTTATGATAGCCTGACTAAGGATATTTATCACCAGGGGATGCTGCTGGTTAAAAAATTCAGGAAAATTAATCTTTCCTATACCGTTTTTATCATTGGTCTGATCCTCTCCGTTATTGCATTCACCATTTCATTCCTGATCCATATTCATTCCATTTAGCAAGGTTACTTAAAATAATATCTCGCCCTGAGCCTTAGAATCCCTTCGTCATCCTTACCGAATTCTCCAGTTATTGTATTTTTAGAAAACTGATATGTGTATATGGTTTCAAATCGCCAACGATCGCTAAATTTATAACCTGCGCCCAACCTTAGCAGAAGCCGGTCTGAATATCTTTCTTCCAATACTTTATCAAGAGTGTAGAACAATTCAACATCAGAGAAAAGATACCATAATTTATTCTTTTCAAATGATTCACCGTTAATAAAATAGATTTCTTCCAGCCTGTACCTGGTTCTGAAATTGACGTCCCAGGTTTTAGATTCAAAAGTATATTGGTTTCTGAGTTCAATCCTTCCAAGAATCCGTACCAGCAATTTTCTTACAGGCGTAAAATGGAATCTTATGCCAAGACTGGGCCTTAACTCCCAGGTATTGTAATTCTGTTCCTGCAGTGTATTAATTGAACCAATATAGAATAAAAGGTCCCAATGATTACCCAGAGCCTTCTCTATTTTAGGGGTAATGTTTATGCTATGCCACTTGTCAGTGTTCCCCAGATTTGTTCTGTAGGAAAGTTCACAGTCAAATGAAAACCTGTTTTGTAAAGTTTTATATACTGTAAAATCGTTCCAAAGCTGAGTAGAATTATTCTGCGCATAAAGATGAATATTCGCGAAAATGATTATCCAAGAAAGGTGAAAATGTTTTTTTATCATCGAAACAGGCACGACAATATCAGCATAAAAGGGATTAAGATAAAGAATATTTTTTCAACGCTTGTGGGAAAACAGAAGCTTTGTTATTCCCTGGGTTTCTTAAGAGTTTTTAAAATGATAATTACAATACCTGTCAGGACAAATATAATACCCGGTATTTTGCTGGTAGAGCTAATCGCTGTTTTTCGGTAAAACTGCGTGGCAAATAAATTCAACATGCCCAGAATAATAAATCCGGACCCGATAACAGTGGCAATGCTTAACGATGATGGAGATTTCATGTAAGGATTATTTACCGCCAAAACTATAGACCAGTCCCCCTGTAAAACTAAATTGCAGAATATATGCATAGGTATTGTATGGATAGACATATCCGGGATATCCTACATAGAAACCCGAACCTGTTACCTGGGTGCTGGATAATAGTTGTGCACCTATTTTTATTCCTAATCCACCACTAACATTGAATTTAACTCCGGCTTTTATATCCCACGCAAACTTTGCTTCTGAAACCGAACCTGCAAAATCACCCTTGTAAAATGCAGCTCCAAGCCCCAATGCTCCATAGGGTTGGATCTTTGGATTATTCATATAATATTGTTCAAAATTCAGGAGTAAATATGAAATCACGGCACCATCATTACCTGCATTTTGCTGAACATTTTCGGGATAGTTGTAAAGTGGTATATTAGTGCTCTGGTATTGATATAGCAATTCCAATCCCGTACCACTCGCATTCACAGCTTCCACAGAAGCGCCCCAGAATCCGCCTCCATTTATATAGGCATAGGCGTTACCAAAATTTATCCTGTCACGAAACGTATATCCGCCAAATGCATTTACAGCAACATACTGTGAGAATGCGGAAAGGCTAATCAAAATAATAAACAAAGAAAAAAAAGATCTTTTTCATAAACGAGGTTTTTGGTTAAATTATAAAGTCTGGAATAAGAAACTGAGGCAGATCCTTTTGATCCCTCGGAGTTTACAAATTCCACACTGGTAAATTTAAATTAAGTATCTTAATTTAATAGATTTTCATTCATTAACTTCGGTATGGCCCCTCACAATTGGTTGGAAACTACCTTATTTGGTCCAGTGAATGGACTTTTGCAGCGTTGCTTTTAAGAAAATTTGCATTTTTATATTATTGGCAGTACGATATTTTAAAAATGCTACTTAGACAAACAAAAAAGTTTAGAGTTAAATAATTTTAATAAATCAGTTTTCAACTACAATTTATAATTTTCAGAATTTGAAATTTTGATCTCACTATTAATGATCTGTGTCCGGTAAGCTTTTGGAGCAGGATAAAATAAATTAGAATGTAAGCATTGGAAGCTTAAGATCTGTGACAAAGTACATTTTTTTGTACTCAATACCTAAGAAATTATCTGATTGACACAGCTTTAACAGGACATCTAAGGGTAAACCCATATGAGAGCTGTGGATTCAGTCCCACAGACATTTTAAAACACCATTATAATGCAAAAGCGATCTTCCTAAAAAATGGTATTCTCAAACTGGAATGATAAATAGGGTAGGATCCTAAAAAAAATAGCCATTGGATTTCATCAGGATATTGGATTTTAGCTTCTGAAATTATTCTCTGGACTGGTTTGCATTTGAACACGTGCTAGATCCAATGGCCATTATTTTTTTCATAGATTCGGATTGCTCATAAGGCTAATACATGATCGAAGGTTTAGATTGTTGGTTGTTATCGGGCATTAATTAGTGGTTTTTCTGAATTTGTTTAAATTTTTTAATGTCGGATTAATGCAATCATAAATAACTCTGTTTTGTTCGACTTTTCTAAAAAACATCCTGTAAAATTCATGAATGGCCTTCATCATGGTCGATTGGTATTTTGTTTTTAACGGGATGTTTTTCATAGGGCAAGGAATAGTGAAGATTGGCTCCGGACCAGGATAAAATTCTTCATTTGTTTCGAACTATAAAGAAACATCATGTAGCACGACTAATAAATAGTACATCATGTGAATAAAATGTACATAAACATGCGATTTTGATGTAGTAGAAATCTTTTGAAGTGTAGGGGTTTACATATAAGTGCAGAGGTATGAGTCGTTGCCAAAGGATGTATAACAGGATGAAGAGATCATTCAAATCAACTTATGATCAATTGAATACATGATCAAATCGGTATTTGTCTTCAGGTTCATTTTAGTCATTATCCTTGCACGGTACGTGCTTATCGTGCTAACACTCAAGGAAATTTGATCTGAAATGTCCGATACAGATTTACCGGAAGCCAATAATTTCAATACTTCAAATTCACGGTCAGAAAGGCTTTCATGTATGAATTCTCTATCATGCTGGTCGACTGTGGTTACTAATCTTTCAGCAATGGAAGGAGTAATGTATTTCTTGCCCGATAAAACCCGGTTTATCGCTTTAACCAACTCTTCGGGAGCCGAATCCTTATTCAGGTAGCCTGAAGCGCCTGCTTTCAAAACTCTGATTGCATATTGTTCTTCCGGATACATACTCAAAACCAAAAAAGGCAGTTTTGGGTGACTCTTTCTGATTTGAGTCAGCACATCCAGTCCGCTTCTGCCAGGCATGGCAATGTCACAGATTACGATATCCCACTCTTCCATCATTATTTTTTTCAGAAGTTCTTCAGCATCACTAACTTCTTCAATTAATGCAGAGGGGAATTCATTCAGCAAAATCTGTTTTAATCCCATACGAACTACCGAATGGTCGTCAGCAATTAAGATCCGCCGCATAGATATGTATATTGTTGGATTTGAATCTTTAATTTTCTGAAGAAAGAAATAATACCTATGCAATGCACTGACCTTAATTACCGAGGAGGGTAATTAATGTAGAAAGCAGGCCAGTCATTATTATTACTTAGATCATGAATCCCAATCAAGTTAACATTTATTTCGACGAGTACCCCAAAATTTTACCTCTTTTGCAATAGGAATTTCCGTATCTAAGGGGAAACACTTAGATGATCGCATACCCGCATATAGTCTACACGGATCCGGCAATTCAACTACAATGTATTCGTGTCTTTTCGTAAAACTAATAACAGGACATGAAAAAGCTTGCAGTTGGTTTATCCTTTGTTTACATTACCATAAACCTGTGGCACCAACATTTTGCCGCCCCTTAAATCCATCCTATGAAAAACAACCTGATATTCTTAATTGTAATTTTTTTTATTATCACTTTTCCCCCACTCCTTAATTTCGGCCAGGCGCCTGATTTAGGTACTTCAGCCAATTTTGTCCTGTTCACTACGACAGGTGCTGTTGGCAGCACGGGTATATCAAATATTACTGGTAATGTGGGCTCAGGTGCTGGCGCCATCACCGGATCCGGTGGCCTGAACGGATTAATATATAATGCGGATGCTGTAACCACGCAGGCTTCGGCAGATTTGCTGGTTGCCTATAACCAACTGAACAGCAACGTTCCTACTTCTTTCCCGGACCTGTACTCGGAGATGTAGGTTTTTACTACAGGCGTATATTTTTTGCCGGCAGCGGCTTCCCTGGATGCGGACCTTACGCTGGATGCCCAGGGTGATCCCACCGCGGTATTTATCTTCCAAATCGGAGGAGCGTTTTCAACAAATGCTTCTTCGGAAATTTTCTTAATTAATGGCGCACAGTCATCCAATATATTCTGGAAGTGGAAGGCGCGGTACCGATGGCTGCAGGAACCATCATGCGGGGAACCATTATTGCCAACAATGCCGCTATTTCCTTAGGCGCAGGTGGCATATTGGATGGAAGAGCATTGTCTACTACCGGCGCCGTTTCTATTTATGGCTCTTTGGCTTATATATTACCAGGAGGAGGAACGGTTCTACCTGTCGGGTTGCTTTCATTTACGGGTGTTTGTAATAATCAACAAGTATTATTAAACTGGAGCACGGCGACCGAATCAAATAACAATTATTTCACTGTTGAAAGAAGCATCGAACAAAAAAACTGGACGATCGCAGGAACGATTGCGGGAGCAGGCAATTCATCAGCGGTAAGTAATTATACATTTACAGATATGCAACCCATTGAAGCGGTTTCTTTCTATAGATTAAAACAAACCGATTTTGACGGTAATACAAATTATGGAAACATCATTCAGGTGAATAAATGTGAACAGGGCGATTCTGAAAATTTAATTCTTTATCCCAATCCATCTTCCAATGGCAAGTTCAAATTGTCATTTTCCGGAGATAAAAGCCAGGTGACATCAGTGGAAATTTTCAATGCGCTGGGAGAAAGAGTTTATGGTTCAGCCGGATTTCAATCGAATTTTGATTTATCTGACCAATCAACAGGCACATATTTTGTCCGAGTCCATCTGATTTCAAAAACAATCACACTGAAAGTCATGGTGAAAGAATAATTGATTGTTATTCAGGTTTCATTTCAGCCGACAGCATAAGTTTAAACCCTTATCTTCATCAGTTTTTAAGTTTTAAAGGATTATTCGCCACAATAATTAACAGTTGAAATAGTTATTATAGATTCCAAATAATCAGATCAATTATGAAATTATATTTTACCCTCTTTATTCTATGCATGTGTTTATCGTGCAGTAAAACAAATACTCAGAACAACAATGTGCCGCCACAAAATGGTTTAAACTCGCAATTATCCGGTAACTGGAAAGTTGTTAAATATGTAGCTTACAATTTTGATTCAACAAACGGGAGAACTTACATTCCAAATGATACCATTTATCCAGTAAATTCAGAATCCTGGAATTTTTCCGCAGATTCCATTTATATTGATACCTGGAAACTTTTACATACAATACGACAACCAATCCATATAGTTTTACAAATACACAAACAAAAGAATTCACAGGTACCTATCCTTATTTAGCAGCTTCAGGATCTTTTAATTTGATTTCAAACACACATGTTGATTCAAACTATGTAATATCCATTTCAGCCAGCCAATTGATTGTAAGAGAAAATACTTATAATAATCTATCGGATCCGACCAGCGGCGTTTTATATAATTTAAATATATACCTCCAGCGATAGATTTTAACCTCATATCATATTGATTTTCAATATAATATAAATATTGACCAAAGCGTTGGAAAACATGCAATAAATAGGTTTCCAGGTTGTTTTATAAAGAGCAACTGCCTATTTTGTAAGGCTAATCTGTTTGTTCAGAATTGTGCTGATTCCAATTAAAATTCAATGAAAAGCCAAATACGGAAAGTATTCATCCGCTTTCTTTTTATCCCGCTTATTTGTCTCATCATTCTCGTCATTGCAGCGATTGCTGTATTATATTCACAGCAACAACGTCTTGTTTCACTGGCAGTAAAAGAATTAAATAAGAAACTACCGGGAGAACTTTTTCATCGGATCCAGTAATATTTCAGTTTTCCAGAATTTTCCTTACGTTTCCATAGCCGTAAAAGATGTACATTTTTATTCAGGCAAACTCAAGACAGATAAGCCCATATTTGAAGCTGAAAAAATCTTTGTTGGATTTAGTCTCACAGACATATCTGAAACACCAATATAATGTAAAAGTGATCTTTCTGAAAAATGGTCATCTCAACCTCGAAAAGGAAAATAACGGTGTACTGAATATTGTTGAAGCCAGCCGGCTGAATATGGATACTACCGTTTCATCTGCTGGCAATTCAAATGAACTGGATCTGGCATTTGAATAAAATCGTTTTAAAGAATATGAACATTTCTTTCTTTGACAAGGAGAGCAGACAACAAGTCATTTCACATATTGATAAAATCCAATCTTCATTCAGCAACGACAGCGAGCATATTTTCTCAGATCTGCAAGGTGCCTTGATCGTTGATTATACCCGGCCAGGTAATAGTTCGCTTTTCCGTCACAAACACCTGAAACGCAGATGTAAAATTGTCTTATGCAAAGACGACGAAGATGCTAAAAATTGCAACTATGTAAGCTGAAACTGGAAGATGCAGTTTTTAATATCTCAGGAACAGCAGACCTGCTACACGACAATATCGTGGACCTGAAATTCTCAGGAGATAAACCAGATTTCAGACAATTATTTGCTTTAGCACCTGAAAAGCTTGCGAAGGAACTGAAGCATTTTAAATATGACGGGCTCCTTGATTTTTACGGAACGGTTAAAGGAAAACTGAATGGTAATCGCCAGCCACGTATAGACCTTTCTTTCTCCTGCAAAAATGGCATGGCTTCACAATATGGAAACGAAAACGAAACTGGATTCCCTGAACTTTAAAGGATATTATACCAACGGGGCGGGACAATCTTTAAAAACTTCTGAACTGCGTCTCCTGGATTTCAGTGCAAAACCGGATAAAGGAGTATTCAAGGGAACCTTGTTCTCCGTGATTTTACTAATCCAAAAATATTGATGCAGGTGAATTCAGATCTCGAACTGGAATTCATCGGCGCTTTCCTGGGCATAAAAGATTTGCAGCGCATTACTGGACATATCAGCCTGAAAATGGATTTCAAAGAACTGGTGGATATCAGTCTGCCTGAACAAACAATCGGCAAGCTAACAGGCGGTATACAAAGTGAATTGACAGTGTCCAATCTGACTTTCCGTATCCCTTCCTATCCTTACAACATTGAACATCTAGACATGCACGCCAATATGAAGGACGGATTTGCTTAAACTGGATACCCTTTCATTTCACCGTAGGTAATTCTGATTTTCATATGAATGGATCCTTAGCGATCTGCCTGCGCTTTTCCATAACCAGGAGAAACCGGTTCAGCTCCGATTAAATGCCGGCAGCAATAAAATGGTACTGAAAGAATTAATTTCATTTGATTCAGCCAGAAGCAGGAAGGCAAAAGAAGAGATCTATGGTTTTAATGTAGGCATGTCGCTGGAAACTTCCGTGAATGAATTGCTTCATCCTAAACCAATTCCAAGAGGAAATTCAAAATTGAAAATCTTTCAGTCGCATTTAAAAAATATCCGCATATTTTTCACGATTTTGGAGCAGAGTTGACGATAAATGATACTTCTCTCCTGCTGCGGAATTTGGTTGGGCAGGTGGACAGCAGTGATCTGCGATTTAGCGGCCGTATAAATAATTATGCCTTATGGTTCAGACAAGGTGAAAAAAGGAGAGACGCAGATTGCATTTGACCTTAAATCGCAGCGGCTGGCTCTGAATGAATTGCTGGGACGGCGCGGGCGCAAGTATATTCCCAAAGATTTTAGCCAGGAGGTATTCACTGAATATCTGGCTGCGCTCAAAGATGGAATTAAAGTATGATTCTGTTTTCAGATTCGCCAATATTAAGATTGCCAATATTTCCGGTGAATGTACAAAGCATCCATATAAGCTGGACAGCATCCGTGGCAATATAAAATTCGAAATTGAAAATTTTATAAAGATCGATACCCTGCAGGGCAAGATCGGGCGAAGTGATTTCAATATCAGCTTGCGCCTATATACCGGTAAGGATACGGCCAGAAAAAATAAAGAGAATTACCTGCAGTTTTCTTCCCGTTTCCTGGATGTGAACCAATTAACAAATTATGTGCAAACTGCAGAAGATGAAATGACCGCTCCCCGGACTGATACTGCATCTGTTTCTACAGTGTCATCCAATTCTGCACATAATAATGGATTTAATATTTTCAGTATTCCATTTATCAATTTCAATGCCACAGTTGACATCGGTCGGGTAAAGTACCGCCGCCTGGGATTGAAAAATATTTCTACCAAATTACGTATGATGGCTAACCAGCAACTTTACCTGGATACATTTGGAATAGAATTCGCTGGAGGCAAAATTGGTGCGAGGGCACATTTTAATGGATCAGATCCGAATAAGATATATTTAAAAACAAGGATACGCGTGGATAATGTGGATCTGGAAAAACTTATGCTGAAACTCGATTATTTAGGACAGGATTATGTGATCAATAAAAACATAAAGGGACGTCTAACCGGCAGGTTAAATGTTATATTCAGATCCATCCCGATTTTACACCCATTATGGACAATTCCGAAGCACAGATCGATGTGAACATTTATGATGGCGAATTGGATAATTTTACACCTATTCAGGCCATGTCATCCTATTTTAAAGATAAGAACCTGAACATGGTGAGGTTTGATACGTTGCGAAATTCACTTTCATTCAAAAACAATACTTTGTCGATTCCATCTATGAATATTAATTCCTCCCTCGGTTATCTGGAGATTTCCGGTAACCAGGCTATGGATAAACACATGGAATATTATCTTCGAATTCCTCTTAAACTCGTTACCCAGGTGGGTTTACGAAACTTTTTGGTAAAAAGCAGGAGGATGTAGATCCCGACCAGGTGGATGCGATCGAATATCGCGACAAGGACAAGAAAATACACTTTATCAATGTAAAGATCACCGGCACTCCGGATGATTATAAAATGGCGCTGGGCAAAGCGAAATAAATATCAGAATCAAAGTTCAGCATCATTGGAATGCTCAATGGGGAATGATAACTGTAAGGGCACAACCTTTTCCAAGTTTGGAAATAAATTCAGCGAGTCCTTTATGAGAGGCAGCACAGCTTTTCATATTGATAATTCCTATTCCTGTTACTTTTTTAGCAACATCAAAACCTATTCCATTGTCAATAACAGAAAGGACGATATCAGTCCCTTTTCTGAAAAGGTTTATTCTGACACGTGAGGCTTTAGCATGTTTGATGATATTATTTAGTTGTTCCTGAACAATTCTGAAACATCCAAATTAAATCTCGGGCTCATCAGGATATTAAAATCATCATCTATTTTGCAGGCTATTTTTATTGGGTAAGCCTTCATAGATCATCCATCATTGAATGGACGGCATTGCAAAGCCCGACATCATTGACGACATTATTCACAAGTCCCCTGGCCAGCTTTCTGATTTCTTCAATTGCAGTAAGCGTATATTCTGAAGATCGATTAATATTATCATCTCTATTTATTTTGTTTCGCTTTGCAAGATCCATGTATAATCTTGAAGCAGCCAGCAGTTGATTAACATTATCGTGCAGTTCTTTTCCAAGATCAGACCTTTCCAGTTGTTTTGCGGCTGTAATAGCATCTGCAATCTGAACAGCTTTTAATTTTATTTCAGCTTTCCATTCCTTTGCAAAGAGCTTTCGCTGAATCTCTGATTCTGAAAGCGATTCTTCTTTTGCTGTTATTTCTTCATCCAGCTTACGTTCAAGATTATGCAACCGGTTAAGGGAGCAATACGATGAATCAGTAAATAGTGACATAAACATAA
>CAVWUD010000008.1:0-51617 GCA_963757975.1 uncultured Bacteroidota bacterium
GCATGAAATGCGCCATTCATTAATTCGTATTCTGTTGATCCCATATAATTTTTTAGAGCCCTATCAGTCGCCCAGAGAGAAAAAAAATGATAATAACCTTCTTTACTGATATCTGCCGATAGATTATAAGCAAGACAATCCTCTGTTTTTACACTGAGTGCCATGCCTGAATGTCTGCTCAAATTCCTTCTTCTTGCTTTGTCCTATCTGCCCTGAAATGATAAGAAAAAAATTCATGCTATTTTCAACTAAAACCATCATTGTATAGATCTTTAAATATGAAAGCAATCCTGATGACTTTATAAATATGATTATCTATTGAAGTTTTTTAGCATAATTACTGTTTGATATCATGATTTTCATTTTTTTTGCCGGAAGATCCAGTGTCGCATTATCAATGGCTGTCAGGCCATTGTCAAAGGTTTTATAATTAACGGCTCCTCCAATCGCATCTCCATTTGACATCGCCGATTTAAAAGTTTCACTGATATAAGCAAGAGAAGTCGAATTGAGAAGTAAAATAGCCTGGTCATTAGTCTGGTTCACATTACTACCGGAGACCGTTATCGTAGTGCCCGATTGTGAAATACCAGCCGCATTGAAGAAATCAACCATTTTGCCCTGGGACATATATAAATAACCCATACTGACCTTCATTGCTTCATCAATATAGGTTTTCAAATCATCGATTTTGTTTTTCGCTACCGCGCCGCGTATGCCTCTGGTTGGAGGGGCTGAAGTTGGTGTTGAAGAAACAGCAGTGGTGACCATTTTACCATCCGGGCCAATCGAAAGGGATGCTACTATCGTATTCTTCAATTCACCCTCAAGGAATATCTGGGTGGTCCTGGTCCATGTATAGGCCGCCAGTTGCACCCTGTTGGCTTTTGCCGCTGCTGAAACCTGGAGACTGAGGTTTGTTTTAGGGTCTTGTGCGTAAATTCCAACATGTAAAGCCAAAACAAAACAGCATAGTCCCATGATTTTTTTCATATATTATATTTTTGTGAACAGAATAAATTGACCGAATAGTAACTATTCAAAATATTGTAGGGAGGATCGGGTAGAAAATCTTAGGGTGTACGAAGTAAAAGACCAGGATCTGATAAAATTGACCTGGATCAATATATTCCAATAGCGTGCCTGTTAAAAAAAACACAATCAGAACAGCTTGTTAAACCATTGACATAGAGGAAGAAAAAAAATATTCAGTATTCAATTTTCAGAGTGGCTAGAAAAACTGATATCGCCGGATAAAACGTTTTTCGCGATATATCGCGAAAATGATCATACTATTTCATTTCCCGAACGCGTAATGTTCAATTTTTTCATGCGTGAACGGAGTGTGCTTGGATTGATGATCAGTTTTTCAGAGGCGCTACCTTCACCACTGATCCGCCAATGTGATTCCTGAAGAACTTTTATGATATGATCCTTTTCCAGTTCTTCAAGAGAGGCTGATGGATTACGTCGAACCTTATCCTTTGTGCTATTATAGAATAAATCGAATCTGAGCGTGGCTGTCTCGCTGATAATAACTGCCCGTTCGATCACATTGCGCATTTCTCTGATATTTCCGGGCCATTCGTATTCAGAAAGATGATTCATATCCGATTTGTTGATATTCTTAAAGGACTTCGAGTGCTTCCTGGATTCTTTTTCAACAAAAAACTCAACAAGCATTGGAATATCTTCCTTTCTGTACCTCAGTGCAGGAATGGTTATAGGAAATACGTTTAAACGGTAAAATAAATCATCCCGGAAACCTCCTCCTTCACTTCGGCTTCCAGTTCGCGATTGGTGGCTGCGATTATTCGTACATCAACCTTTATGGTCTGATGACCACCAACCCTTTCAAATTCTCCATTCTGAAGAACCCGTAAAAGTTTAGGTTGTAAAGAAATGGGCAACTCCCCGATTTCATCCAGAAAAATCGTTCCGCCATCTGCAATTTCAAACCTGCCCTTTCTGGCCTGTATGGCTCCGGTAAAAGCTCCTTTCTCATGACCGAATAATTCATCTTCAATAAGTTCTGCCGGAAGGCGCTCCGCAATTTAATTTTACAAAAGGCTTCATATTTCTTAAACTGGATCGCTGAATGAGGTCAGCAAACAATTCTTTGCCCACACCCGTTTCACCTTCCAGCAAAACCGTGGCATGTGTAGTCGCTACTTTTTTTGCCTTATGAATAGCATAGGTGATGCCTTCGCTCCTGCCGATGATTTCCTCCTGCATCCATTCCGGGAGAACTTCACCCTTCAACATGAGATTTTCCTTCTCCAGCTCTGATTTTAGATGCTGGATCTGCAGAAAAGCATTTTCCTGATCCGTAATATCAGATCCAAAACTGATCAGGCCTTCAACCTTTCCTTCATTGTCATAAGCTAATTCAGTTGTCCAGGTAATCGTCTTTTCATCCCCGTCTTTGGTAACGATGATATTCTTATAATGGGGAGTTGCCTTGCGCTGTGAAATGGCTTTTTGAAAAATCTCTTTTACATTTCCAAACTCGCCGTCGGGAAGAAAATATTCGAAACCAGTTTCTTCCGGTCAATTCTGAGACATTATTATAATGCAATAATTTAACGCCATAAGGATTGATATAACTTAACCTCCCGTTTTTATCGGTATGCACGATTACAAGCTGCAGATTCAATAACAATGAATCCCACTGTACATTCTTTAAACTCAACAATCTTTCCAGATTATACTTTTCTAAAAAGTTTGTCCGGAGACGGATACCCATAATTAAAATAAAGGAAAGGGGAAAAGATTTATAGGAAAAAATATTCTCCGGTGGAATCTGGCTACGAAGTACTCAACATTTATTTGAAAAATTACAGAACAGGTAAATAAAAAAAGGTAAACGAACATCGCAAACTGAAACCATTTCGCGTTACTCTTAATTCCATTTTTAAACTGATACCGGACAGCTATAAAACCATGCACCAGGCACAAAAGGATTACCGCCAATGCAAAAATTGTCCAAAAAGGTACGTTCATATCCCTTTTCTGAAGGATCATCAGAAGATAAACCAGCGGAGCCAATAAATTTATAGTATAGGGTAATAACTTTTTTTTATAACCGGTATAGTAAAAAACAAACCAGGGAAATATGCTGAAGAAAAAGAAATTAAAAAATCTTTTGAAGATAATCTCAAAGCTGAAAGGTGCTTTATCGACTGTAATAAAGCCTACCGGCGGAACAAGGAAAAATAAGAAAATAGCAATGCACAAAATGCCGAAAAAAACATCTGTTTTCTCTCCGTCTTTATGGAGACCTATAAAAAGACTCACGAGGCCGGCAAACAAAGCTACACCCGCGGTTAATAAGGCTATTGACAGTTGAACAGTTTCCATAAAATTCAGTGATCCCGCATGGCGGGAGCACTTCTAAGGTTTAACCATTGAATATAGAGCTTTTTTGTAAATCAGCCATATTTAGGTGAAACCATAATATAAAAGAAATATCGAAATGAGATTTGAAGCTGGCTCAACTATTTGAACTGACAATATATTTCAACGGCCAAACTCTTCGTAATATTTGCTTCTTGCTTTCTTATCCCTCAATAATTCGAAGGGAAATTTTGCATAAGCAAATTTCGAATAGACAAAAATGAAGAAGCCGAAGCTGATGAAAAAAATGAATGCAATGCCAATAGCGATATAAGGTTGAAAATTCCCTATTGTGTGTATCCTGCTATTTATTAAAACGAATGCAAATTCCGCGAAAGAAATCGTTAAAAATCCAAATCCTGATTTATAGAAATTCCAGGTTGCCCAGCTGTCGGATTCATCAAGCAATTCCTCCACCTCTTCATTTTTTTTGCGTAGCACATTAAGACTTATTTGTCCATAATAATAAGCCAGCAGTGAGCGTTGACGGTAAAATGATAAAGCAGCGCCCAGAAATCCTGTCAGACCCAAACCGCAATACCAGGGCGATTCCTTCCAGAAAATATTTAACTGGCCATCCTTTCCCGGAAGAATAAAACTATTAATGCAAACCAGTAGTGAAGCAATACAGAAGGTCGACAAAATGCCAGCGATGGTCATTTCTTTATCCAGGTAGTCTAAATATATTTTCTCATTTCCCTTTTCATCGCTCATATAGAAGAAATTTTATTTCCTGACGATACATTGTGAATGATCATAGACTCTGGCGATTATTAATTTAGATTGAAAACTAATGTCTCCCTAAAATTAAATTTGTTTCCCTGACAAACGTTATATTTTCTTAAGTCTGAGAAACTTCTTTCGTTTTGTCGGAATTTCCGTTCCAAGGAGCATGCCCCATGGTTTCATCTCGGGTAATCTGTCGAAGATAATTTTCATAACACCAATAAAAGGAATGGATAAGAACATACCGGAAATTCCCCAGAGCGCTCCACCAAGAAGTACGATAACGATGGAAACCAATGCATTGATCCTGACCTTGGATGCAACGATATAAGGAACGAGAAAATGATTATCTATGAATTGAATGATCACATAACTGACGATAACCCATAATTGGGTCTGAAATCCATCTTTCGTAATGGTTACAATCAAAATGGGTAACAGCACAGCCAGTATGCCTCCTATAAAGGGTAATACGTTCAGAAGTGCCCCCAGCACACCCAACAGGACTGCATAAGGAACACCTAATAATAGTAACGCGATGGTATTTAAGGTTGCAACGATCAATGCTTCCAGTAAAAGGCCCAGCATATAATTTTGTATCGCTCCCTTTGTTTGCGTTAGAACTTCACGAACATTTTTTTCATCTGCATCGTCGAAAATATCATAGAGAAATTTCAGAATCAGGTTTTTATAATACAGGAAGAGGAAAGTATAAACCGGCAATAAAATTGCCATGGCTAAGCCCCCTATGACGGTTCCCATGGCAGACGCCAGCACCGGCTTGAGTCCTGCCTCCGCCTGATCGATGTATTCGTTTTGCTTTTTAATATTTATGCCAAAATCTGTGCGGGCGAAATGTTGAAAGTCTTTAAATATTAAGAGAAATTTATTCTTAAATGTCGATAAGTCATCTGAAAAACTTTTGATTTCCATATACAGGAAATACGCGATCCCCGTAATAATAATCAATCCCCAGATAATAGCAATTGCAATGGAGAGAACCTTGGGGATACGCCATTTCTCCAATAACTGTGTTACAGGATTTAAGAGAATAGCGAGCAGCATGGCAAACGAAAGCGGAACCAGTATGTCGCGGAGTGTCGCCAGTATATATACGAGCAACACAAAGCCGAACAAGATAACTGTAACCTTAAAATAAAACGGGTATTTTTTTATCATCAGGCCTCTCTCCGGATAAATTTTAGCAGAACAACTACGATGGCTATGACCAGCAAAAGGTGAATAATACCACCTGCAGCAAAGCCAAAGAAACCGATTGCCCAAATGATAACAAGAACTAAAGCGATAACATAAAGTAAATTTCCCATAACCTGGTTTTTTTAAGGTTGATAAATAAGAATTGATATTACATAGTATAAAATCGTGCCACGGTAACAATCGCGTCAGGCCGTCTGTGGTACTTTCTTCTTTCCAAAAATAATGATGTGTTTTAAATGGGTTATGTTTTTGAGTATGGATGATAAGGTTAATCCATATAATACGAATCCAATAAATATGATGTACCCGGGCTGAATAGAAGTATTGTTGGTAGTAATACTTGTAATCGTGCCATTATTCATATTCAGATCTGAAAGCGTACTATTAACAATTCCATTAAATCCGATAAAGGTCATCAGGATGGCAATAACAAAAACGTCGGCCATACTCCATTTACCTGAATCGAAAGCGAAAAAATGAATGACTTTATTCTTAGCCCACTTCCGTTTGTTCAGCATATAAATACCGGTCGACAATAATTTAGTTACCGGAAATATGATACTGAACACAAGGATCAGCACACCTACAATCATGGAATCAATTTTGCCGGTCTCAATAAGAATGTGCACCACATCAACGATACTTTTACTTTGAAAGAAAAGGACCTGATTTTTAAATGAAACATCCTGACCCAGCAAATGAAAATCCATCGATGATATACGCGCATCAATCTGGATCATCGTACAGTTTAACCCTACAACCAGAAGTATGACAGCTGAGAAAATAGAAAGAATATACAGGGGTGCATGAACTTCTTCCTTATTTCTCACAAGCCACCAAATAAACAAAATCAGGAGAATGCCGGCTAGCATGCCCATGGCCCAGGAATACGATTGTTTCCGGATCAGGGACAGGTCAGCATTTGTCTGATTTTCAAAAGATTCTTTGTTGGCTGCATTATATTTTTTGAAAATCGAATCCATGATCACGGTTTCAGCATTCTTGGAACTGTCATAAGTCTGACTTCCCAGGGAATCCAGTTCCGTTTGTGCAATTCTTTTTAACCTGCTATAACTGGACGGCTTATTAACCTCGTCAATAATTTTTTGAGAATAAGAGGGGACCTCTTCATGCAATTTTTTTTCACTAACGAGTGCATCAAATGCAAGTTTTTTAATTTTCCCTCCGACAGATTTTTGTGGTTTATTAATGGTAGCTGCAGCCTTATCAATGACGCCGTTCAGGATCACTTCAATTTCCTTCTTGAGATCGGCATTTTGCTGAGGAGTTAACTTGAATTTTTGAATCTGACCCTTTGCCGCATTTACTATATTGTCCCTCCATTCATCTACAGAAAGAAGACCAAATGATACGCTGTTTACTACCATATAGTCCTTCTTGATATGCTTCTGCCTGTTGGATAAAGTATAAACCTGAAATCCACAATACCCGATTCCAAATATTATAATAGATACTATTAATACTAATAGTATTTTAATGCCGGACAAACGGAATCCTGCCTTCGACTTTATTTCTTTATTCACATGAATGTATTGATCAGCTTATTGGTTGAAAAAATTCCGGATAGGTATCAACAACCCTTTGAAAATGCCTTTACTGTAACGGAATATTTGAATTATCATGCCAAGCCATCCGGAGTGTTTGGAGAGCAGTTTTGATCATTCCTCCCTGCTTTGGATAAACCCGGGTGAAGTTGGCAGGAGCCTGCCTTCTAAGATGTAGAGTAAATTTCCCACATGAAATTTGTCAGCTTTCATTAATAATTCAGGATATTTATTTAATGAATCAAGCATCGCCATGAAAAAATTATTATTTGCCTTTTTACTTATTTCGGGATTTGCCCAGGCACAGCAAAAAGAAATCAGGTTGTACGACGGACCGGCACCTGGTTCAGAAAACTGGAACTGGGCTGAAAAACAAACCGATAAAAATATGATGCACCAGATGATGGTGTATAATGTAGTAAACCCTACGTTAACTGTTTTCCCTGCCGATCCTTCCATAGCCAACGGCACAGCTGTGATTATTTGTCCGGGTGGTGCATTTCATTTTCTTACCATCGATAACGAAGGTACCCTCGTGGCAAAATGGTTAAACAAACGGGGTGTTACAGCATTTGTTCTCAAATACAGGGTGGCGCATAGTGATAATGACGATCCCTTCGGAGATATGATGGCGGGCTTATCTCCGGGAAAAAGGAAAGATTCCTATGAAGCTGAGATGAAAGCAGATATTCCTCTGGCCATCGCAGACGGAAAAGCCGCGATCGCATATGTAAGAAAGCATGCATCTGAATTTGGAATTTCTCCCGATCATATCGGGATCATAGGATTCTCTGCCGGAGGAACAGTAACTGCTTCGTCAGCTTATAATTATAACAGTGACAACAAACCGAACTTTGTAGCTCCCATATATGCATATATGCCAGATTTTCTTCAAAGCGAAATCTTGCCTGATGCACCGCCTATGTTCCTGGCTGCCGCGAGTGATGATCAGCTGGGACTCGCCGCGAATAGTGCGGATCTTTACAGCAAATGGCTGGCTTCAAAACATTCTGTCGAGTTGCACCTTTACGCCAAAGGAGGGCATGGTTTTGGGATGAGTGTACAGCACCTTCCTGTAGATGCCTGGATCGACCGGTATGGCGACTGGCTGGTTTTCATCGGTATGATGAAGCCAAAATCATAAAAATTCAGGTTTTTAACGCTCCCCTTAGTAGCATAAACTCCGGTTGGAATTTTACTGGAAAGCTTATTGGTTAAATATTTAAGCCAGATATAACCCATAGATAAGCCAGTACTAAGCCATAGGTAAGCCATACCTTATAAGGACTGGCTTATCTATAGCTTTTATTTGCTTTTTTTAAATCTTAGTACTATTTTAGAGTAAATATATATCTTTATTCAACCTTTTTCTTATGGGTACGCTTAATAATGACCTAAGTTTTACCGGCTCCGTCGGAAATCTTTCTGCCTATACCATGCGCGGGCATGATAAAGTTATTTTGCGCACGAAGGGAGGCGCTACGAAAAGGCAGATTCAGACACAGGATAGTTTTGAGTCCACCCGAAACCTGAATAATGAATGGAAGGCTGTCGTCAAAACTGCAGGATTAATTTACAGAGGACTTAATGGCCTCAAACCTTTGGCAGGTTATAACGTATCAGGTCCATTGAATGCACTGGTAAAGAAAATACAGGTCATGGATACTGTAAATCCCAAGGGAAAACGCTCCATTCTCTTTTCACAATACCATGATTTCATCAGCAGTTTTAACTATAACAAACAGAATATGTTTGACAGCCTTATTCGTCAACCTCTTTCTGTACAAATCGATAAAACAACGGGCATTGCGGATATAGAGATACCTTCTTTACAACCCAGCATTAATTTCTTCCCCCACCCACGCTATGCTTATTTCCGCATCGTATTGTCTATGACTGCTATCAGTGATTATGCGTGCGGCGAAACAAACAACCATTATACATCTGTAAGAGGAGCTATTCCTACTTATAAACCCATTTTTTCGGAATGGTCGCCTTCCAATATTCCAAAGTCTCCGGCCAGTTTTCATTATACTCTCGCAAATACTTTTCTTCCAGGCCCGGATATGATCCTTATTCTTGGGGCAGGAATTCAATACGGCATGCCGGGAACTGATGGCTCCATTCTGCCCGTACCTTATGTAGGTGCGGCCAGAATATTAAAGTGCGTTTGAGAATTGGAAATAATTAATACCGGCGTTCAGAATTTGTAACCCAGGTTGATCATATAATTTCTGGGAGCACCCGGCCATTTGTTTATATTATTATAGGCGCCCATCCAGTAAACTTCGTCGGTAATATTATTTACATACAGGGCAAGGTTCAGTTTTTTATATCCATAATTTACACCTCCGTTCAATAAAAAATAAGAGGGAAGCGTAATCGTTGGATCGAGCGTACTCCTGGTGCCGACGAAATTATGTCCTATGGAAATTCCAAATCCCTTGATGGTATTTTTATTGAAAGAATACTTTATCCAGCTTGCACTGGTATTGCGTGGTGCATTTTCAACCGGCGTTCCCTCCTGTGATTTAACGGTGCTCTGCGTTACGATCGCCTCATCATATGCATAGGAGAGCAATACACTCAGGTTTGGCAGAATATTTCCTGTGGCCTCGGCCTCTACACCTCTCGATCGGTTTTGACCCTGTTGT
Organism: uncultured Bacteroidota bacterium; assembly: GCA_963757975.1. Lineage (GTDB taxonomy): Bacteria > Bacteroidota > Bacteroidia > Chitinophagales > Chitinophagaceae > Puia. The sequence goes on from CAVWUD010000008.1 coordinate 9,560, forward strand.
ATGAAAAGATTTGGATTTGAAATATTGTTGGCATTAACAGCCACGTTTTCGACTGTTAACTGATAAAAAGAAAGAGAAGCAGAGAATTTATTCTGAAAGAAATTACCTTTTATTCCGGCTTCATAGAGTTGACTGATCAACGGTTTAAATGGCTGGTCAAATTCCTGTGCCTGAGAGGATGCTTCAAAAGGATCAAATCCTTTATTATAGGTTGCATACAGATTTATATTTGGAGTAAGGGCATATACAATACCTAACCTCGGAAGAAATACATTTTCCGTAAATGATCCTGCACTGTCATCATCGTCACCTCCCTGATAAAATTCTTCTCTTAAACTAACCAGTATCTTCCATCTTTTGAAGCTGAGTTCGTCCTGAACATAAATTCCCTGAGTACTATATTCTTCAGCATTTACATCGGAGGCGTCACTATTAAAATCTGATGGCTGATAGGTATTGACAGGTCTTTGAAAATATTGAGGGTCCGATAAACTAAAAGTTCCGACTATGCCACTCCCCTGACCAAACTGATTGGGAAGTTCCCAATACTGCTGGTTCAGGTTTACGGAGCTGTTAATATAATCATATCCGAGAAGTAGCTTATGACTGATTCTGCCTGTATTCGCCAGATAAGTAAAATAATTCGTAATCGTATTTGTTGATGTCTGATAATTCCAGGTGGAATAATATAAATTAATTGAATCCGGAGTTATATAACTGTTCAGTCCATGTTCAGCAACGTTTTGCTGAGTATTGTAATTGAGATATCCTAAATTGTAGCTAAGCCTTTTATTTATTTTATATGAAAAGCTGAGAATGGAAGCGATATCCGTTTCTTTCAGAAAATCTCCTGGCTGGGAGACGGACAGATTGATTGGAGTAGCTTTTAGATTTGCATCACTGTCCAGTCCGGGCTGTCCCCTGTTCAAAACAGAGTTCGTATGTGAAACAGAAAAGTCGAAGTTGATCTGAATTTTATCATTCGGAATAAAGCTTAGAGATGGCGCGACCTGGTAAAATTTTCCATGTATTTCGTTTACGAAAGAATTTGTTTGATCATAGCCTGCATTCAAACGGTACAGAAGGGTCTTACTATTATTCAGAGCACCCGTTACATCTCCATCGGCTCTCCAATGATTCCAGCTTCCCTGATAAATATTTAATGAACCTTCGGTGTGATCCAATGGTTTTTTGGTAACGAGGTTAATAGTTCCTCCCGGATCACAATTGCCATATAATGTAGCAGTTGGTCCTTTTATCACTTCAACCCTTTCAACATTCACCAGCATGCTGCTCGTGTAAGTTGTATTATAGCCGCGCAGGCCATTGATGTCTCTTGCATTTTCAGCCTTGAATCCTCTGATGGTATATTCGTCGAAGCCGGAATATTGGTTAACACCTGCCACATCTCCAACTGCATCTTTTACTGTAAACTCCATTTTATCATGAATCAGTTCTTTGGTAATTGCTGAAATAGATTGAGGAATGTCTTTGGCATTTGTTTCGGTTTTATCACCAAAGAAAGAATAATCACTTTTGTAAGACTGCGATAAACGCCCGCGTATTTCAACGGTCTGCAGTTGGGCGATATTGTAGCTTAAACGAATTGTTCCGATATTCAGCGTTTCGTCTTTTTTTAAAATGACTGCCTGCCTGTAAAGATTCGATCCTGTAAAAGAAATTATTAAACTATCCGTAAGTCCTGGTAAATGTTGTATAGTGAAAGATCCTTTTGCATCCGTTGTTGTAATTTTTCCGAGCTTCTGTAAAGAAATAGTTGCCCCTGAAACGGGCTCTCCGTTTACTGTCAGTATGGTACCATAAATAGAAGCACTTGGTTTCTGGGAAAAGATTGAAAGCGGAATGAAGAATACAAAAAATATAAGAAACAGGAGATGCGCTTTCATGGTAGGTTCAAGGTCGATTATCGATAAATCGGTTCCTCATAAAAATACATAAATTGCTGGTAAATAAGAAATCCATGACCTTAGTTGCATGGATGAGCGCCAAAGGATTTTGTTCGAAGTGAAAACAATCAGTTCATTTCTACGAATATTATAAAATCATTAAATTCTGACTGGTTTTCTGATCTGTTCAAGTCTTTCTTCGAAATGAACAGCTTCGGGAAGATCGATGGAATAAGGCAGGAATGCATTCATAAGATCCGCAGAATGCTTTTCCCTGCGCTGGGTTTTTAAATTAAAATGCACAAAAGTCGACCATAAGAATGATTTTAATATTGTTTTATCCAAATTCCACATACACATTTCCACCATGATCTCCTGATCATCCATCCTGATGAGTGTTGTTTGAATGATTACAGTCTCCATCAGTAATGCCGGTCTCAGGTAAGCAATTTGATTTTTACTTACCACCCAGCTGATGCCTTTATCGCGTGCGAGTTCATAAATATTGAAATGATGGTACTTTACTAAATGGTCTTCCCTGGCATTAATAAAATAATCCAGGTATCGGGAATTATTTAAATGATTGAAAGGATCGCAATCAGGAAAACGGATCAGGTATTTACTTTCCCATGTTCTTTGAAGTTCTTCCATAATAAAATAATTTAGTTGCCGGTTTAACTACCACACTACCACACTACCACACTTTCAGAAGTTATCCTGCAATTTAGCACCCTGATTGTTATAATTGTTTATATGATTAAATTCGCGTAACAATCCAAAAAAAGATGGACACAAACAGACTTTCTTCCACGCTTGCCAAAGAATTGAATGCCCAGATGACGAATGAAGCGCATAACGCCCAGATATACCTGGCCTATGCGGCCTGGGCCAGTGAAAAAGGTTATGACGGCATAGCCAATTTCTTATTCCGCCATGAGAATGAGGAACGCAATCATATGATGAAGATGCTGGAGTACATCTTAAAACGGGGCGCTAAAGTAGTCGTGTCTCCTATCCCGGGTCCCGGACCTGATCCAAAAAGCGTCAATGACTGTTTTGAAAAAGTATTTAAATCAGAAGTAGAAAACACCAGGAATATTTACAAGATCGTTGAAATGAGCATGAAGGAAAAAGACTGGGCTACCTGGAATTTTATGCAGTGGTTTGTAAAAGAACAAACAGAAGAAGAAACGCTCGCCATTGATCTGATAGATAAAATTAAAATTGCAGGAGGCGAAAAAGCTACGGATAGCGCCTTGTATGCATTTGACCGCGACCTTCAAACAACGCCAGACGAAGCTGTACTGGCTCAGGATGTTTCTGTTGAAAAACCCTGATCATCATTAATCCCTAAGCCTTCGATATTCAGAAAAAGATGTCAGGAGCAGTCTTTACTGTAAATTTATATTTACATTCAAGCCTGCTTCTGTATGAAAATTACTTCATTTCTTTTGCTTTGTTTATTCAGCATTCCCTGTTTCTCCCAGCAAAGTGTATGGCCGGTCCTGAAACATTATGAAGGAAAATATATTGAGAAGATTGCGATGCCTGTAGGAGGTATTGGTACAGGAAATATTTCCATCGGTGGTAACGGACAGTGGAAAGATGTGGAGATGATGAATAAACCGGGCATGGGTTTTTATGGATCTGTAACACCCAAGCAGGCTCCCTGTTTTATGGTGTTTACAGAAAATGAATCCGGCGAAAAACATGCAAAGCTGTTGACGGGTCCGATTCCTCCTTCGGAATTTATCGGGCAGCAGGGAAGTCTGGCGCCGAATCATGGATTGCCAAGATTTGCCAATGCAAGTTTTGATGCAGCATATCCCTTTGCCATCGTAAACCTGGATGATGATGGAATGCCGGTCTCTGCAAAAGTAAAAGTCTTCAATCCTTATATTCCCGAAGATGCCGTCAACAGTGGAATCCCCATCGCTGTAATCCGCTATGAGATTACAAATAAAACGAATGAGCCTTTAACGATTGCCGTAGCAGGCTCATTGGATAATTTTATTGGCATGGATGGTTCTGTAGTTGAATTCGATTCTTTTGACCGCAGTATCATTCCGCAGGGAACAAAAAATAACAGAAATATTTTTAAACAATCGACTGATCTTGCCGGGATCTATATGGTGTCCGACAGCGTCGATCATCATTCAAACGCATGGGGCACGATCGCATTGACAACGCCTGCTAATAATAAAGATTATAGTATCAGTTACCGTACGCAATTCAGTCCGAAGGGCTGGAATGAAAATCTCACCGATATGTGGGATGATTTTTCAGATGACGGCTCTTTCAAAGACCTTCAATTTGACAGAAAGGTCAATGATCCACGGGCTGCTTTATCCGTTAAGCTGAAGCTGGCTGCCCATGAAACAAAAGAAATAGAATTTTTTCTTACCTGGGATTTTCCAAATCGTATGGACTGGAACGATAAAGTAATTATTGGGAATTATTATTCCACCCTGTATGAGAACGCCTGGGATGTGGCAGAAAAAACCTTACCCCAATTACCCTCACTCGAAGCAAAGACCCTCGATTTTATAAATCTGCTGGTAAAAAGCGATTATCCGTCGGTGATGAAAGAAGCTGCTTTGTTCAATAGCAGCACGCTTCGTTCCCAGACGACATTCCGCAACAAGGATGGATATTTTTTCGGATGGGAAGGCGTATTTGCGTCTACTGGTTCCTGTTATGGCAACTGTACCCATGTATGGAATTATGAGCAGACAACTCCCTTTCTGTTTGGAAATCTCGCCATGAAAATGCGGGAGGTAGAATATCAGAAAGCGCTTGACGACAGTTCCGGATTAATGAGTTTCAGGGTATCGCTTCCATTCGATAAAAAAGAGAATTGGAAATCTGCTGCTGCAGACGGACAAATGGGAACGATTATGAAAGTATACCGTGAATGGCAGTTATCGGGCGATAATGAATTTCTGAGGAATACATGGCCGGGAGTAAAAAAAGCATTGTCTTTCGCCTGGATAAAAGGAGGTTGGGACGCTGATAAAGATGGCGTGATGGAAGGCTGTCAGCATAATACGATGGATATAGAATATTATGGTCCCAATCCCGAAATAGAATTCTGGTACCTCGGCGCACTGAGGGCAGCTTCTAAAATGGCAGAGTATTTAAAAGACAAAGAATTCCAGAACACCTGTACGCTTCTTTTTGAAAATGGCAGCAGGTGGACGGACCAGCATTTATTCAATGGAGAATTTTATATCCAGCAGGTCAGACCCATCCAGGATAAATCTTCCATAGCACCGGGATTACTGATAGGAATGGGTTCTAAGGATTTAAAGAATCCCGACTTTCAGATCGGAGAGGGATGCCTGGTGGATCAGCTTGTAGGGCAAAACATGGCATGGATTTGCGGACTTGGATATCTCACAGATTCAAATCACATCAAAAAAACATTGGAGAGTATTTGGAAATATAATCATGTAAAATCTTTCGGCGATCAGTTCAATAACATGCGGTCTTATGCGCTTGGGGATGAATCCGGCCTGATACTTACATCTTATCCCGATCTATCCAAACGACCGGCAGTTCCACTTTCCTACGCATTTGAATCATGGACAGGCCTGGAATATACCGCCGCGACCGGTATGATTTATGAAGGTTTGAATGAAGATGCGCTGAAAATTATTACAGATACAAGAAACCGTTATGACGGGTATAAACGCAATCCATTTAATGAAGAAGAATGTGGTAATCATTACGCACGGGCCATGGCGGCATGGTCTGCATTAATTGCCTGGAGTCATTTCAACTATTCTGCCGTTGAAAAAGAATTTTCAATTACAGCGAACCCGGGAAACTATTTCTGGTCGGATGGATACAGCTGGGGTAATGCATCTGTGGGCGATCATAAAGTTTTAATTTCAGTGCATCATGGCAAACTGGATATTAAAACCATTCATTTAGTTGGCGGAGGGACACTGAAATTAAAAGACATCATTATATTGAATGAAAATAATTCGAAGGAATTCAATTTAGATTAAAAGGGAAAAAGGCCCGGTACAGAATATCGGGCAATTTCAACAACAAAATAATTTTTATGAAAAAAACGCTCGTCATTGTTTTTTCTAGTCTTTTAGTTTTCACTACTGCGATCCACGCGCAGGTTGCCAATACAAAATGGAAGGGCATATTAAATCTGGATGGGCCAACACCTGTTATCTGGCAATTTGATAAGGATACCGTTCAGATATTTAATATTTCAGACAGTTCCCTGGTTGAAAAAATGATTTATAAAACAGAGCCGGGATTCTTTCTGTTTACTAAAGTCAGTGGCATTTCATCCTGCGATACAAGCACAATTGCTAAATATAAATTCAGCATCAGGCGTGACAGCCTTTTTATCGCTCCCTTCGAAGATCCCTGCAACGACAGGGCTTCAGCAGTAAGCAATGAAGCCTGTATCAGGATCCGATAGCCTCCACTGTAACAAAGCCCGGGCACCATCTTTGCAAAGGCATAGAATAAAGCAATGATCCGAAAATTAAAATCGGGTGAATACCGTCTTTATTCGCGTAAAACTGACCCGAAGACAAAGAAGCGCCGCAACCTGGGAACATTCAATTCAAGGGAAGCAGCCAAAAAGCACGAAAGGGAAGTACAGTATTTCAAACGACACTAAGCTGAAATAATTGGCTATGGGTTATGGGATATGCCTGCCTGCCGCAGGCAGGGGTTATGGGTTTAAGATAATCACGAAAAAATATGAGCTGGGCATTAGTAGCCGGAGGCAGCAAAGGCATTGGTTTTAGTATCGCAGAGGCTTTAGCAAGGCGGAAATATAATTTGTTGCTGGTTGCCAGAAACCAGGATGATCTCTCGCACGCTAAAAATCTGCTTGAAAAAAACTTCCAAATTAAGGTTGAAACTTTAAGTTGCGATTTATCGCACGCTGAATCAACTGCAAAGATTCGCGCATGGTACAATGATAAAGGATTTAAAATAAATGTTCTTTGCAACGTTGCCGGCTCCGGTGGCTCTGGTGACTTTCCTGAATTGCCAGTGAACGATGTGGGCAGACTGATCAGTACTAATCTTGAATCGACTATAACACTTAGTTCAATACTAATACCCCATTTAAAAGCAAATGCTCCTTCTTATATCCTGAACGTAGGGAGTCTTGCCGGATTTGCACCCATTCTCGTTAAGAGTGTCTATGCTTCTGCAAAATCTGCAGTACATTCTTTTAGTTATTCGCTGAGATATATTCTTAAACCATATAAAATTTCTGTCAGTTGTCTCTGTCCTGGTCCGGTTTTTACAAAACCTTCTATTGCAAACGAAACGATGGAACAGATGGGATGGCTGGGGAAACATATGGCTGCAGAGCCAGGATTGGTTGGGGAAATAGCCGTTCGGGGCATGTTAAGAAGGAAAATGATTATTGTACCCGGCAAGCTGGCAACACTGATTTCTTATGTACTCAGGATATTACCAGATCAATTTATAGCATACCTGATTTATACTTTCAGAAAACAAAACAGCCATAATTCCTCGTTGCCGAATAGTCAATAGGGAGAATACAAACTAAAATCTATGAAGCATTTATTCAGTCTTTTTTTTATTTGCTTCATCAGCCTGGCATCTTACGCGCAATCAACACCTGAATTCACAATCCTGCCGGATTCTTCAAAACCTTATGCACTCGTTGCAGGAGGGAGCAAAGGAATTGGTTATGGCATTTCGGAAGCCCTGGCTAAAAGAGGTTATAATCTGATCATGATAGCAAGACATTTAGATACCTTGCAGGCTGCTAAAAATAAACTGGAGGCCAAATATCCCATCCATGTGGAAATATTAGCTATCGATTTAAGTTTTGACAGCTCGGCATATATTATTGCAAAGTGGTGTACTGACAGAAATATCCATTTAAAAGTCTTATGCAATGTTGCAGGTTTAGGCGGAGCGAATGATTATTTATCATTTCCATTGGATTCATTGCGGTATATGGTCAGGCTGAATATTGAATCCTGTATGGCGCTTAGTCTCACGTTGTTGCCGTTATTGGAGAAAAATGCACCTTCTTATATTCTGAATGTTGCAAGCATGGCCGGGTTTGCACCCATCCCAATAAAGAATATGTACTCAGCTACCAAATCGGCGGTAGTTTTTTTCAGTTACTCGTTAAGATATCAATTAGAAGAAAAACATATCAGTGTGAGTTGTCTTTGCCCCGGCCCTGTTTTTACAAAACCCGAAATCGTTAAAGATACCAAGGCAAAGCTGGGTTGGTTTGGAATGAAGATGGCACTGGATCCGGGTACTGTTGGGGAATACGCGATAAAAAAAACATTCACAAAGAAATTAATTATAGTTCCCGGCACACTGGCCAAAATAAGTTCTTCCATTATCAGATTTCTTCCCCGGAGATGGGTCGTTGGGTTGTATGGAAAAGCCGGAAAGAAAAAGAGTTAATTGTAGAAACTAATCCCCAATAAATACTTAATCCAAACCTTTTCTTATTGATTCAGGGCACCATTTTTTACATGTAGTTCTTCAATGACAATAATGAGGATTGCCAATAGGGGAACGGCCAGGATAATACCCATTATACCGGACAAAGTGCCCATTATTAACTGGCTCATCAATGTCAGGGCTGGAGGAATATCGATGATCCTCTTTTGAAGCAAGGGTGTTACAATACTGGCCACTATGGTTTGGCAGGCGATATAGATAAGTGCAACTATAACAGCTGTTTTTGTACCGATAGTAAATGCAAGCAATACACCGGGTATCATGGCGATCACAGGTCCGAAATTCGGAATGATCTCAAGTACTCCTGTTATAAGTCCCAACACGGTGGTCCCCGGCAATCCTACAATATTTAAACTGACAGCAATTAAAATGGAAATAAGAATCATAGATACCAGCATACTTTTAAGCCAGCCTTTCAGTGCAACACGAATCCGGTTCAAAATGATTCTTCCTACCGGTTTTTTTTGTGGCGGTAAAAGTAAAATGATTCCATCCTGATAAAGAGAAGGATCCGCAGTAAAAAAAACCCCGAGAAACAGAATAATATACAAATCGCCTAAAACTCCAAAGCTGGTACTAAAAAAACTTGTTGCCGTATCCAGTAATTTTTGAGAATTATTTCCTGAAGTATACTCGAGTATCTTTTGGCCTACGGGCGTTTTTGACATTTTAGCTTTGACCGTGCTGATTGTTTCGGGTAACGTGTTGTTCAGTTCAGTTACCTGATTCTGGATCCTGGCACCAATGAACCAGGTCATGACTGCAAATAGAATAGTCGTTCCGCCAATGGAAATAATCAAAGAAATCTTCCTGCTCAGTTTTGCTTTTTGACTAATCAAATCGGCCAGGCCGTGAAAATAGACCGCCATCAGAACACCTGCCAGGGCCATCAGTAACACATTAAATGCTACCCGCACGATCAATATAATAACCAGTGTCAGGCATACAATCGCAGTCGTTTGCCAGACTTTTACTGTATAGGAAAGTTCCTTTTTGGTTGAATTATCGGGGTCTTTATCCATTAACCTGATTTTCGATATTGTTCAAATATCGTATTTCTCTAAATGAAAATCATTTCACAATTATTAAGGCCTGTTTCTTCCGCCGCCACCCCCATCATATCCTCCTCCTCTCCTGCCGCCAGGGAAGAATCCCGGCATCCTGTTTTGTTTGGGTTCGGCAAAATTATTCAGATTATATGTGAAGGTCAGCATCGCATAACGCGTGAGCGTATTGGTCCTGGTATAGGATTCCAGGTTTGAAGTTACCGATTTACTGACTGCGGTATTCTGATTCAGAAGATCAAAAACACTCAGTCTTATTTCCCCGTTCTTCTTTTTAAAAACCTGTTTGGCGATGCTCGGGCTAAGAAGGGGAACACTTGCATTATATGCTGCAGCATTATTATTCGTATATGTATAATCGAAGTTTGCAGCAATCAGCCAGCCATTATTTGTATATGCTGTAAATTCTGCGGAGAAGGCCTGGGAAAATGCATTCAGGTTGTTTTGTGTATTTGATTTTTGCGGCGGGGCTCCCGATCTCTTGTTGATGCTGTACTTTGAAACTGTACTAAAATTCATATCGAAGTTCTTCTTGATATTTGTGGTCCAGGAGATTGTTTCTGACAATCCCGTGTTTTTCGAATATACATGCGCGTAATTATTTTCTGCGGCATCTATGGAATCCTGTGCCAGCAGGTTCTGACTCTGCGCATATGTTATATTGGTAATAAAGTTCAGGTTGGATTTAGGTTTCTTTAATGGAAAACCATAATTAAAATATCCCGAGATATTATAAGTGCCATTCAGGTTAACATAGGTGGTTTGCTGTCCTCCTTTCGAATTATAATAAACAGCCGATTGTATATCATTTACGATGGTGCTGGCATTGATCGTTGCAAATACCACGTGCTGCGATCCCGGTTCGAACGATGCGTATAACATGCGCAGGCTATGTGTAAACTGCGGCTTGAGGTCCGGATTTCCTTCCTGATAATTGATCTGATCCGTTGTTGTAATTAAAGGCTGAAGTTGCGTTACCGAAGGAGTACCCGTTCTACCGGTATAGTTCAACCGAAAATGTTTTGTTTTTGAAATAATATACTGAAAATTTACTGTAGGTGTAAGATTCACATAGTTCTGCACCACACTGATATCTTTCGTTGTATTCAGACTGTTGAATCCGGTGAACTGTACCCCGGAACCCGCAGAGAAAGTGTACTTGGGATTCTGAACCCTATAATTCAGAGTGAACCTGTTTGAATGGGATACGAATTTATAGGAGTTACTGAACAGACTATCGAATTGCTCATAGCCTTTCAAAGAATCAACAAAATCATAGGTATTGTTGATGGATACATTATGCTGGTAGTTAAAATTATAATTGAATTCCAGTATCTGATTTTTTCCAACCGGTTCCGTATAAGACAATGTCGGACTGATCGTATATGAATGGATGGTATCGACGATATACTGATTGAGTGTATCCACTGTACCCAGGTTATAAAAATCATTGACAGCATAGTTATATCCGTACCCCTGATTCACATTCGCTGTACCGTTGATATCAAGCGAAATTGTACGATATTTCTTCGCGAATTTATGCCTGAGCTGAAGATTGGATCCATTGATATTAAAACCATCGTTATAATTGGATGAATTTCCTATCGAGGTATTTACAGGATTCCCGTGATTATCAACTGTGGTAGAATTTGAATTGGAAGTAGGATCACTTTTTTGAAAAGTCACGTTGGGCCGGAATACCAGTGAATTGTTGCTATCGTATTTCTGCTCCAGATTCATATATATCCGGTGCGTCTGCAACCTTTGAATGTTGGACTGGTTTCCCGATGTGGTGTTGGAACTATCCTGACCTGACTGGCCCGTGATAAGTTTTATGGTACTGTCCTGCTGACTTACGGCAATATGCTGACTGTTGAAAAAATAACTACCGTATAAATCTGTTTTAGGGCCAAATGAATTCCTGTAATTTGCGCCACCCGCCCAGATAGTTGTAACACCTGAAGAATTCGCAGAGGTGCTGGCACCTCCACCACCCCCTCCTCTTCCCGAAATAGCATCCGGCGTAAAATTTTGTTTGTTGATATCGTTTGCCTGACCCAATAACGATATCTGCTGATCATTATCGAAGCGATGCATATTGATGCTTTCATCATAATTCTGATCTGTTCCTACACCACCTACCAGTTTTCCGAAATATCCCTGGCGCTTATCCTTTTTGGTGATGATATTAATGGTCTTTACTCTGTTACCATCGTCGAAACCGCTGAATTTACTCTGATCACTCAGGTCATCAAAGACCTGAATTTTATCTATGATATCCGGAGGGAGGTTTCTCGTCGCCAGTTTTGGATCATCGTTAAAAAAACGTTTACCGTTGACCAGTACACGGCTTACGGTTTCTCCCTGTGCAGTAATCACCCCGTTTTTATCCACCTGTATACCGGGCATTTTTTTTAAGAGGTCTTCCGCTACGGCATTGGGCTTTGTCGCAAAGCTCCCGGCATTATATTCAACCGTGTCTTTATGAATAGCCATCGGCGGTCTTTCAATGGTTACTTCTTCCAGCATTTCGGTCGACTTACGCATATTCAAAATTCCCAGATCTATATCTTTATTTGAACTGCTGATCGTAATATCTCTCCGGAGATGACGGTATCCCTCAAAGCTGATGAGCAGGTGATATGATCCGGGCCGAAGGTTTTTTACAATGAAATAACCTTTTTCGTTGGTGGTCATAAACTGGATATCTGTGGAATCGGCACCAATAGGTTTAACAGAAACCGTCGCTTCACTCATATCCTGTTTACCAGTTGTATCTACAATGGTTCCTTTTACTGATCCCGTTATTTTGCTTTTTGTATTGGCGGAATTATTAACCTGTGAAAAGACGGAAATTCCTGTTAGAATTAAAATAGAAAAAAATAAAAGAATACGCATGTTTTGATTTGGGACCAGCTCATCACCTAACAGAGAATCGAAAATTTAGTTTTCAGACCCGTTTTAAAAAGAGTTGCTGTTTTATCTAATCTACAATTACGTAAATCAATTTGTAATAGTGGTCGCAGATTTCTGTAATTATGCCTATTAACATATAGGTAACAGGTCAATCACTGGTTTTATAAATAGGACATCTGTTGTTCAGAATCGAACACAATGATCATTTATATTAACATAAGTAGTTAATATTCAACTAATTATATCATGGCATGTTGTATGTGATTTAAGGCATATCAAATCATTATTATGATCAGGAGTTATTTCAAAATTGCATTCAGGAATCTGATGAAATACAGGTTCACATCATTCATCAATCTGTTTGGCCTCGCTATCGGCCTTACCTGTTGCATGCTGATACTTGCATTCATTCTGAATGAACTGAGTTATGACAAATACAATAAGAATGCAAATCGTATTTACCGGGTAACGAGAAGTTTTAATAACCAGGACGGTTCGATATCCCTGAATCTGAGTACCATCGCTCCTGCTTTCGGTCCTTATCTAAAGAATGATTTTCCTGAAATAGAGAAAATGACAAGGATGTTAAAAAATGGCATTACATCCTTTAAATACAAGGAGAATTTATTCAATGAAAACAATGTATACTTTGCTGATGATAACCTGTTTGATGTTTTTACGCTGAAGGTTAAAGAAGGAAATCCCAAGACTGCGCTGTCCGATCCGTTCACTGTTATGTTATCGGAAGATATGGCAAAGAGGTATTTTGGCAGTGAAGATCCAATGAATAAAACGATACGGGCTTATAATCAATTCAATCTTAAAGTGACCGGCGTTTACAAAGATTTTCCCTCTAATTCCCATATGCATCCCGACGCTCTTGTTTCTTTCACGACCCTGAATGATACATCTGTTTACGGAGCTGAAAATTTGCGCACAAGCTGGGGCAACAATTCCTTTTTTAATTTTATTGTGCTTCCGGAAAATTACCAGGTAAAGAACATGATCAGCCGGTTCCCTGAATTTGTTGACAAGCATATGGACCACAAAGATTACAATGGACAAAATCCGTCAAAATTTACCAAGCTGGGATTACAAAAATTAACGGATATACATCTGAGATCAAAGATGGATTATGAAGCCGAACCCAATGGCGATATCAACCGTGTATATATATTTTCCCTTATCGGTTTATTTATACTATTGATCGCCTGTATTAATTATATGAATCTGTCCACCGCAAGATCAGCGCTGCGTGCACGCGAAATTGGAATCCGGAAGGTGATCGGTGCCAGAAAGAAAGAACTTATTTTTCAATTCCTCAGTGAGTCCGTAATGCTTTGCTGGTTAGCAACTATCATCGCATTCTTTCTCACTTCGCTTGCAATTCCCTGGCTCAATAAAATTTCAGGACAACAGATCTCTTATCATGATCTGTTAAAATGGAAAATTGCAATCCCATTATTATTGACGCCATTTATACTTGGGATTGTTTCGGGAATTTATCCAGCCCTGTTTATGTCCTCATTTCAGCCGGTAAAAACATTAAAGGGCTTGTTTAAAACAGGAGGAAGCAGCATTTCTCTAAGGAAAGTATTGGTAGTCGCTCAATTTGCCATAAGTATTGTATTGATCATTTCAACAGCCATCGTATTTCAGCAATTGCATTATATACAAAATAAATCGCTGGGTTTTGAAAAAGAGCATCAGATCATTATACCTTATGGTAATGACGTGGATAAACAATATGATGTTTTCCGCAATACGCTTTTAAAAAATACTTCTTTTAAAGAAATGGGTCGTTCCTCCAGAATTCCAACAGGAAGGCTATTGGATGCACAGGGTGCATTTACACTGGTCGGCGATTCGCTGAGGCCTGTAAACACGGATATCAAAATGGTAAATGTTGATTATGATTTTATTCCTGTTTACAATATCAAAGTGGTGGCGGGCAGGAATTTCTCAAGAGATTTTGCTACTGACACGGCAGGCTTTGTTCTGAATGAATCATCTATCAATGTACTTGGATGGAAAAATCCAAAAGATGCCGTGGGAAAAGATTTTAAATACGGAAATCAGAAGGGACATATTATTGGTGTTATCGCTGATTTCAATTTTGAGTCTATGCATCAGAAAATTGTTCCACTCGTTTTGACTATGAATCCGCCTTCGCAGCAGTATTATAATAATATTACCATCCGGATAGCAGGGAATAATATTCCGGCGACGCTTGCTTACCTGGAAAAAACATGGAAAACCATGTTACCGGAAACTCCCTTTCAATTCAGTTTTCTGAATGACAATTTCAATAAACTGTATGAGAGTGAACAGAAACAGGGAACGCTGTATATATTTTTTGCATGCATTGCGATCTTTATTGCCTGTCTCGGATTGTTCGGGCTATCCTCTTTCGCAATTACCCAGCGAATTAAAGAGATCGGTGTAAGGAAAGTGCTGGGTGCCAATGTCGGCAGGATTGTAACCCTCCTGTCGAAAGATTTTCTCAGGCTGGTTGTTATAGCAGCTATCCTGGCTTTTCCGATTGCCTGGTTCGCTATGAATAGCTGGTTGAAGGATTTCGCTTTTCGAATCAGCATAGAATGGTGGGTATTTATATTGGCAGGCATGCTGGCTTCGTTCATCGCATTATTAACAGTAAGTGTTCATGCCGTCAAAGCTGCGAATGCGAATCCTGTAAATAGCCTTCGCTCGGAGTAAGACATGGTTTGATGACCGTTGACAGATGACCGGTGAAAGAGAATTCAGGAAAAAACAAATTTCTTCAGCATAAAATAATTATAGCTGATTCCTAATAACACGGATGTAAGTGTTTTTGAGATGATATAATTAATGCCGAGAAAGTGAGTGAAAAAATAAATACCTGCGGCTGAGAGTAAAATATTTCCTGCAAAAAAAAGAATGAATTTAAAAGCCTGGTTCCCGGTTTTACTCTTGTCCGCGTGAAAGACCCAGTTCCTGCCAAGAATAAATTGTAAGCTGCCTCCGCAGATATTACCCGTAAGATTTGCATACAGGTACCAGCAGTGAAAGATCTCCACCAGGATGATGGTAATCAGATAGTCTGCCAATGACCCCAGAATAGATGCTGCCTGCACCTTAATGAAAGTGATCATTTGGGCTGCCTTAACAGGGCTGTATTGTAACCGGTTGTCATAGGTATAAAAATGGGATCCGCATTATTTTTTTCAGAATCAAATTGCTCCCCAAGCAAACTGGCAATCGTTGATGCCATTTGCTTCTGATAGTTTTGCTGATCCGATTTAATTTCTCCTTTTCCCAAGATTCCAGGTCCAATCACTGCAAACCAGGCTTCCCCTGATCCCTTCGTCAGTATGCCATGCTTATACCAGGTAGTCGGCTTTTCCCCGCGGCCATGGTCGGTTGTTATGATAAAGGTTGTTTTATTTCTATAGAATGGATTGGTCTGAACATAATACCACAGTTCTGCTATCATTTTGTCGACATTCGCAGCCTGCTGCAAATACATATCATATCGTTTCCCGTGCGCAAATTCATCCGTTTCACCAAATCCGATCAGCACCACTTTCGGCTGATTATGTTCTATATATTCCCGCGCGCTGAGATATGTGAGCAGATCATACCGGGTATTCTTTTTATGAGCAATTAAATCCTGCGAAACATTGATCATTTCATTATTATAGGAACTATCATCCGGCAGGTTTTCATATCCGCTGTTTACCGGCAGATGTGTTCTTCGTTTATTTAAAATAGCCGAGAAAATATTCCATGAGCTGAAAGCCGCCACTTTACCGGTATATTCCTTTTTGGAATTCAGGTATTCAAAAATATTTGTATTCCTGTTAGAGATTGGAACATTAGGAATAAAGGCCGGATCCGGATAACCGGTAAACATTTCATTATAACCCGGATAAGATATTTTGAAAAAATTTGCAACATCGACTTTATTCTCATACAGCCTGTTCCCATATATCTGACCCTGCTGCGCTACGATATTCCATAAAAAGGGCATTAGTTTTTGTCTTCGGAGCTCAGCTGTAGAATCCCAGTATAATTCTTTTAACAGTGTTGTATCTTCCACATAACGGGGGTTGCTGATCAGATCGGAATCAGCGCCGGTAAAGACTTCCTGCCATCGAAAACCATCTGTGGTGATGATGAATATGTTTTCAGTGTTCTTGGCAGGTTGTGCGATTGCTGCTGCTGAAATCAGCAGTAAGAAACAACAGAATACGAATTTCATTTTAATGGGTTTAGCAAAAATAGATTCCGCATATAAACCCAGCATTAAAATAAAATGAACATTATGTTAATGGATAATTGTTAATGGTTAATTGATAATTGACAATTAACACATTAGTAATCGTCCTGTGCCCAGCGGGAACGGGCTACACCACTTATGATATAGGTATCACCCGGATCATCACCGAATGAAGCTTCCATATATATACTGTCAACAATACTGCCCGTTGATTTACCCATACCACCATTTGGAATGATCTTGCCATTTGCGATATGCACCCTGATGTCATAGTACAAATTCTGTGAAGAGTCCGTAGTAAATGTCAAAGCTTTAGGGTTTGCCAATACTTTACATTTGAAATCATAACCATTTCCCAGGTCATCCAGCCAGAGTGAATCTGCAACATTGGCCGAAGTATTATAAGTTGAAAACAGCACATGTGTTCCGAGCAGATCATTTCCACCTAATGTAAGTGTTACCCACCATTCATTCGACATGGCCACAGTATTTGTTGCGCCGGGGTTTTCGAGTTTTTTAGTACAGGACATGGAAAACAAAATAATAATTGCCGATATTTTGAAAATTCTATTCATATTATGCGTTTTATTGCTTTACAAAAGTTCTTGGTCCGGTTCCATAACCCGGAGCAAAATAAACCCAGGTATACGTGCCGGGAGGATCATAAGTTGTAGCAGAACTACTAACGACCCCTCCAAAATAAGGACTGTCCTGAACAGGTATCTGAATATTATTGGTAGAATAATTTGTCGCGACTACGAGCAGGCCCACACCGGAAGAACCTCCCGGATTTTCAACAGTATAAACTCCGGTATAGAGTTTAGTCCAGGTACTGGTTACACCTGTAGCCGCCCTCAGGTAGGTTCCTGAATAATCATTTGCAATAATTACAGGATCTGCTACAACAGAAGCAGGCACAACAACAACAATCCGCTGATCACTATTGGTACCATCAGGACTGGTAGCAGTATAGTTTATGGTATATACGCCGGATGCTGTAGACGCATCTATAGTCATGCTTGTTGTATATGTTATTGAATCGCCATTCAGTATGGCTGTTGCACCCGGATCGGTATAAGCGGTTCCCTGAGTTATTGCTACGAACTTCGGTCCATTGATAGATATGGATGGATAGTAAGCAACTTTCGAAATACCAACCTGGGTTGGTGTATCAACGATCGTTTCCTTTTTACAGGAATAAGTAAGAACCAGTAAACAGATAAATGCAATTCTAAAAATATTCTTCATGGTATCTTATTTTATATTTGAAATCACTGCCCCCACCATACCGGTGTTGTGATCGGAACCTGTGCCGGTGTATTTATATTTCTTGACCTCTCATTGTCAGGAAAAACAATTCTTTTAGGAAACGCATCTCCGATGACTGAAGAAGCTGAGACAACAATCTGTCCGGGTATATAGGCCGGATCTGTAGAATAAACAGGGCTTGATTTAGGAAAACCTGTCCGGTTTCTTTCCAGCCATCCTTCGAGCGCATGGGAGCCTGGGAAGGAGGCCCACTTCTGTGTTATGATGGCATCGATTTTATCATCCAGTGTTCCTCCTGTAGGATATGCGTATGCACCTCCCGGAGCAATATATGTGGTCGCATCAAATCCATAGAAAGCAAATGCAGCCTGCACGCCGGCATTATATAATGCCTGGGCCTGATCTCCGGCAAAATATCTCTCTCTGGCTTCTGCCTGCATAAAATAAGATTCAGGACCGGATATAAACTGAACCGGATCAGTTGCATGCTGAACAAAAGTTGTAGCTGTTTTATAAACCGGATTATTACTCTGATAGTTCCCCTGATCAATTCCAATCGGCGTTGCGGTGCCAAAATATGACACGATGCGCGGATCATTATTTTTAGTAAGCCAGGTAATAAATGTTACGCTGGCTTTCAGATTGGATGTGGTGTTCAGTGCAAAAATATTCTGTGCATAGAAGGGATTCTGTTTATTTGGTACAGTAGTCCATTGGGTAACACCGGCATCTGCTGTTAAGAACGGAGCGTTTGCAGCGTATAAAGCAAGTATTCCCGCCTGGGCTTCAGCCGGTTTGGCATTTACCATCCTCAGGTACATTTTTAATTTCAACGTATTGGCAAATGCTTTCCACAGGGACATGTCTCCATTGAATAAATAATCTTCACTGCCAGGAGTGGAATTTGTTGAAAGAGTAAAATCCTGGTTCAGTGCTGAATCAAGGCTGCTTAATAATGATTCATAAATACTGTCGCCATTATCGAATTTAGGCTGAAGATCAGCGCCACCCTGCAAAGCATCTGTATAGGGAACCTGATCGTAGAGATCCACCAGTACCTGGTAGGTATAAACCTTCATAACAGTAGCCATGAGGTTATAGTTCCAGTCCTGAGAGGATTTTGCTTTTTCAAGTATCAGTTGCAGATCATTTAAGGCTCCTGTATATAACTGATTATAGTCTGTGTTCAGATCGGTACTGACTACATTGTAAGAATCAAAATTCCGGTACTGCGAAGAAGAAACATCTTCCGTAGTATATTCAGACCATAACATCCCGATGATAGCGAGTTCTCCACCGATGGCTGAAGCAGCAGATATGGTTGCTGCGGGAAATAATAATTTTTCAGTAGCCTGACTTGTTGACGGATTATTGGGATCCTGGTTTATATTCAGTTGCTGTTTACAGGACAAAATTGAAAAGCAACTGATGATTAAACTCACCCCTGTTATTTTTTTCCATTTCATTGATAGCCGGTTGAGATTTTTAAATGGTTTTATTCTTTCAGAAATTAGCTTTAAGTGATAAGCCATACTGTACCGTGGTCGGACCAGTTGGAGAATATTCACCGAATTCACTTTGCAGATCATTTCCAAGATTTGAAACTTCCGGATCTATATACGCATTCTGTTTTGGAAGCCACAATATGAAATTCCTCCCATAGGCTGAAATTATCAGGTTGCTCGCGTGAATGGGAGTTGCCCATTTTTGAGGCAGCGTATAAGAGAGTGCGATATCTCTCAGTTTAAGAAAAGACCTGTCGATCAGCCTCATCGGATAAGCCAATGGCTTATTATTATTTGTATAGAAATAAGCGTCAAAGCTGCTTTGAGGAATGACGGTAGTATTTTCAACATAGGTAGTCTTACCTCCGGCATCTGTGACTGCATTCACAGAATTTGGTATCACAAATGGTTTCCGGTCGTTATATGTAGTGATGGCCGCATTGCCTGAGAACATAGTTATATCAGCCGTGGAGCTATAGAAATAACCACCTTTCCTGAAGTCAAGAGAAAAATTTAATGCCCAGTTTTTATATGTAAATGTATTCACGAGGCCCATGGTGAAATCTCTTTGAGAAGTTCCGATATCTGATTTGTCAGGATTAACTATCGGGAATCCGGAATTAGGGTCTACTACTATTTTTCCGTCAGGAGAATATACGGGAGCGGGACTTTCAAATATTCCTATCGGTTTGCCGGGGAACAAATCAAATTCGATTCCTCCGGTCAGTCCGTCATTTCCAATCTGAACTTTATTCAAACCGTTTGACAGGCTAACGACATCGCTTTGGTTCTTTGCAAAAGTATAGTTGAATGTCCAGTTAAAATCCCTGGTACGCACGGGTGTTACATTCAGGGTTATTTCAATACCCTTATTGCTCACAACTCCTATATTTTCTATTAAACCGCTGTAACCACTGGATGGAGAAATGGGAACATTGAATATCTGTCCATCTGTTTCTTTATCATAAACCGTTGCATCCAGACCGATGCGGTTGTCGAAGAATTTTACTTCTGCCCCCAACTCCAGTTCCTTGGTAATAATCGGTTTCAGGTCAGGATTTCCAATACTGGGTGTGATGGTAAATCCGTTCACGCCTGCGATTGGAAATGTAATGGACCCATAAGGCATTCCGGTGGTGGAAGGAATATTACCCTGCTGTATGGTCGGATAAATTTGGTATGGCAATGCATCGGCTCCTGTTTCTCCATATGCCACCCTGAATTTTAAAAATGAAAGTTTGCTTCCGGTCATATCAAAAGTTTGTGAAGCAAGCCATGAAAGGTTGGCACCCGGATAGAAAAAGTTGTTGTTGTTTATAGGAAGCGTGCTGGACCAGTCGTTTCGTGCATTAACAGTCAAATACAACTGATCCTTGTAACCCACTGTTGCCTGTGCATAAATGCCGATGAGTCTTTTTTCAAATAAACTATTTGCAGCGGTCGGCGGACTATTTGAGTTGGACAAATTATAAAATAGAGGAATGGTGAGTCCCTGAATAGCAGCTGTCTGGTTCGTTGTTTTTGACTGATAATAGTTAGCACCGACGAGGGCATCCAGGTTGAAATTGGAATTTAAATCCTTCGTATATTTTACAATGAAATCCGCATCTATTAATCCACCATAGTCGGCCTGTTGCTGGTAAGAACCAATGTCAGGAGCTCTTGCAGATCCATCTACATTATTGCCGGAGTTCCAGCTGCCCGGAGATGGCGCGTTTACCGCATTCCAGATCGCAGTACTGGTGTTCGTAAAATCTCCACCGATCCTGAACTCGGCAGAAAATGCCTGATCGATTTTATAAGTGAGGTCAATTTTACCGAATATCCGGTCAGAGCCTGATTCACTTCCGTTTTGTGTCAGGTCATAATATGGATTTTCAGCGAACGGAGTAAAATAATTATCTACATTGAAAAATTTATTGTTGTAGAGACTAAAATCTTTTATGCGCATGTCAATCGGGATCTGAAGAATATTATTAAATAAATCATTACCCAGTCCGGCTAAAGAAAATTTCGCAGGGTGTAGTCAGATGCCTGTTTAAATAATTTAAGGAAACAGCCGAGCGAGAGATTATTAAATGAGGTGTTTAAGCGGAGATTAAAATTATTTCTCTGCAGTTTATCATAATCTCCCGGCAGGACTCCATTGCTGGAAACATTACCATAAGAGAAATAGATAACTTGTTTTATCGGTGCCACCGGACAGGGAAATTGTATTATTTGCTTCAATCCCCGTTTCATAAAAGTCACGTATACTGTTTTTTTGATAAGCAAATGGTTTTACCAGCTGCGAATTATCCACGATTGCGCCCCAGGGCGTCATTTTCCCATTCAGGGCTGGCCCCCAACTACCATTCTGACCCAGATCCGAAACACCGGCCCAGCCTTGTCCAAATTCAGTTTGTTCGTCCGGTAGTTTTCCTACTACGGATGCATTGAAGGAACTTGCGAGACTGACAGTAAGTTTTCCCGCTTTACCTTTTTTAGTTGTGATCAGGATGACACCGTTTTTGGCAACGGATCCATATAATGAAGAAGCCGAAGTCCCCTTCAGAACCGTGATGGACTCGATGTCATTTGGATTGATATCCGTCATTCCATTTCCATAGTCAGTCAATGCAGGTCCATTGCCGCCTGCCCCTCCTATATTTATAGTGGCATCACTTAACGGGATTCCATCAATAACATATAATGGCTGATTGTTACCTCCGCCAATAACACCAAATCCCCGGAGAACCACTTTGGTGGATCCACCCGGTGTGCCACTGACATTTGAAATATCAGCTCCTGCTACTTTGCCGGATAACCCATCCATCATACTTACAGGAGACACTTTATTAATAGCATCTTATTAAATGTTGCAGTTGAATAACCAATTTTTGCTTTACTCTTACTTTGTCCCAGTGCAACAACAACGACTTCATTCAATGAAGTGTTGCCGGGTTGCAAAACAAAATCATTATTTGTTAACTGGCCAACTTGAAATCTCACGGATGTATAGGACGTCGCTGAAACAACCAGAGTCTGTCCAGTCTGGCTGTATTTTAAAAGTACCGTCTGATCAAGCAGCTACCGATGTTTTAGTTCCTTTCATTGTAATGTAGCAAATGAGATGGGTTCTCCTCTGGGGTTGGTAACTTGCCCGATGCCATTTCATTTTGCGCATAAACAGAAAATCGAAATGAAGACCAACAACAGGAATAGTAAATTTCTCATAAGTAGTCTTTTACATTTAAATCTTAATGGAGCTACAAATAATTCCCCCGGAAAAATTGACTCCATATGTTAAGACATCATCATCGGGGATTGCTGTACTCGTTTGCAAGCCATATTTGCGATGCGTTAAAAATCAATCGCTCATCAATTATTTTCACATCTAATCAATAATTTTATTGTCGGAATATTTTCTGCGACTGAATTATTGGAGACATTCATTTGTTAATTTTTATGGAATAAAAGGGTGAAATATTTCAGTAAGAATGTTTACAGTATCCCGCTTCCGGGGGGATTTTTAGTATTCATAAAAATGAAATTATATTAAAAGAATTTCATCTTCAATAGAAAAGTTATGAAAATTTTTACAATCTAATTATGATTTATTTTTTTAATGGAAATTAGCGGAAATGTGCGGGTACAATCAACCGAAATATCTACCTGTTGCAAACCGCTGATTCATTATATCATGACTAAACACTGGGCCTTCCGCAAAAAACGAATATCGACACCATCTGAGAAAGATTCATCAAATAGCATCGTCTGGAATAGATTGGGCTTTTGCAATCAAAACTGAATTATAATCAGGATGCAATTAAGGATTACAAAAATGTCGCTGAAAACAATCCTACAGCTCCGGTTAAAAATATTGCTATGTTCAGGATGGCAATGATCTATTCAATGATAAATAAAACTGAGACCTCAGCGGATTATCTCGTAAAGTCGACTATTTCCGGATACAATAGTTTAAAGGAATGGACAGTCATGCTGCATTTAAAAATCTCAGAGCATCACCGGAGTTCAAGGAACTAAGAAAAAAATTTACGAGATTGGTATACCCTGCAGCAAAGAACCCAGAAATCGTGACTTTGATTTCTGGATCGGAACTGGAACTGTTACCGAACTGGGACACGAAATTCTATCGGGTTATAGTCATGTTGAATCCATTGCCGGCGGATGTGCAATATTGGAAAATTATACTTCCACACAGGCTTATTAAGGTAAGAGTTTTAATTTCTATGATACGATATACGGGCAAATGGGAACAGGACTGGATCGGTCCGGAGGTCCGATAGACCGACAGCGTTATTACAATGGTGTTTTTAAGGATGGAAGATGCATTTCATATATGAAACAACGAATGCAAATGGTGGAAAAAGTAAAAGGAAATTTTATATTTTATTTCATAAATAAAGATTCAGTAAGGCAATACCAGGAATCATGGACAAAGAGGAAAGACCGTTTCATAACATACGATCTGAATTACCGGCGGAAAAAACTAAAAATCTTTAACTGGTCGCAGGTGAGGATCAATCTTTTATTAATTTCCCTGTATTCCGTTTAATGAATATTTTCTTGAATTCCAATTCCACGCAAATCTATCGCGTTGAACAACAAATGATTGGCATCGGGATATTCAGGTAATAATGAAAAATAAAATCTGCGTTACTATTTTCCCAACCCATTATTTGTCCAAATCTAAGATCATTAAACACGACACCATGATCAGAAATTCCGGCAGTATAATAATCCTTGGAAAACCGAATGAGTTTTCGCAGATCCCTTTACCATTCCAGTGCCTCAGTAAAAATTCGTTTCGTGGAAAATATTGAATTAAATAAGCTCGGATTTTTATCAAACACAGAACGATAGCCGATATGATATCCTGAGTCGGTTTCTGCCACAACATACCATAACCAGTTATTAAAAGGAGCAGGTGTTGTAAGATACCGCTTATAATGAATTCCCTGCCGAATAAGAATAATTGGCTCTATTATCGATCTTGAATTTATTGGACATGCAATAAAAAATACATAGAACAAAAAAACAATCCAAGGATAGCAATTTGTTTTCTCCTATGACTATTCCGACCAGAAATATAGGAGAGGGCGGCCACACCAGGCCAGAATGAAAAAAAAGGATCTGCTACAAAAATCACATTAAATGAGACTCGCTATGGTTGAATGGCTCAAACCAGCCGATACCATACGCATTGAAAGCATCCAGGAAAATATGTAGAAAAATTTCGACCCCCAAGAAAGCAAGCCATGTTTTAAAAGGTATATTTAAAGCGGTATGTGGCCTTCTGAAAAAAATGGAGACAACAATAAAGTTGCCAGTATAGCAAACAAAATGAATGGGTAAATCCGCGATGTGCCAATAAATCATCCGTCGTGTTCATCCAGAATGCAGCAATAAAATCGATATCGGGCAAACTGGCAGCGATGGCCCCATATAACATTGCTTTTTTACCTATTTTTTTCCAAGAAACAGGTCCCCGATACAGGCGCCAATAGCGATATGCGTTAAACTGTCCACCTGTTAATTTGGAGATATATGTGGCTTTCTCTTGGGAAAATGCAACTGTTGTATTGCACGCATCACAGACGGAGTTTTCCTTGCATATTCCGGAGAACCGCTTTTGCCGAGCGGAGCGTAGACTTTTTCGAGATCCTGGGTTGAGTTAAATAAAACAAATATATCCTTCTTGCCTGCAGACGCATCCACATATTCGTCCTGCTTGGTTTCGATATTCGTCTTTTTATTTTGGATGATCAGGAGGAAAGTATCGCTTTGAATATTCGGCAGTTTAAATTTAAACCTTCCTTTGGAATCAGTTTCTGTCTGGCTTTGAACAGGACTGATAATTTTTACCACTGCGTCTACCGGTATCATTGTATTCTTGTCGGCTGAAACAAATCCTGATATTTCTGTAGTAGGAACAGACTTGAACTGATTATATAAAGTGATAGAAAAAGTAATCATGGCTGCCACGGAAGCAAAAATTATTTTCCCCTTGGAGAAAAACCCAATGATCGAAGCTTTTGTTATCATAACCGGACGTGTAAAATAATAAAAAATAGCGAAAGCATCTTTAAGATTCCCACTCCCAAATCACTCCCATACTCCCATACTTGTTTTAAATTGCATCATGGAGTTAGGAATAAGCAGCTTTGCAGAATTGACACCTGATATGGTAACCGGGAAAACCATCAGCAGCCATCAGCGTATGAAGGATCTGATGGAAGAAATTGAACTAACAGACCAGGTAGGTTTAGATGTTTATGCGCTGGGAGAACATCATCGTCCTGATTTTCTGGTTTCTTCTCCCGCCGTTGTATTGGCGGCTGAAGCTGTTAAAACAAAACACATCAAACTTTCCAGTGCGGTTACCGTATTGAGCTCGGATGATCCTGTCAGGGTATTTCAGGATTTTGCAACAGTAGACCTGCTTTCTGACGGGCGCGCTGAAATCATGGCGGGCAGGTGTTCATTTATTGAATCATTTCCTTTGTTTGGATATGATCTGGAAGATTATGATGATCTATTCTCAGAAAAA
Organism: uncultured Bacteroidota bacterium; assembly: GCA_963757975.1. Classification (GTDB taxonomy): domain Bacteria; phylum Bacteroidota; class Bacteroidia; order Chitinophagales; family Chitinophagaceae; genus Puia. Next base: position 35,539 of record CAVWUD010000008.1, read on the forward strand.
CTCGATTTACTTCTCAAAATTAATGAGTCAGAAAAAGTTAACTGGAAAGGAAAATTCCGGGCACCAATACATGACCTCGGCGTTTATCCAAGGGCATTGCAAAATAAATTACCCATCTGGATTGCTGTTGGCGGCACTCCGGAATCTGTTATCAGGGCTGCAAACCTCGGACTTCCCCTGGCTCTGGCCATTATAGGCGGAAACCCGGCCCATTTTAAGCCTCTGGTTGATTTGTACCGCAAAACAGCCGTAAAAGCCTCTCATGGCCATCTTCCACTGGCCGTACATTCCCATGGATATATATCAGATGATTCCCAGCAGGCTTCAGATGAGTTCTACCCTTCTTATGCAAATGCCATGTCAATTATAGGAAGGGAACGTGGCTGGCCGCCAACAACAAGAGAACAGTTTGAAGCGGGCAGATCCAAACAGGGAGCGCTTTTTGTTGGATCACCACAACAGGTCATCGATAAAATTCTCTATGAAAAAGAGTTGTTCGGACTTGACCGTTTCCTGTTACACGTGAGCGTGGGTACGATGCCTCATTCACAAATCATGCACTCTATCGAACTTTACGGCACTGTCGTTGCGCCGGCCGTAAGGAGTTATGGGGTGATGAGATATGAGATATGTAGATATGGGATATGAGGTATGAGGTAATATGAGGTATGAGATATGAGATATGAGATATGAGTTATGGGATATGAGATTTAGGCAATTATTAATGTTTTTGGCATACAATGAATGTAATTACACTAACTCATATATTATAGTCTCATATCTCATAATCCATATCCCATATCCCATATCCCATAAAAAAACCCCTCCGCGCTCTGAAGGGGTTCTTAGAAAAAAAAGTACGGATCAATAAGGCCGGATAATTGTAAATGTTTTACCATTAACACCTGTCCATACAAGCTTATAATAGTAAGTACCTGAGCCAGGACAACCGGTTGGATTACCTTCGGAATCCAGTCCATAAGTAATTACAGAAGTTCCATTATCTGTAATTACCGTATTCTGACCACTCACCAATCTGAAATCACAATCCTGACGAATTACTTTAGGCTCACTTATTAAACTTGTGAATGAATTTCCCAAGACGGTTTAATCCCCATTCGGCAATATTATCATTGGTTCCATCTGAATATGTTCCGGTTGTTGTAATAACAATTCCATTGTCGTATGTGAATACTCTTTGCTTCGAAACATTCCATGCCCTCGTGGTGCCATTATCAAAATCAATTGACATAGTTCCTTTAATTGAATGGGTAATGATTTGAAGTGTTGCAAGGTCTTTTAACAGACCCCCGCTTACATTCGTATATGTCTTGTTCCCGTTGATAACAATACTTTTATTATCCCGCAAACGTGTGATCTTTAATTCATCTACCACAATGTTTGCTGTGGCTCCGCATCTTTCCAATGTTGCCCTAACGGTACTGTTATAATTACTTTACCATTACGCGTTCTGTTGCCCCAGCAATTTGTGCCATCATAGACAATGGTAATGACGCGCTGGTTGTTTGAAGTATCATATGTAATTGTTGCGTCACAAATTAACTGGTGAACATTGACAAGAGAAGAGGTGCCCATGTTTGCATCCGTGCTGTTCACTTCCGTATTGCCACTTATTGTAGCCGTACTGCTGTTATAACCAGAAAATACTGACTGACCATTCAGTGCGGTGTTCGCATCATCGGTGATGATATCCGACTCTGTTGAAACCTGTTGCTGATCATCTGCTGTTGCAGTCAGGTTTGCTGACGTAGTATCCTGCGAAGTAGCTGAATTGCTTTTCTACAGGAGTAAATGCTTATACAGGATAGCAGGCAAATTGCGATTGCCATCCGGCGAATGAGGTTTGCTTTCATAATGACGATTATTTTTTTATTCAGATATGATTTAGTCTCCAGGGTTTAACGGATCCTTAAATTTTATTTGTTAACAATCCGTTATGAGACTGGAATTGTTATCGGGAATTTTGATAAAACGTTGATTTTTATCTCATCCTGCCTTTAAACAGTGCTGCTTTTAGCAGAGAGCAGCATGGAGATTTTACTATGGAGGTCTTCGGGGCGGAAAGGTTTGGGTACAAATTCCATAAATCCTTTTGATAAAAGGTCGGCCCGGATATTATCGTAAACAGCGGCCGTAAATGCAATGGCCGGTACAGTTGCATTTATTTTTTTTATTTCTCCCAGGGCTGTGATCCCATCCATTTCGGGCATTTCCAGATCTATCAGAACCAGGTCGAATGTATGTTGGGAAAATAGTTCTACAGCCTGTTTACCATTATACGCTTCTTTTACTTCGATTCCCCATTTCTGAAGAAATCGTCGCGCAATAGACATATTGATCGCATTGTCTTCTGCCACCATCACTTTAATTCCAGGGAAAAGAGATAAATGTTTTACACGTTCTTCGTTAATATAACGCTTCCTGTTTTCATTGATGGCCAGTTTCAATGTGAAATGAAAGGTAGATCCCCTTCCCTCTTCACTCTCCAATTGTAATTCACCATGAAACAGATTGACCAGTTTCTTTGTAATGGCTAATCCAAGTCCTGTTCCTCCATATTTGCGGGTGGTATCTACATCAGCCTGCGTAAAACTTTCAAATATTTCCTGTTGTTTGTTGGAAGGAATACCAATACCGGTATCCTTTACCATGAATTGAATGGTCGCTTTCTGACTGGTAGAAAATATCTTCTTCGCCACAACAGTAATTTCACCGTAATGGGTGAATTTGATGGCGTTTGAAAGCAGGTTACTGAATACCTGGTTCAGCCTGGTTTCATCTGTCATCACTTCAATATCCAGACTGTCAAATTCCATTTTGAAACCAAGGTTCTTCGCATGGGCCTGAGCAGAAAACTGGAGATTGATCTTTTCAAGGAATTTTTTCAGATCAACCGGATGTTCTCCCAATTGAAGTTTACCAACTTCAATTTTACCAAAGTCAAGAATCTCATTGATGAGCATCATCATATGTTCGGATGAATACTTAAGAATGTCCAGATGAGACTTCTGGTCGGGCAGATAATCTTCCTGCAAAAGTAAATTTGAAGTACCAATGATCCCATTAAGCGGTGTACGTAGCTCATGACTCATATTGGAAAGAAAACGCGATTTTGCCTGGGATGCGACTTCGGCCTTCTGCTTAGCCTTCATCAATTCAAACTGAGCGGTTTTGATTTCTGAAATATCCAGTATACTGATCTTCAAAAATCTTTTTCCAAGATCAAGGAAGGGCACAATATTTACGAATGCGAAAAAAGTTCTTTCTGCAGAAGTCAATGCCAGTTCTCCCTGCCAGTCTTTTGCCTGTTGAGTAGAAAGATTCAATTCAATTGATTTGAATAATTTGATATGTTCGCTGGTGAACCAGTCTTCGATGGCCGTTCCTTCTATTTCTTTTTTATTTTTTATGTGCAGGAGTTCACAGGCTCTGTTATTGCAGCCGATGATCTTACGGCTTTCTGAATCCATGATCAGGACACCGTCCAGCGAAGTATTATATATCGTATCTACAAAATGTTTTTCTTTCAAAATCGCTTCTTCGTGATCACGGTTTACACGGAAAATAAAATAAGAGAAAAAAGTGGTCAGTGTAAGAGAAATCGCCAGGTTTGAACTGTATAACCGTGCAAACATTCCGGCTATCCGGACCTGGTAATAGTTCTCATAAGGGACTAAGGTTCAGACAAATCAGAACTGAGATGATGGTAATCAGGTAGACAAACTTCAGTTCTGTAAAATTTCTTTTCACATCAATCACCAGAGTCATTACAAGGAAGTATGGAAAATATAGAAGGTACTCACCTGCGCGTAATCCTTCCATATAATTCATCACGATCAGGTAAAGATTGAGATTGACGATGGCTATGATGCGGGCCAGCTCAAATCTTTTCTTGGAATTCAGATGAAAGGCAAGTATAAAAATATACCCTGCTGAAAGATTTACCAGGGCACTGATATAAAGACTCAATGTAAAATAACTGACTACTGACAGCAGGGTACCGCAAAGGGTAAGAAAGATGAACTGATTAAACCTGACTATCTTCTTCCGTTGGGAAAGGGTATTACCCTCATCCAATCCGGAATATACAATATCCTGATAGACAGACCACAATACGGGCGATAGGCGGGATTTCAGGGAGGGTATCAGATGAAATTATTTGAATATTAAAACGCGGGGGGCATAATAATTATTATTTAAAGCGTTAATATAAATGAATCCATATACATGAATAACCTGAAAACAGCTAATGCATTCGTTTTCAATGCCGAAATAGATGCGAATTACCTTAATAGCCTCTACGGTGATGATTATAACTACCTGCAGGAAGTATTCAATACTGTCCTGGATGAATATGTATCATTAACCGATAATATTGAGTACAGTCATTCTTCCGGCAACCTCACTGCATTAAAAGCATCTGTTCATAAAATCAAACCAGTATTTGGATTCGTAGGACTCACTCTCCGTTCAACAGCAATGCCAGCAATTTGAACAAATCTGCGGTTCAGTCAGTTCACCCGATCAACTCTCAGGTGAATTTGAAACATTGAAAAATAAAATATTTCAGAGTAAACATGCTTATAGAAGAAGAAAAGAAAAAATTGGAACTGTTTAATAGCAATTGTTCATGAGTCTCAGCTGTATTATTGTAGAAGATTTACAGGTAGCCGCGAATTACCTTAAGAATTGCTGTGAAAAAAGCGGACAGGTTGAAGTCAGGGGTCATTTCAGTAATGTCACTGATGCGCTTTCATTTCTTAACAGTAATACGGTGGATCTGATATTTCTCGATGTGGAAATGCCAGGCGCCAATGGTTTTGAGTTACTTGATCAAATAGCGTTTTCTCCGAAAGTTATTCTTACGACTGCCAAATCGGAATATGCTTACAATGCGTTTCAGTACAATGTTTCTGATTATCTGATGAAACCTTTTACTTACCAGCGATTCATGGAAGCTTTGCAGAAAATTCAACCTTCCAAAGAAACCATTTCTACCAATAGCGCATCAGACCATATTTACATAAAAACCGATGGTAAACTAATACGGCTGAATAACGATGCTATTTTATATATTGAAAGCATGGGCGACTACGTAAAGTTTGTTACCATGGATGGCAAGAAATATATAACCCATAATACCATCAAGAATCTCGAAGAAAAAGTAAGCAAACAGCACTTCCTTAAAGTGCATCGTTCCTATATCGTCAATCTCCATAAAATCGACGATATGCGGGAAAATTTTTTATTCATCAAGGGAAATGAAATTCCTGTCAGCAAGGCTAACAAGGCTGATGTTTTTCGGAGACTGAATATTGTTTAAGCGTAAAGCTTAAGGCGTAGGCTAACGTTCGTTAATCGTAAATCGTTTATCGTGTATCGATGCACGACTAACGATTAACGATTATCGGTCTTCATAATCCATTCATTATTTTTTCTATCAGCATCTGGCAATTCTTTATCGGGATCCAGAATTACTTTATCAATTTTTCCTGTAGAAGCATATTTGAATGTCCATACTCCGCCTCTTTGCCATATTTCTACCGGCAGTTGAACGACGGCTGAATCACCATTTGTCTGAATGATTTTCAAACTTACCGGCATTATCATTTTACCTCTATTCTCGATTGTTATCAAAATACCTTTTGACGAATCATTGTCTGCATATTTTACATCCGACAATGCCTGGTCAAGCGTCCATGTGGTAAAAAACCATTCCTTCCAGAACCAGTTCAAATCTTCACCTGCAGAGCTGTTCATACAATGAAAGAAGTCGTTGGGTGTGGGGTGCTTAAAAGCCCAGTACTCCGTATATTTCTTGAACGCGTAATCAAAACGATCTTTTCCTAAAATCACATTACGCAGTAAAATCAAGCCAAACGCAGTTTTCCCATAGTATTGACCATAGTCTGTTAATGCCATTGCTTCCGGCACCATCATAAGCGGATCTTTATACCTCAGCAAAGCGCGGCTCAAGAATTGAAGATTCTCCGGTTTAACATCGGGTCTTTCGCAAACTCGCCATTGTTGAAAATCTATGTGGCCTGATAATTAATAAACGTATTAAATCCCTCATCCTGCCACATATATTTTCTTTCATTGGACCCCACAATCATTGGATACCAGTTATGACCTATCTCATGTGTGAGGACATTCCATAAAAAACTTTTTTTCGCTGTATATTCATTAAAAATAATTCCGGGATATTCCATTCCTGTTACCGGGCCTCCGATATTGACAGCAGAATTCCAGGGATATTCAAAGTAGTTTTTTGAATATATTTCAATACTGCCTTTTAGAAATTCCGTTCCGCGTGAATATGCACTGTCCCCGACACTTTCCGTTGGGTAAGCTGACATCGCAATAGCTTTTGCGTCCGGAAGGCAGGTTGATCCTCGCCGCATCCCAAACGAGTGCTTTTGAAGCTACCCAGGCAATATCACGGCTGTTTTTCATGATAAAATGCCAGGTGAGATTTCCTTTAGCAGGAGGCCTCAAAGAGGACTTTCCAATTTCATCCTTACTGATTATTGAAATGGTTTTATCGGATCCGGCTGCTAATGAAAGTCTTTTAATTTCCTCCGCAGTTAAAACCTCTGCAGCATTTTGCAAATCACCTGAACCATATACAATCATTTCTGAAGGTGCCGTAATGTAATAATCAAAATTGCCATATTCACAATAGAATTCACCCAGTCCCATATAAGGTAAGGTGTTCCATCCTTCCACATCATCATACACACACATGCGTGGATACCATTGTGCAATTTCATAGATCTCTCCATTTTTGGAATGCATTCTTCCCATACGGTCTGCTCCATGGCCGGGAATCTGAAAACCGTAATTTATCCTGATGGATATTTTATCTCCTTTGGGCAACAAAGGATTGTTCAAACGAATCTGCATCCTGGTATCAGATATGATTGGCTGAACATTGTAAGTTTTACCAGCATAAGTCATTGTCACGCTACCAATATGATACCCACCGCGGTTAAATTTTCTTACATCAAATCTGTCGCCCGAAATCGGGGTTGCAGCTGCACCCCTTGAGGTTGAATCAAAAAGATTTTGATCTAACTGGAGCCAGAGATAGTCAAGTTTATCGGGACTGTTGTTGATATATGAAATAATTACGTCGCCTGTTATACTGGTATCTTTTTCACTTAAAGTAGCATGTATCAGATAGCTGGCTTTGTTTTGCCAATATAAAGGACCCGGCATTCCGCTTGCTGAACGATAGGCGTTTACAGCAGCCGGGTTAAAATTTTGCAGGAAAAAATCATGCTTATTATACAACAAACTATCCTTTTGTTCACTTTGAGCGAATAAAATATTAAGGCTCATCAAAAGAAAACTCGTTAATAATCCTTTTTTCATTTCGTAGTATTAATTGTCGAATTACTTCTGTCATTAGCCTGATTCATCACTATTCCAAAGAATAAGAAGTACCGGCGAACACATCCTTAGTCTAAGATCAGTAAAAGTTCTTGATTTGCATGCTTTCAGTCATTCCGTATAAAGGCTAAATAAACCATTCATCCATAAGGGTTTACCCTTAGATATAAGCCCCTAAAACCCATTGATCGTGGTTTTTTACCCAAAAATCGAAGGTTTTACCTGCCCGGTCGAATAAGTTAACGAAAGCGTGAAAGGCTTTGCATCTTTGTATTGTTGAAGCGCGCGAATGATCTGATCTGATGAAAACCTAAAGAAACCGAACTAAGAAAAACCGAACGAATCCTAAGAAAACCGAAAGTCCGAACTGAGAAAAACCGAGCTGAATCCTAAGAAAATCAAAGAATCCGAACTGAGAAAAACCGAACCTGTCCTTGAAAACCGAATAACTGATCAGACCTTAGAAGATATTAAACCTATGAAAACGAATCCAATACCTTAGAAAAAAATGTTGACGATCCCTGAACCCTTATCCTTTTGAAAACCAAATGAAATCCAATGTCGAAAAACTCTGAAATCTGTACCTTTTCTTGACGGAAAACTAAATTTTGATGACTCTTAAACAGATTTAGACGGCCACCTTATGGTGGCCGTTTTTTTTTATTTATTTACCTCTACAATACAGGCTACGATCCGGTTACTGTTTTCTTCATCTTTAAATTGAATATTGCCTTTCGAAGAAAGATCAGCCAGGATAAACCGGGTAGATGATCCAAGAGCCGAACGGACCCTTTCTCCGTAATCTTCCGTTTTATTCAGGCTGATTTTTTCATTAAGCGAATTCCAGTTTAAACTGTCTTTACTTACTACCACAGCCATTATATCTTTAGTACCAATACTATCCGGCTGCATACTTTTATCTCTCGGGAATAAACGATATCCTGCTATTCCACAAAAAGGAGAATATTTAGTTTTTGTGGGATCGTCTGATCGCGGATAAGGAAACAATGTATAGCTGCTTCCATCTGTTTCTTTTCCAAAAACATAAATATAACATTCAGATTTATTTCGAATTTCCATTTTAAACCTGGTGCCGGCTTTTAATGCTTCTGTTGTTTCAAACACATTATCTGAAGTTTTTTTCAATGGAATATAATTGCCGGCAACAGTTTTCTTTCCGTTAAAACTAACCTGTACCAAACCTATTTCGCATTCGAAAGGTCTTTTTGCTGCAGCTCCCACTGCCGGCATTGCTTCAAGTCCGTATGCTTCTCTTACAAAGTATTTGAAAACATTATAATTGACCCATGCGAAACCATTGTTACCCCATTGCGGTCCCCAGCTGTTCATAATCAGAAAAGCTCCTCCGTATTTCGCGTCGTCATATCCGACAACACATTGGGCATGACCTCCGAATCCCATCATACTTTTATCATCCTGATCGGGGATCCAGACATCTTTGCCCATCATGGGCTGCATGTAGCTTCCACCCACCATCATTCCAATCACGACAGGAGCACCCTGGGAAAGATTTTCTTTTATTGCACGTAAATCAATCTGGTCTGTCCGGTCACCTACGGTCAGCCTGTTTGAACCACGCATGCGGAATTGTCGGGCCTGATCCAATAATTGTTCATCAGGCTGGCGTTTACAATCCTGATCGTTATAAGGAAATGCATCATATGGAACAGATCCCCGCTGGCTCATGAATTCCATGGCGCGGTTGATATAAGATCCGTCGCATCCGTTCAGTCCGATCTGATTGTATAAAAAAGCGGGACTGAATTTTAATGCATTTGGATCCGAGCCTGTTCTGACAGATTCCAAAATGGTCCGTGCACCGTAGGCGCTGCTCCAGGCAACACAACTTCCCTGTTTTCCCTGATCACCCACAGCAGGTGCATATTTTTGCAGGTTGGCTGATTCAGGCAGAGGATTTTTATTATCATCATCAGCAAGGGCTTCATATACTTTGGCCTTATCAAAAACACGCGGATCAAGAATACCTCCTGTTGCCAGTTGCTGAACCTGCTGTGAGACCGAAGCCATATTACATCCGCCACCACGACCCAGTAAAAAATATCCGGCAACTGCGAGTCCTACAATCAGGAGCAGGCTTTTGGGTCCGCGAATAAGACCAAATATTAATGGAAGCAAACCAAAAATTCCGCCGCCACCGGATCCTCCGCCCCCGCTATCACCACCACCACCTTCAAAACCTCCGCCGCTCTCGTCTGATTCAGCCGGATCGTCTGTCATTCTTATTGGCATTGTGAAATATTTTAGGATGAAGAATTCCGGAATATCCTTCCAAAGCACCCTTAAAATAAATAAAGCGCGGAAGATGAAAAAATTTAAATCACTTCAAGCTGGTTGCGGAGAAGATCATCAAACTGATCTCTGCGGCGGATCAAATGGGCTTTGCCTTCGAGTACAATGACTTCAGCCGGTTTAAAGCGCGAATTGAAATTAGATGACATTTCAAAACCGTAGGCGCCGGCATTACGGAAAACGAGCAGGTCTCCTTCGCGGACCTGGTTCAAAGGCCGGTCCCATGCAAATGTGTCTGTTTCGCAAATGTTTCCGACAACAGAATAATTTTTAACAGGGCCATCGGGATTACTGATATTTTCTATATGATGGTAGGCATCATAAAACATGGGGCGGATCAGGTGATTGAAGCCGCTGTTTACACTGACAAAATCCGCAGAACCGGTTTCTTTCAACACATTCACTTTTGTTATAAAATTTCCGGCTGCACTTACCAGGAATTTTCCGGGTTCAAACCAGACCTGCAGGTTCCTGCCTTTTTTATATGGGTGACTGGCGAATGCACTTTTTACTTTTTCGGCAAGTAAGGATATATCCGTTTCCTGTTCTCCAGCCATGCTTGCCACTTTAAATCCGCCACCGAGGTCAATGAATTCCAGGTTTTCAAAATGTGGCGCTATGTCGAACAGCACTTCTATCCCTTTTAGAAAAACATCCACATCTTTTATTTCACTGCCAGTATGAATATGGAGGTCGCTGATCCGCAGCTGATATTTATTTACAATTCTGAGAATCTTTTCAATCTGTTCAACAGGTATTCCGAATTTACTTTTATCATGACCAGTGGAAATCTTGATATTACCACCAGCCAGAATATTGGGACGAAGCCGGATGCCTACCGGATATGTGTAACCGAAAGCTTCTCCGAATTTTTCCAGATTGGAAAGGCTGTCAATATTTATAAAAACACCTAGCTCCTTCGCTTCCCTGATTTCATTGAAGTCGATACCATTGGAGGTATAAAGAATCCGGGATGGCGGAAATCCAGCGTGCAGGGCAAGCTTCACTTCATTGATGGAACTGCAGTCCACATTGGCACCCAGGTTCTTTATATAGCGAAGTATATTTACATTGGTGAGTGCCTTGCAGGCATAGAAAAAAACAGTATTGGAATTACTGAAAGCATTTTGCAGCTTTTTGTATTGTTCTTTAATTCTCTCCGCGTGATATACATATACAGGTGTCCCATATTCTTCAGCTATGGCAATGAGATCGGCATGGGAAAGGGGATTCATCATGTTTGCGAATATAAGACGCAAGTGTGAAAGTATGGGAGTATGGGAGTATGGGAATTAAACTTATACTTCCCAATTTGATTTGCGTTCAGCGTTTGGCGTTATGCATTTAGCGTTAAGCTTTAGGCCTTACGCTTTTAGCTTTGAGCTTTAGGCTTTGGGCTTTAAGCCTTATCATCCTCGTCTTCTGACGTAGGTGACAATGGATTATTTTCAAGTAATTCACCTTCTTCACTTACCACGAGGGCGGGATTTATTTCAGGCGTGACGGGTTTATAATTAATCAGGGAAGGTTCTTCCAGGCTTTCTCCCAACACTTCTCTGAGCCTTGGCAGATCGGAGGTTTGATTGATGCCGAAATAATCCATAAAAGTTTTTGAAGTTGCGTATATCAGTGGTTTGCCCGGCATGTCTTCATTGCGTCCGATGATCACGATCAGCTCTTTTTCCAGTAATTTCTGGATAGAATAATCACTGTTCACACCCCGAATAGATTCTATTTCTCCCTTAGTGATGGGTTGTTTGTACGCAACGATAGAAAGGGTTTCCAATGCAGCAACAGAAAGACGTTTTAGGAATTTTTCACCATTCAGCTGGGCAATTGTTTTATGGAAGGCTTTCTTAGACAGGAATTGCCACCCCCCTCCGCTTTCTCTCACTTCAAAAGGGTAAAATTCAGAATTGTATTTTGCAACGATGGCTTCAATTCCGGATGAAATCTGGTCGAGGGTCAGTTTATCATCCATGAATCCGAATGCATTGTTAAGCAGTTCTGTCATTTCCATTGCTGTCAGCGGCTTATCGCTGGCAAATATTAAAGCTTCTATATGCGGAATTAGTTCAGAGAGAATCATACGTTATAGTGTGAGAGTGTGAGAGTGTGAGGGTGTGAGAGTGAAATACATCTTCTTTTTTTCACATGCAAATTATACAATCAGGATTTAAATTTTAAGTACTGCTATTGTAAAATGCCCACATTTCGCTAACATTTCTGCGGATAGCCCATATCTCACACCCTCACACTATCCCTGCAACGCCGCTGCTCCCGAAACGATCTCAGTTAGTTCTGTAGTGATACTGGCCTGACGTGCTCGGTTATAAGAAATGCGGAGACTTTTCAAAATCTCATTGGCATTTTCAGTTGCCTTGTCCATGGCAGTCATGCGGGCGCCATGTTCAGAAGCACTGGCATCCAGTACTGCTTTAAATAATTGTGTATTGAGGATTTTGGGCATGAGCTCGGTAAGAAGAATTTCTTTTGAAGGTTCAAAAATAAAATCGCTGGATTTAGCTCCCGGCTTTTTCTTCACCTTCGGAATGGGCAGGAAGGGCTCCACTACAAAGTTCTGCGTAGCGGCATTTTTAAATTCGCTGTAAACAATTTCTACAGCATCAAATTCACGGTTCTCAAAAGCCTTAACTGCAGCCTGGGCGCAGATCTGTACAGATTCAAAACGAAGATTTTGAAATATATCGCGGAATTCTCCGTTTACTTTATAGTTGTTCTTCAGGAAATGTTCATAGCCTTTTTTACCGATGCTCCATATTGTTGTGTTGCCTTTGGCTGTTTGTGCAGGATATTTATCCCGCATGGTGGCCTTAGCCAGTTTAATAAGGTTTGAATTATAAGCTCCGCAGGAGGAACGGTCGCTCGTGATCACGATGAGTAAAACTTTTTCAACAACCGGTCTTGGTGTTGATAAAGATGAGCTGAGATCACCGTCGGAATTGCTTACAATATTGCTAAGCACCTGCTGAAGCTTTCTTGAATAAGGACGCATTTGCTGGATGGCTTCCTGGGCTTTGCGGAGTTTGGTGGCACTGATCATCTTCATCGCCTTGGTAATCTGCTGTGTGCTCTGGATGGATTTGATCCTGTTACGAACTTCCTTGAGTTGTCCTGCCATATAGGTATTTTAAACCGGTCGCAAAGGTAACGCAACTACTTAAGAGAAGGAAAAAAATAGTACTTTCGCAACCCCCTTATAACTATGTCAAAATCAAAGAAGAAAGCATTACCTGTCATCCTGATTACCAATGACGATGGCATAATGGCACCCGGCATTCTCAACCTTGTTGAAGCGGTAAAAGATTTAGGTAAAGTAGTGGTCGTAGCTCCGGATAAACCCCAGTCGGGCATGGGCCATGCCATTACGATTGGATTGCCCTTCGTCTTCATCCTGTTTCTATTTTTGAAGGTGTGGAAGCATGGCAATGTTCCGGAACTCCGGTGGATTGTGTAAAACTGGCTGTAGATAAAGTGCTGCACCGCAAACCAGATATTTGTCTGAGTGGTATCAACCATGGCGCCAACCATTCCATTAATGTCATCTATTCCGGAACCATGTCTGCCGCCGTAGAAGCAGCTATAGAAAGCATTCCTTCAGCAGGCTTTTCTTTACTGGATCATAGTGTGGAAGCAGATTTTACAGGTGCAAGAAAATATACCCGTCTGGTAGTACAGCAAATGCTGAAAACCAAACTTGATAAACATACGGTGCTGAATGTAAATATTCCGGCCGTTCCGGAAGAACTGATCAAAGGCGTCAGGATTTGTAAACAGGCTTACGCAAAATATGAAGAGGATTTTGTGGAGAGAAGTGATCCAAATGGAAAAAAATACTTCTGGCTTACAGGCGAATTTGTGAATTTTGATAAGGGGAGAGATTCAGATGTCTGGGCTCTGGAACATAATTATGTAAGTGTGGTACCTGTACAATTTGATCTGACAAATTACGTTTTGAAATCCAAACTTGAAAAATCCTGGAAATTTTGATATTTAAAAAGGACAATTTTAAATTTGGCTTGCTGTTGGGCATTATCGGGCCTCTCTTCGCGATGACGGTCTATTATTTCTGGGTATTCAGCCGGACGATCAGCTTTTCAGAATATTTTTATGTTCTCCATACGAATAAACAGCTGCTGACAGCTATCAGCAGTATTTCCCTTCTCGCAAATGCCATTCTTTTTACGATTTATATTAATTCCCACCGGGATAAAACAGCCAGGGGCATTTTTGCAGCCACACTTATTTACGGAATCGGAGTTTTAGTTTATAAGCTTGTACATTAAGGGATATTGGCTATGGGATATGGGATATGGCTGTTACAAATTAATATCTCATATTCCATATCTAATATCTTATATCCCATATCTCATAACCCATAAGTCATCCGTCATCCTTCTTTATCTTTGATCATACATGAAATACTATATAATCGCAGGCGAAGCATCAGGGGATCTGCATGGCAGCAACCTGATACGGGAAATTAAAAAAAAAGATAAAGCCGCGGAGATACGAGGCTGGGGTGGTTCGCTCATGAAAGATGCCGGCGCTGAAATTGTAAAAGATTACCGGGATCTGGCTTTTATGGGATTTACTGAAGTGATCCGGAACCTGTCGACTATTCTGAAGAATATTAAATTTTGTAAATCAGACATCGCCCGTTTTAAACCAGACCTTGTTATATTCATCGACTATCCCGGGTTTAACCTTCGCATTGCGGAATGGTCTCATAAAATGGGATATAAAACTGTTTATTATATTTCTCCGCAGGTATGGGCCTGGAAAGAAAGCCGCGTCAAAAATATTCGTACGAACGTCGATAAAATGCTGGTTATTCTTCCTTTTGAAAAGGCTTTTTTTCAGAAATGGAACTATGAAACAAGCTATGTGGGGCATCCGCTGGTAGAGGTGATCGAACGATTTAAGGCTTCCCCTGAAGCAGGGAGGCTGCCTGTAATTTATATTTCAGGAGACAGGTCCATACAACCTGTTTTGCCCCTGGTCGCCCTATTACCCGGAAGTCGCAAACAGGAAATATTAAAAAAACTGCCGGTCATGCTCGAAGCCAGCCGGGCTTTTCCTGATTACCAGTTTGTTGTTGCAGAAGCTCCGGGGCTGGATTCTGATTTTTACGATGAAATCTTAAAAGACTATCCGCAGGCCGGCAGGGTAAGAAATCAAACTTATGCCCTTCTCATACATGCACAGGCTGCCTGTGTAACTTCGGGAACTGCCACACTCGAAACTGCATTGTTCGATGTTCCTGAAGTGATTTGTTATAAGGGAAGCAGCATATCTTATCAGATAGCAAAACGTCTGATTAAAGTAAAATATATTTCCCTGGTCAATCTGATCATGGATAAGCCGGTTGTAAAGGAATTGATCCAGGATGAAATGAATGTTGCGAATATTATTACTGAATTAAAGAACTTGCTTACTAATGCAAAGACCAGGGACCGGATTCATAAAGACTACTCCGACCTGCGATCACTTTTATCCCAGAATGGAAATGCTTCTCGTAAAGCAGCGGAACTGATAGTAGACTTTACAGAAAGTGTGAGAGTGTGAGAGTGTGAGAGTGTGAGAATAAATGATGAATTCTCACACTCTCACACTCTCACACTTTGTTCACTTTCCTCAGTGTTTCTTAAAAATCAAACGAAAGATGATAACAAGTATTCCTATCAGGAACATAAATATTGAAATCCTGTTAATCGTATTCATATAACCGATCCAGCTGCTGGTCGGTTCTTTCGGATCTCTTTTCCTGATATAAAGATATTCGGCAAGTTTACGAAGTATTCCCATTGTGATGGAATCAAAGATAATTAACAAGAGCATCCGGGATTTGTTTAGATTGGATATATTTGCAGCTCTTTAATATCGCCACCCAACCCGGGAAGGATCTGTTGAAAGATCTCTGTCTGGAACATGTAATAAAGCTCAATCATCGGCGAATGAACAAAGCCGGTGCAACGGTTCCGGTGGTTTAAAGGGGGATTAGCTCATCTGGTAGAGCGCTAGCATGGCATGTTAGAGGTGACCGGTTGATCCCGGTATCCTCCACTTTTGAGTCAACAAGTTAAGTTCACAACTTAACTTGTTTTTATTTTACCCCTCTGCCTGATCAACATTTCCTCCCATTCTATAAAGCTTATGTTTCGTGGAAATAATGAAATCCAGGGATCTTCTTCCACTTCCTTCTATCAAAAGAAAAAGGCAGGATAGAATTTGGGCATAGTCTGACCGTATTTCATGAAGAACGGCCCATATGCCATTTTTGGCAGCGCCTGGGGCAATGGTAATGGACT
>CAVWUD010000009.1:0-71237 GCA_963757975.1 uncultured Bacteroidota bacterium
GTTTTTTACCAGGGCAATTGCATTTGACTTCAGGTGTTTGCAGACCAGGTTACCAAATACCAGGTCTTCTTTCTCAGCATCAGTGCTGATTCTTCCGCCTGCTTCTTCCCATTTCAGATAATTTCCTTTATCTGTATCCTGGACCAGTACACCATTGAGAAGGGATTTTTTTACAAGATTTTCCGCAGGTCGCTTAAGCAACTGAAGCAGGATACGGTTCTTTTTTGACTTTAATATCTCCATTGCTTCATTGCTAAATGATGGGGCAATAAGCACCTCAAAAAATAATTCTCGCATAGCTTCAGCGGTACTCACATCAATTTCATTATTACAAACAAGGACACCGCCAAATGCACTTTCCGGATCTCCTGCCAACGCGTGATCCCAGGCGCTTCTTGTGGAACTACGGGCAGCAATGCCACATACATTAGTATGTTTAATGATGGCAAATACGGTTTTCTCTTCAAATTCATATATGAGTTGAATAGCTGCGTCGATATCTACCAGGTTATTATATGAAATTTCTTTTCCACTCAGTTGTTTGAAAATACTTTCCCAGTCACCCTCGAAATACGCCTGTTGATGCGGATTTTCTCCATAACGCAAATGCTTAATGGATTTTAAATCACCAAGAGGCTTGCCCGGATTAAAATATTCATGTATTGCAAGATCATATCCTGCAACTACCTCAAAAGCTTTTGCTGCGAGTTCTTTTCTTTGGGCCAGCGTAAGTTCCCCCTGTTGTGCGATTAACAATTGTTCAAGGTGGGAATAGTCTTTTTTATCAGCTATGACTGCAACATGGGAGAAATTTTTCGCTGCAGCTCTGATCATGGATGGACCGCCAATATCAATTTTTTCAATGATTGCTTTTTCCTCCTTTGTATTCGCAACCGTCTCCTGAAATGGATATAGATCCACTATTACAAGGTCGATTTCAGGAATATGATATTGTTTCATTTCCTCTATATCTTTCGCTTCCTCTCTTCTTCCAAGTATGCCTCCAAATATGGAAGGGTGTAATGTTTTAACCCGGCCCCCCAGGATGGATGGATAGCTTGTAAGTTCTTCTGCACCGGTACAGGCGATGCCCAGCCCTTCGATAAATGTTTTTGTTCCTCCAGTCGAAATCAATCTTACACCGAGGTTATCCAATTGTCTGACGATGGGCTCAAGACCATCTTTATAGAAAACAGAAATAAGTGCTGATTGTATTTTTTTCGTCATATATAAACTTTAAACCAATATGGCTGAAGAAGAGCCGCAAATTTACTGCAATAGGTTTTCCCGGCAAAGTCAGGCTAATCAAGCAGACCGATAATCTGTGAAAGACAGATGCTGCCTAATCCTGTAAGCAGCCAATTTTTTTGCTTTAAAAAAAGGAAGCGGTAAAAACAAAATATGATAAAATAAAACAGGATAAGTTGTGGCAGAGTTAGAGTCAAATGGTATATAACTGAACCTGGTAACTTCGAAATATAAAAAATAAACCCATTTAAGAAATGTATTAAAAGACCCAATAACCGGCCAATGAGCTGACCTAAAGGATTAATAAAAGCAAAAGCACATAAAAGAATTCCTCCGGCCAGGATACCGCTTGATAAAGGTACAGCCAACAAATTGGCAACAAGGAAATAACTTGGAAACTGGTGGAAGTAATATATACTGAGAGGCGTTGTCAAAACCTGGGCCGCTAAGCTTACCGAAATGGCATTCCAGAATGAAACAAGGATTTTATTTTGTATGAGAAAAGTGTCTCTCAGGGGCTTAGAAAATACACTTAAACTTAGAACAGCAGCATAACTTAGCTGAAAACCAATGTCCCAGATCCAATTTGGTTCAAAACAAAGTAATAAAAATGCACAGGCAGCCAGGGTATTGATGAATACAGTTTCCCTGAGAATATTGCGAGCAAACAGTGTAAGACTGAACATTCCGGCTGCACGTATAACTGATGGGGACGCACCGGAAAGCAGACTATATCCCCATAAACTGGTTATAATTAAGAACAATTTTATCCATTTACTAAATTTTTTTCTGCCGGTTCTTTGCAAAGCAAGCTGAAGAAGATAACAGATAAGAGCAAGATGCAACCCTGAAATGGCAATTATATGTATGACTCCTGTATCGGCATAGGATTTCAGGAGGCCCGGATCCAGGTCGTCAGTAAAACCAACCATCAGGGCTTCCAGTAAACTGTTCACGGATTTGTCTGGTAAGTATTTTTTTATTATTATAAGTATTTTTTCACGCAGGAAATTTAATAACGAAAAGAGGGATATTTCTTTCTCATGATCGATCAGGGAATATTCATTTTCCTTTAAAAAAACCTGGCTGTAAATATGCCGGAGGTGGCAATATTTTTTATAATCGAAATCTGAGGGCGACTTAAAGTTCTCAATGGGTCTCAGTTCCTTCCTGAAAATGATCAGGGAACCCCCGGAATATTGACGGGGATCAGGTTTTTTACTGAAGTAGATAAATATTCGTTCATTTTCATTAAAGCAAGTGTGATCTTTAGTAAGCCAGTTTATCTGTGCAATACACTTATATGATTTCTGTTTTTGAACAGGATCATCCAAAAGACGCACCAGTAAAAGGTTTGATTGACCTTTTTCATAACAGGATGATTGATCTGTCTGGATATCCTGGTGGACATTCACGAGAATTCTTGCTAATGAGAAGAGAGCGATATGAATGGCGAATCCCCCTACCCACTCCAAACCGATAAATGCTGGGAATGAAATGCAGTTAACGATAATCAATAGAATCAGGCAAATGCAAAAAATAGTAGCCGGGAAACTAGCCTGTACAGGATATTTATTTTGCAGTAATATGCCCGCAATAAAGGGAAAGAAAAGTCTCAGGAATGGCGCCTGTTTCCAGATCGGATTTTTTCCGGCACCTCTCTTCAATGTCATGGTTTATTTTTCTTTCTGCGAAGCAATTACCTTATTTGCCAGATCCTGCAGTTGTTTCACATTTTCAGACGGGCTCTTCTCCCGTTGTTTATACGGTATTTGTATCCGTTATATCACGGTATTTTGTCCTGTTTTTATACGGGACTGATTGAGAATCTTTATGTTACAAATAATATTAACTTATAATGCATTGAACTACATTTCTTTGTAAAAGTTGCGTACTGATCTACTTGATACTTTTAGGATGAACACTATTATTTCATTCCTTAAAACTTCAGGCTCATGATTACGCTAGAAAAAAAATTAGTAAATGTTAGTAAAGATGCCAAAACCGTAGAGGCAGACACCCTGATAAGAGAATACAAACACAAAAGATGGGTGCCGAATTCAGAACGTATTAGTAAACCAGATTCTCTGAGTGCCTGGTACAGCATCGAAGAGATGGAAAATTTTCTGGCCCTTGCAAAATCCCATGGCGGGGACGGAATCAAATTTTATTTCGGTGCATATCCGGAAGACTATTCTACAAAATCAGAATTCGCCGGCCGTCAGACATTGGTTATGGTAGGTACAAGATCCAAATTGACAAATATGGGAACTATTGCAAACAAGGATATCTATAGTCCAAAAAATGGAAAATTAAAAATTCTTAGCGGAACTCAACCGGGAATTTGTCCTCCTAATTGTAATCCACCATCTGAAGGAGGAATGGGTGATTTGGGGATAACCATTATTGATAAGGGAGCAAATGGAATGGAAATAGTCTGATCTACAATTTTAATCGAGTAATAAAAACCTCCCTCGGGAGGTTTTTTTATGCACCTTAAGTTTAACGATATTTGATGAATATGCAATTATCAGGATTCGATATTATTACAATTGATATTGATTGTAATAAGTCTTACCGTTTTTATTCAAAATCCAGCCCCTTTTTATCTTAAATTATTTCCGGTTTATTTGATATTATCCTTTTTGGTTGGATTAGTTGAGGGGTATTTTCAAAAACATGGCATGTACAATACTGGTATTTATAATATTGCCGGGATGATAGAATTTTGTTTTTATTTTTTTGTGCTTCGTGAACTAATCGTCAATACTAAAATAAGAAGGGTCATTTTATTCGTAATCTTATTTATTTCCTGTATTTGCTTTGATAAATCTTTATCTCCAGAAACAGGTAGGATTCAATCCGATTAACTTTACTGTTGGAAGCTTATTTACTGTTTCGTTTTGTATATATTATTTCGTTGAACTCTTTCAAAGAGCAGATAGCCAATCACTGACCAGATTGCCTGCTTTCTGGATCACAACAGGCATTCTTTTTACAGTAGTTACTTACATTTCCCTTTTTTTCATTTATTAGTTTTATGACAAACACGTCACAATTAAATTTATAAAAATATTATTGCAATATTTTATGTAATAAATATTCTTAACTCTCGAGTCTTTATATACTATTGGCTTTTTATGCAGGATCAAAATAAGGAAATCTATTTTATAATGTTCATGGGCCTCATACTGGCATTTCTGCTGGTAGGTTTTATTACAGCCATGATTTTTTTTTACCAGCGCAGAAGACAAAAACAGGAACGTGAACTGGTCCGCCTTAAGGAAGAATATGAACAGGAAGTGTTGCGATCCCAACTGGAGATTCAGGAATCTACCATGAAAACCATCGCGCAGGAACTGCATGATAATATCGGACAAACCCTTTCGGTCATCAAACTCTGGATGTCTATTGCCCCCATCAGCGAAGACCACGAAGCATATGAGGGTGTTCAGAATTCAAAAGAAATGCTGCATAAGGTTATCAGAGATATGGCCGATTTAACTAAAAGTCTCCATACCGACCGGATCGCTGATATTGGGCTTTCAGAAGCTATCAATTTCGACCTGGCATCTATACGTAGAGCCGGCATTGTAAAAATCCAGTTTGACACACTGGGAGACGAATTTCATTTTCCTGATCAAAAATCAATTTTCATTTTCAGGATGTACCAGGAGATGATGAACAATATCATTAAGCATTCAAAAGCCAGTACTGTAAATGTTGCGCTGGTTTATTCCGGCAATGATACCTTTGCAATGACCATCCAGGATGATGGCGTCGGATTTGACGTTCAGAAAAAGAAGGAATCCGGAAGTGGATCCAGTGGACTGGGTTTGAAGAGTATGCAAAACAGGGCTAAAATGATTGGAGGAAATTTGTCTATTCAAAGTGAACCGGGAAAAGGAACAACCATTTCAGTGTCAGTTCCATTAAATTAAATCCAGCTTATGTCTTCTCCAGTTAAACAGGTACAGGTCGCCATAGCAGACGACCATAAGCTTTTAAGGAAGGCGTTGGCAAAACTCATCGGCTCTTTTGATGACTATACCGTATTATTCGAAGCAGATAACGGAAGGGAAATCAAAAAAAAGATAGGGGAGCATCTTGTTCCAGACCTGGTGCTGCTGGATGTGAATATGCCGGAGATGGATGGATTTGAAACGGCAGGCTGGCTGAATAAAAATTATCCCAAAATCAAGGTGCTGGCTCTTTCTATGTTTAGCGATGAACGTACCATTATCAGAATGCTTCGCCAGGGCGCACGAGGTTATATCATGAAGAACATCGACCCCGAAGAATTGAGAAAAGCCCTTGATTCTGTAATGGTAAAAAATTTCTATCTGTCTGAAGAGATTTCAGGTAAAATAATCAGTGGCCTGCATAAGGATGTTGACAGGAATGAAGAACCCGCATCCCTGACACAAAGAGAAAAAGATTTTCTTCGTCATATCTGTTCCGAGATTACTTATAAAGATATCGCCGCAAAAATGTTCGTTAGTCCGAGGACAGTGGATGAGTATCGCAATTCCCTTTTCGAGAAATTAAAGGTCAAATCCCGCGTTGGACTTGTCATGTATGCCATACGGAATGGACTAGTGGAAGTATAAAAGTATAAGAGTATAAGAGTATGATTTTAATTCACTCTCACACTCTCACACTCTCACACTCTCACACTTATTTAGATAAATACATACTCCGATCCTTATAAAGCTGCCTGAAATAAGGATCTCGCAGGTCCTTTATGAAACGGATTGCTTCTCCTGTAGATTTCATTTCAGGCCCCAGCTCTTTGTTCACTCCGGGAAATTTATCGAAACTGAAAACAGGTTCCTTGATAGCATAACCTTTTAGATTTTTATTGAAAGTAAAATCCTTCAGCTTATTCTGACCCAACATAACCTTAGTGGCTATATTGAGATATGGTATCTGGTAAGCTTTTGCGATAAATGGGGTAGTTCGTGAAGCACGCGGATTAGCTTCAATCACATATACCTTTCCATCTTTAATGGCAAACTGAATATTGATAAGCCCCTTTATATTTAACCGGAATGCAATCTTTCTTGCATATTCTTCCATGGTTTCCACCACCAGTGGCGTCAGATTAAATTGTGGTAATACAGCGTTGGAATCTCCGCTATGAATTCCTGCGGGTTCGATATGTTCCATCAATCCCATGACATGAAATTGATCCCCGTCGCATATTCCATCCACTTCGGCTTCCTGACAACGATCCAGGAAATGATCGATAAGAATTTTATTATCCGGAAGATGTTTGAGTAAACTTACCACGGCACTTTCCAATTCCTGATCATTGATCACGATTCTCATGCGCTGACCTCCCAGAACATAACTAGGTCTTACTAACACAGGGAAACCAACAATTTTGGCAACTGCAACAGCTTCATCAACGGTTGTGGCGGTACCATAAGAAGGATATGGAATATCCATTTCTTTCAGCATATCGCTGAATCGGCCCCGGTCTTCTGCTATATCCATATTATCATAGGAAGTACCAATGATAGGAATACCTTTTTTATGAAGTTTCTCGGCAAGCTTGAGTGCTGTTTGGCCGCCAAGTTGCACAATTACCCCGTCTGGCTTTTCATATTCAATGATATCCCGGAGATGTTCCCAGAATACAGGTTCAAAATAAAGCTTATCCGCCATATCGAAATCTGTTGAAACCGTCTCTGGATTACAGTTTACCATGATGGATTCGAATCCACATTCTTTTGCTGCCAGTAGCCCATGTACACAACAATAATCAAACTCAATACCCTGTCCGATACGATTGGGTCCGGAACCCAGGATAATGATTTTCTTTTTCTTTGAAACAATGCTTTCGTTTGCTCCGTTATTTTCGAAAGTGGAATAGAAATAAGGGGTCTTGGCTTCGAATTCTGCACTGCAGGTATCCACCATTTTGAAGATGCGGTTGATACCGGCTGCTTTTCTTTTTTCATATACAGCCTCTTCATTTCCATCCTGCATGATAGTAGCGATCTGAATATCGCTGAATCCAAGTGTTTTTGCTTCCCTGAGAAGTTCAACGGGAAGCGTATCCATTTTATATTTTCTTATTTCTTTTTCGGTTGTGCAGATTTTCTGAATTTCATATAAGAACCATCGGTCGATGCCCGTAGCTTGTGAAATTGTTTTTACACTTACCCCAAGCATAATTGCATCTTTGATCCTGAAAATCCGATCCCATTTTGGAATCTTAATATATTGAATCAATTCTTCCGCGTGCATTTGACTTGTGCCGTAATAACCTAGTCCGATCGCATTATTTTCAAGACTCTGACAGGCTTTTTGCACAGCTTCAGTAAAACTTCTTCCGATGGCCATAACTTCTCCTACACTTTTCATCTGAAGACCAAGTGTATCATTTGCACCTTTGAATTTATCGAAATTCCAGCGGGGCATTTTTACAATAACATAATCCTGCACCGGTTCAAAATATGCGGAAGTCGTTTGTGTGATTTGATTTTTTAATTCATCAAGCGTATAACCAATCGCGAGTTTAGCAGCAATTTTTGCGATCGGATATCCGGTTGCTTTAGAAGCCAGTGCCGAAGATCTGGATACCCTTGGATTTATTTCTACCGAAATAATATGTTCTGTTTCGGGATTCAGCGCAAACTGGACATTACAGCCACCCGCAAAATTGCCCAGGGAACGCATCATTAAAATGGCTTTATTTCTCATATCCTGGAATGCAGTGTCACTCAGAGTCATTGCCGGTGCAACAGTAATAGAATCTCCCGTATGAATTCCCATGGGATCCATGTTCTCTACAGTACAGATGATTACTACGTTATCATTCTTATCCCTCAGAAGTTCCAGCTCATATTCCTTCCAGCCCAACACGGCTTTTTCAACCAGGACTTCATGTATGGGTGAGGCCTTTAAACCTTTATCAAGCGCAGCGTCCAGTTCGTCCTTATTAAGTACGAAACCACCTCCGGTACCACCCAGAGTAAAGGATGGGCGAATAACCAGGGGGAATCCAATGTCCTGGGCAAATTCCTTCCCTTCAAGCAGTGAGTTTGCTACACGGGATGGGGCTACATCAATGCCGATCTTCACCATCAGCTGCCGGAATTTTTCACGGTCCTCCGCTGTATCGATGGCATCGATATCCACACCTATCAATTTTACATTATATTTTTCCCATACTCCCAGTTCAGCCGCTTCTTTACAAAGATTGAGAGCCGTTTGTCCGCCCATGGTCGGCAGAACAGCATCAATCTGATTCTCTTCCAGGATATGTTCTATACTTTCCACCGTAAGCGGAAGGAGATAGACACGATCGGCCATCATGGGATCCGTCATTATAGTAGCAGGATTGCTGTTAATGAGGATCACCTTAATGCCTTCTTCCCGCAGACTTCTCGCAGCCTGTGAGCCAGCATAATCAAACTCACAGGCCTGACCGATAATAATAGGACCTGAACCAATAATGAGGACTGAACCGATGGCGGGATTTTTTGGCATGTCAAAACAAATTCCGCAAAGGTAAGGTTGTACAGGTTCCCGGAGAAATATTATAAAAAGAAGGAGAAAAGAAAAAATCCTGCCAGGTACATACCGTGACAGGATTATATATTTTAATAGGGGATTACTTATTTGTGATAGGATGCCATTTCTATATCATCCAGTAAAACGCCACCTTTTTTCGCCTGCTGGCGTTTTTCGGCAATTAGCCTCTTATTATCACTTTTTGATTTGATCTTGAATACCCATTTTTGTTTTGCCTCTTCACCACGTACCATCCCGATCACGGAACCGATACTTATGACGAAAAGCAGCAAAAATTTATTCTTAAATACCATCTTATCATTTTTTCAAGGAAGGTCTCAATATATAGACAGTTTGTACATGCCAAAAGCTGTACCAAATTTTAGTTTTTTTTAAAATCATTCATAATCATTTACTAACATTATTATCGAGATGGGTGAATCTAGTTTCGAATCCTTAAATGGGATTTCACACCTTTGTAATTCTAAATTTGGGATTTTCATGATCAGATCCGTCCTGTCCTTATACTTACTTCTTTATAGTAGTTTCGTTTCCGCCCAGCTCTTCCGGCCACCTTCCTATCCTTTAAAAGAATTCAGAAACCCACTGGATATTCCAATCAGTCTCGCGGCTAATTTCGGAGAGATCAGACTCAATCACTATCATATGGGACTGGATATCCGAACGGAGCATAGGGAAAACCTTCCGGTCTACGCGGCAGCTGATGGGTATGTTTACCGGATTAAAATTGAACCATTTGGATTCGGTCAGGCCATTTATATCCGCCACACAAATGGGTATGTTAGTGTATATGCACATCTGAATTCTTTCTTTCCGGCACTTGCATCTTATGTGAAGCAAAAACAATATGAATTGGAGCACTGGGATATTTCTTTGGAACTGCCCCCCGATTTACTCGTAGTTAAGAAAGGAGACCTTATAGCTTACAGTGGAAATATGGGAGGATCTCAGGGGCCGCATCTGCATTTTGAAATACGAAGCTTTCCCGATGATTTGAATCTTAATCCAATGCTCTTTGGCTTACCAATTACCGATAATACTTCACCCATAATAAGAAATCTTTCTGCCTATGATCTTAACAAAAGTTTTTATGAACAATCCCCTTTATTTATTCCTGTAAAAGGAAATTCCGGACGCTACACCATAAACCGGCAGATATTGATTTTAAATACTCCGAATCCAGGCTTTGGGATTTCAGGTTACGATACCCAGTCGGGATCTAAAAATCCCAACGGAATATTTCAGGGCATTATATATGATAATGGAGAAGCGGTATCAGGTTTTCGTATGGACCGGATAAGTTATGACGAAACGAGAGGTATTAATGCAAATATTGACTATCCCACCCATCAACGGGGAGGACCCTATTACCAGCTACTTTTTAAAATGCCCGGTTACTCACATTCTATTTATCATGAAGGCAAAACAGGTGGACATTTACACCTTGAAGACGGCAAATTGCATGATATCCGTATTGAATTAAAGGATCCCTATGGAAATTCATCCAATCTTGAATTTAAAGTACGTTATCATCCTGAAGAAAAAAAGAATCCTGTTTTCCAGGGAAAGATTTTTTACCCTGGAATGGTAGACGGTTATGAAACACCTGATGCTGCTTTTTATTTGGGAGAAAAATGCCTTTACGATTCTGTACATCTGGTTTACCAGGAATTCCCTTCAATAGACAAGGATATTTTTTCCGCTACGCATCATTTTGGCAGTAAGCAAATTCCTTTGGCAGATACGATGACAGTAAGAATAAGATTGTCATATCCTGTAAGTCAGAAACAGAGGATACTGCTGCAATGGACGGACGGAGAGGATTTTGAAGTTAAAAAACCTGAATGGCTGAGTGATTGGGCAACCGCAAGCTTCTGGAATTTCGGAAATTTTCGTCTCATTTTAGATACCATACCACCTGTTATCAGTATACCAGGTGTGGTTGAAAATGCAAACCTTCAAAGAAGCAATCGTATTGCAGTAATTGTTGAGGATAATAATAAAAAGATTAAAAATTTTCGTGCCACGCTGGATGGAAAATGGCTGATGTTCACCAATGACAAAGCGAGGGCTTTTATTTATCATTTTGATGAAAATTGTAAGCCTGGTAATCATGAATTAAAGATCTATGCTGAAGATGAAGCCGGAAATTCTGCAACACAGGTTCTGCATTTTGTTAGATAGGTCTTCAAGCATAACGCCAAACGCCCCGAAAGAAACAGTCATTCATGCTCCGTGTTAAGCGTTAGGCATTATGCGTTCAGCTTAAAATCAACTTCTCCAATAGTAAACGATCCCACATCAGTTATCAATTCACCGGTTTCGTTCACACCAATAATTTTCGTCGAAATCAATTCATTTCCTTTTTTGAGTACTAAGTATTCATTTCTTTTATACAGGTACTTATTAAACTCATTCAATATTTTAACAGGATCCTTGCGAAGAAATGCAATGCGGCTCTGAATTGAAATCACAAGTTTCCTTGCAATAGAACCAGGCTCAAAATTCAGCCTGGTTATTTGTTTAAGCGAAATGGCGTTTGATATTTCATCCGGAAATGATTCCTGGTTTAGATTCATTCCAATCCCAACCACAGCAAATGGCCAGTTTTTACCCTTGATTACACTTTCAATCAATATACCGGCTGCCTTTCTGTCATTCCAGTAAATATCATTTGGCCATTTTATTCGCCAGTTTCCGTTATCAATTGTCTGAATGATATCTAAAATTCCAAGTGCAATGGCCGTGGAAAACAAGAACTGTTGCGATATTTTCAGGGTGCCTGGTTCAATAACAAGGCTCATAATCAGATTTTGGCCCGGTTCATCCAACCAGAACTTCCCCCTTTGTCCCTTACCAGCCCACTGGTGACGTGCGAGAAAGACCAATCCGTCGGAAGCCATTCCTTCATGAATCCTGGCCATGGCATAGTTGTTGGTGCTATCCACAGATTCAAGCTCAATCAACTGATTGTCAAATGTCGTCCTGCGTGGCTTCTCCTTACCGGGATGTGGCAAAAGATTACTATTTTTGGGCATTGCGAATTTAGTATTACTATGAATACTGATATCACCGCCTTTCATAATTCATCATTTAAAATATTCTGATTATTGGAACAATTGTCAATGCTGGTTAACCGGAAACCAAATAAATCATACCGGTTATCAAGGAACTCAAAAATCGTAAAAGCCATTATCCAGGCAATTCAGGAAAAAAAAGGCGAAAAAATCATATCTCTTGATCTCCGTAAAATACAGGAAGCCGTAGCAGATTTTTTTATTGTCTGCGAAGCCGGAAGCACCACACAGGTAAGAGCAATAGCGGATTTCATCGAAACGGAGCTAAAAGAAAAATGCGAAGAAATTCCTTATATGCACGAGGGCAGGCAGGTTCTGCAGTGGGTGATTATTGATTATATAAATGTAGTCGTTCATATAATGCTTCCGGAAAGCAGACGTTTCTATAAATTAGAAGAAATGTGGAGTGATGCCGTTTTGGAGGAACATGAAGGCTGATCATTTCAATGTTTAATCCGTTTTTCTGAACTTTTTTATTTCCCAAACATTAATTACTAGAAGGAAGACCATCAAAATGCCACAGAATAATAATATAAAACCGAACGACAGGCCAGGATTTTCACGATTCAAGCCCCGTGGCGGAGGAGATGAGAACACACCGAAGAAAGGTCCAAGGTTCAACATTTATTGGATATGGGCGATTATAGCGATCATATTGTTAGGATATAACCTGCTGGGTTCTGGTTTTACAGCAGACGCCCACCATATTGACTCTGAAATGGAGTTCAGAAATAGTATGCTCGAAAAGGGTGATGTGGCCCGCCTGGTGTTAGTAACCAATAAAAATCTGGTAAGAGTCTATATAAAGAAAGACAGCCTCGACAAGCCATATTACAAAGATTTACTCGGAAAGAATTTCCAGATTGTAAAAACAGACGGCCCTCAATTCGAATTTCAGGTAACCAAAATTGATGAATTCGAAAAAAGACTATATGATTTTTTCGCAAAGAACCCCACTCTTGAAGTTCCGACCTCATCAGTTCAGGAAGGCGACTGGATTCCTGGTTTGTTGCAGATTGCGCTTCCTATCTTAATTATCCTGCTGATCTGGGTTATGCTTATGCGGAAAATGGGCGGTCAGGGTGGAAGTGGTGGTCCTGGTGGAATATTTAATATAGGAAAATCAAAAGCTACTTTATTCGATAAAGGGACGAGGGTGAATATTACATTTAACGACGTAGCCGGTCTGGATGAAGCGAAAGTAGAAGTCATGGAAATCGTAGATTTCCTGAAAAACCCCAAAAAATATACAGCTCTCGGCGGAAAGATTCCCAAAGGTGCACTGCTAGTCGGACCTCCGGGTACAGGTAAAACCCTTCTTGCGAAAGCTATGGCTGGTGAAGCACAGGTTCCCTTCTTTTCCATGAGTGGTTCTGATTTTGTCGAACTTTTTGTTGGTGTAGGTGCAAGCCGTGTAAGAGACCTGTTCAAGCAGGCCCGGGAAAAAGCACCCTGCATCATATTCATTGATGAAATTGATGCTATCGGCCGCGCAAGGGGAAAGAACGCCATCATGAGTAATGATGAGCGCGAAAGCACTTTGAACCAGTTACTGGTGGAAATGGATGGTTTCGGAGGTGACAGCGGGATAATCATCCTCGCTGCGACAAACCGCCCTGATGTACTCGATACCGCCCTGCTCCGCCCGGGAAGATTTGACCGGCAAATCTCCATTGATAAGCCTGATCTTAAAGGAAGAGAAGCAATATTTAAAGTACATCTGAAACCAATTAAGATTTCTTCCAAACTGGATATCTATAAACTCGCTGAGCAGACACCAGGATTTGCAGGAGCCGATATCGCAAATGTTTGTAATGAAGCGGCCCTCATAGCAGCACGTAAAGGGAAAGACAGTGTTGAAATGGAGGACTTCCAGGATGCAGTTGACAGAGTAATAGGCGGACTTGAAAAAAAGAATAAAATAATTTCTCCTGAAGAAAAACGAATTATTGCTTATCACGAAGCCGGTCATGCAATTTGCGGCTGGTACCTTGAACATGCATATCCATTGCTTAAGGTCACCATCGTACCTCGCGGAGTTGCAGCACTGGGATATGCGCAGTATACTCCAAAAGAACAATACCTGTATAATACCGATCAGTTATTTGATCAGATTTGTATGACACTTGGAGGGCGGGCAAGCGAATCACTCAATTTTAAAAAGATCTCCACAGGTGCACAAAATGATCTGCAGCAGGTTACCAGGATTGCATACTCAATGGTTACAGTATATGGTATGAATGATAAGATTGGTAATGTAAGTTTTTACGACCCTGCTCAGGAGAATCAGTTTACCAAACCATATTCAGAAGAAACTTCCAAACTGATTGATGAAGAAGTAAGAAAGCTTATTGACAAGGCCTATATTTTTACAAAAGAACTGCTTAAAGAAAAATCTCATCAGCTGAATCTGCTGGCAGAAGCTTTACTCGAAAAAGAAGTTCTTTTCCAAAGCGATGTGGAAGCCCTCATTGGAAAAAGGCCTTATGAAGAAAAAAGAGCACTGGATGTTTCTGATCATGATATTCCAAACGATGTACCTGGAATAAAGATAGCTGAAAACGGAATACCGGCACCTCCGGTTCCAGCTCCGCCCATAGGTGACCTATAGCTGATGGTTTATGCAAGTATCTCAGGCAAAAGAAAATATTCTCAAAAGAATCCGGCAGGCGTTGGTTAACCCAACGCCTGTTCCATTTCCGCAAAGTGAAGGGAATTCCAGTATATATACACCTCCAAAGCAGGAAAATGAAATAGAATTTGCTGAAAATTTCGGAAAGATCCAGGGTCGTTTTCTTTACTGCACAAACACTGAAGAGATGGTAATGCTGCTAAAACAACTCATAGCCCAACAGGAATGGGCTCAGGTATTCTGCCGCGAAAAAGGATTGCTTCCAATTCTTGAAGAACCCTTGAAAGGCTTGTTGATTTACGATGATCTGCCCGACGCGGATGTTTCCATAACTAGCTGTGAGGCACTGATTGCCAGAACCGGAAGCATTATGATGAGTTCGGCGCAGGATAGTGGCAGAACCGTCAGCATCTACGCACCTGTCCATATCTGTATCGCTTATTCCAGCCAGCTGGTATATGATATCCGGGACGGAATCGAACTTCTGACGGAAAAATATAAAAACAAAATCCCCTCTTTTATAACAGTGGCTACAGGTCCAAGCCGCACAGCAGATATTGAAAAAACGCTGGTTGTGGGTGTCCACGGACCAAAAGATGTTTATGTTTTCCTGGTAGATGCCCAGTGAATTATATTTGCCAATGCAAATCGCTGCAGGCAAAAAGATTTTCTTTATATCTGACTTCCATCTCGGCACACCCGATCGCCTCGCCAGTCTGCAACGGGAAAGATATATAATTGAATTTCTTGATTCCATTAAAGATGAAGCGGCCGAAATATTTATCGTCGGTGACCTTTTTGACTTCTGGTTCGAGTATAAAACAGTGGTTCCGAAAGGTTACGTGCGCATTCTTGGTAAACTGGCCACTTTAACGGATGCAGGTATTCCCATCCAGTTTTTTGTCGGTAACCACGATATGTGGATGAAAAATTATTTTGAAAAAGAACTTTCTGTTCCGGTTTATTACGAACCAAAAACTTTTATCCGCAATGGGAAGAAATTTTTGATTGGCCACGGTGACGGATTGGGACCTGGCGACGGAGGGTATAAATTTCTAAAAAAAATATTCCGGAATAAATTCAGCCAGGGACTATTTGGTGTTCTGCCACCCGTGTTCGGCGTAGGTATTGCAAATTATTTCAGCAGAAAAAGCCGGACGGCAACGCAGCAGACAGACGAAAAATTTCTTGGTGAAGAAGGCGAATGGCTGATTCAATATTGTAAAAAAAAGCTCTCAGAGGAAAATTTCGATTACATGATTTTCGGCCACCGCCACCTGCCCATTGACTACACATTTCCGAATGGCACCAGGTATATCAACCTGGGTGACTGGATCCGATATTTTAGTTATGCATCGTTCGACGGAGAACAATTGGACTTAAAGAGCTACGATCCCAAATTGGATTATAAGATAATCAGAAAGTGAAAAAAATCATTCTCATTTTAATCCTCGGCCTATCTATGGGCAGTTTGTCTGCACAATCGGATACAATCCCAAAGGAATCCTGTTTGATAAAGGGATCATTTGTCGACTTTCAGGTCGATAATCTGGGGAATCTGTTTTTGCTTACGCCAGACAATCAGTTGAAGAAATACAATGCAAAGGGTGATTCCCTGGGCGTTTTTAATGATGTCAGGAGATATGGGAAAATTGCGTATATCGATGTAACAAATCCGCTCAAGATCCTTCTCTTTTACCAGGAATTCGGAACCATTGTAATGTTAGACAGGTTTTTGAATAATATCAACAGCATTGATTTGCGGAAGTTGGGTTTTTACCAGGTAACATGTATTGGTCTTGCATACGATAATAATATTTGGGTTTATGATGAGCTTGCGGGTCAGCTGAATAAGATCGGCAGTGACGGAACTCTTATTAACCAGACCAATGATATCAGGCAATTTACTGATTCAGTACCCGATCCTGTATTGCTCACGGATCAGGGTGGTCTTGTATATCTGTTCGATCCGCAAAAAGGAGTTTTTGTTTTTGATCATTATGGCGGCTTTCAGAAATTTATTCCTTTAAAAAACTGGCGTCATTTTTCTGTTATTAATAAAACCATGTTGGGGTGGAACGGTCATGAGTTTCTGAAATACGAGGATAAAATAATGACTGGTGAAGAAAAGAGGGAAATTCCGGCCTACTATTTGCCAGCGCTTAAAATCCTTATCATGCCGGACTTTCTTTATGTGCTAAAAGCTGATGGTATTCATGTGTATAAGAACTGATCAATTATGAATGGATTTTGGAATCAACTGGTATTTGACAACCCAATAAAAAAATACTTATATGTTTTTATCGCGATAGCCTTAAGCATTCTGCTTAAAAGGATTATTTCAAAATTTGTCGCAGGCCAGTTATTCAGAGGCGCTAAAGCGATTGATAAGGGTCTTGACAAGAATGCCTTTGTGAAGCTGATGCTTCCTCCTTTGGAAATTTTCCTCATCGCCTTTGTTTCTATCGCTGCTTTTGACAAACTAAAATTTCCGGGAGCTCTGGAATTTGAAATATTTGAAATTCCATTTAAATCCATCGTACATGGATTCGCCAAAACGGTACTCATTGTAGTATTTATCTGGCTGATTCTGCGAACTATTGATTTCGTATCCATGTTGCTTAAAGAAAAAGCCAGGGTTGCAGGTGATCTTAAAGATCATCAACTGGTAGTTTTTTTCAGGGACTTCTTAAAAGCAATCATTGGTATCATCGGAATACTGATGGTTCTGGGACTGGCTTTCGGCTTTGAAGTGAGTAAATTATGGACCGGTCTCGGCATTGCAGGGGCCGCACTTGCTCTTTCTACAAAAGAAAGTATTGAAAATCTTATTGCCTCATTTATCATTTTTTTTGATAAACCCTTTATGGCGGGGGATTTCGTTAAAGTAAATAATATCTCAGGAACCGTAGAAAAGATAGGGCTGAGGAGTACCAGGGTTCGTACGGATTTAAAAACATATGTCACTATTCCGAATAAACAAATGGTCGACAGCATTGTGGATAATCTTACGTTGCGTACTTATCGTAAAGCGGAGATAAGACTTCAATTTGATTCCTCCACGACCGCAGAAACCATTGATTCATTTATAAAAGACTGCAGGAAGATGCTGCAGGATAAACCTGCTGTTATTGATGCGACTGTTTTCCTGAACGATATTTCAGGAACAGCATTTCAGATCAGTATTGATTTTTTCACAACCCCCATTCCATTGGCTGATTTCAATGAAATAAAACAAAAAATAAATATTGAAATTTTGGATCTGATCGAAAACCGGAAGATTGTGATTGCCGGATCGGGAATGACAGTGAAGATTACTTCAGATTCGCCTTCATCTCAAGGAGGAAATGCCTGACTTCTTCCAGCTTTTTAATTGTCTCAAATTTCTCTTCAGCTCTGGAATTCTTCTTCAAAAAATCTTTGGCGCCTTCTATAGTATATTTCCTCTGACGTAGAAGATGATAAATCAGATGGAGGTTTTTTATATCTACAGGGCGGAAATAGCGGTCTCCCTTTTTATTTTTCTTTGGTTGAAGAATATTGAATTCTGCTTCCCAGAAACGAAGAAGGGATTGATTTACACGAAACATTTCAGCCACTTCACCCATGGTGTAGTATTGTTTCTGAAACAATATTTCGTCCTCTGGAATTTGTATAAGATCTGCTTCTTCAGATACCTGCCTGATGGACTTCCTGCCCCTGCCTGATTTTAATTTCAGAACCGGATCAGCTATCTGGATTTCTTCATCAACCGGTTCTTCCAAAGGAATCCCGGCAGTCGGCTCTTTCGGTTCTTCCAGAACCTGCAAATTTTCTGTTGATTTTAATTTTTTAATGCGGACACCTATATTCAGTGGCTGATCTTCCTTGCGCAGTTGAATATCCTGCGGTGAGGTTGATTCTTCAACAAATTTCATGGAGATCTGAGAGAACGTGGTCATGCTTATTCAAAAATAACAAAAACTATTCCGAAACAATCTAAAGTTATCCGAAAAAAACTTAGTCAAAGCTTTGGTTGCTGGAAGATGCGAGTTTTAGCAGCCGGTCATATTGTTCGGGAGTGATATCATTATAAAAATAGAACACAGGATCAACGGGTTCGCCATTTCGGTGAACCTCATAATGGCAATGCGGCCCGGTACTTTTACCCGTATTTCCGACCCAGCCAATAACTTCCCCCCGTTTAACTTTCTCCCCCGGATGAACTTTGATTTTAAACATATGTCCGAACAATGTGGCATAACCATATCCATTGTGGATCAAAACATGATTTCCATACCCGTTACCAGTATTGCCGGCTGTTTCAACAGTACCATTAGCCGTGGCATAAATGGGAGTTCCCTGGGGCGCCGCGAAATCTAGTCCTGCGTGAAATTTGGTGGTTTTATAAACCGGGTCAATGCGATATCCGAAACCTGATGCGATTCTTTTCAAGTCCTTATTGCTTACTGGCTGAATGGCAGGAGTACAGGCGAGCAGCAGCTCCTTATTCTTGATAAAGCCATTAATTTCATCATAGGATTTTGTTTGTGCGTGAATTCGTGCGCTCAGGCTGTTGAGTGAATTTGCGATGGAAACAGCCAGGTTCTCCTGATCCATTCCCTGAACAAGCTGGAATTCCTGCTGTTGGGCAAGACTTTTGGCTCTGGCACTGTCTGGAATAGGGTTAGCTTCAAATATCGCCCGGTATACTTCATTATCCCTTTTCTCAAGTCCCGCGATCTGCTCCTGCATTTTTTTCAACTGTTCATTCATGACAAAATAATTGTCTTTCAACGCTTCGTTCGTCTGCATTAACCTTTTTTCATTGGCAGAAGGAAAGTAGCGATAGGCGAGGGAAACCAGGATAAGAGCAGTAACAATGGAAGCAGATAAAAAGCCAAGAATACGAAGCAGTGTTACTCGTAACGGCGTTTCCAGTTTTTCGTACCGGAGGGTATTGGTATTATAGTAATATTTGATCTTTTTCATGCAGTCACCTGGTACGGGACCACTGTTTACGAAGCGGACACTGTACCTTTGCAGCGCAGATTAATAACGCAAGTGTACTAATTATTATCCTTTTATAAACCCCCGATTTAAAGATTGTAGCTAAATTATGATGGGAAGCGCTGAGATACGGGAAAAATTTCTGGATTTTTTTAAATCTAAAGCTCATGTCATTGTTCCTTCTGCCCCGATAGTGACAAAGAATGACCCCACCCTGATATTCACCAATGCGGGTATGAATCAATTCAAAGATTACTTTCTTGGAAATAAAACGGCACCATATCCGCGGGTAGCCGATACTCAAAAATGTTTAAGGGTAAGTGGTAAGCACAATGACCTGGAAGAAGTAGGTGTAGATACCTACCACCATACCATGTTTGAAATGCTTGGTAACTGGAGTTTTGGTGATTATTTTAAAAAGGAAGCTATCAGCTGGAGCTGGGAACTATTAACGAAGGTTTACCATATTCCTGTCGATCGGATTTATATAACTGTATTTGATGGAGATACTTCAGAACATCTGCCTCCCGATGATGCAACGAAGTTAGAATGGATGAATTGGGTTTCACCAGAAAGAATCATTTCAGGTAGTAAAAAGGATAATTTCTGGGAAATGGGCGATATCGGGCCATGCGGACCCTGTTCAGAAATACATGTGGATTGCAGAACAGATGATGAGAGGAAATATCAGGATGCTATTGAGCTGATTAATCAGGATCATCCTCAGGTTATTGAAGTATGGAATATCGTTTTCATTCAATTAAACCGGACTAAATCTGGAGCCCTTGAGCTTCTTCCGTCCAGACATGTTGATACCGGGATGGGTCTTGAAAGACTGGTACGCGTTCTTCAGAATAAACAAAGTAATTATGATACCGATATTTTCAGCGGAACGATTGCCATGGTTGTGAAAATAACCGGGATGAATTATTCGGGTTCTGACAAGGAGAAAAAAGATATTGCATTTCGGGTAATCGCTGATCATATCAGGGCCATTTGTTTTACAATTGGAGATGGCCAGCTTCCTTCAAATATCGGAGCAGGCTATGTCATAAGAAGGATTCTGCGTCGCGCAGTACGGTATTATTATTCTTATCTGAATCGGAAAGAACCACTTTTATACCTCCTGGTACCTGTTATTGCAACCCAGTTTCAAAAAGTGTTTCCTGAACTGGAAGATCAAAAGGATTTCGTTAAAAAAGTTATTCATGAAGAAGAGGAAGCCTTTCTGCGCACGCTCGATAAGGGTATAAGGATCTTCAATGAATATATTGAAAACGGAGCGGCTCAAAAATCAGAATCGGCATTCCATACAGAAAAACGAATCTCCGGTGCATTTGCATTTAAATTAAATGATACTTATGGCTTTCCGATAGATCTCACATCTCTGATGGCCAGAGAAATTGGATGGACGGTCGATGAAAAGGAGTTTGAGAAAGAACTTCAAAAACAGAAAGACAGGTCCCGCGCGGCAGGCCAATTGGATACAGGTGACTGGATTCCCGTTCACGAAAATGGAAAAATTATTTTTTCAGGATATACGGAACTCGATACAATTACAGAAATCAATCGCTGGAGAAAAGCAAAAGTGAAGGGTAAAGATGTCTACCAACTCGTTTTAGGTAAAACACCTTTTTATGCTGAAAGCGGCGGCCAGTCGGGCGATACTGGCGTTCTAACGATTGACGGAGAAATTATTGAAGTACTTGATACGAAAAAAGAGAACGATCTCATCATTCACTATACGGATAAATTACCCGCAGACCAGCGGGCACCTGTGATTGCACATGTGGATGCAGAAAAAAGAAAAAATACAGCAGTACACCATACTGCCACACATTTGCTGCATGCAGCGCTGAGAAAGGTGCTGGGCTTACATGTGGTTCAAAAAGGTTCATTGGTAAACTCCAGTCACCTGCGTTTTGATTTTTCGCATTTTACCAAACTCACCGGGGAGGAGCTGGAGGCAATAGAGCGGATGGTTAATGAAAAAATCAGGGAAAATATTCCGGTTATCATTCGGGAAATGCCCAGGGAAGAGGCCTTGAAAACCGGAGCCATGGCCCTTTTTGGGGAGAAATATGGAGATATGGTAAGAGTCGTAATTATTGATCCGGAATATTCTATTGAACTATGCGGAGGTACCCATGTGCAGGCCACAGGTGAATTGGGATTTTTTAAGATCAGGTCTGAATCGGCAATTGCAGCTGGCGTAAGACGAATTGAGGCTATTGCGGGATTAGCAGCTGAAAATTATATAAATGCTGAGCTGAAACTTTTGTCATCAGTTCAGGAACAATTAAAAAATCCAAAGGATCTCACAAAATCATTGCAGGATCTGCAATCCGGGTCTAACGACATGCGCAAAAGAATTGAGTCTATGGAAATGAAACAGGTGACTCAACTGAAAACTGAACTTAAAAATGATGTTGTTTCCATTGGGAAGTATAAATTCATTGAAAAATTAAGTGAAGGTATTTCACCAGAAGCTTTGAGAAAACTAGGTACTGAATTACGTCAGGAAATTCCACAGGTTCTGCTTGCCCTGGCTACTATATCAGATGGCAAACCTTTCGTGGTAATAGGTCTCGGTGACCAGGTTGTCAATGAAAAACACCTGGATGCAATAAAAATAGTAAAAGAGATTGTAGCTCCGCAAATAAAAGGAGGCGGGGGCGGACAAAATACATTGGCCACTGCCGGGGGACAGGATGCCGGTGCACTTTCTAAAGTGCTTTCTGATGTGAAAGCCCTGCTTTAAGCGATGACAGATGACCGATGACCGTTGACCGATAGCCGTTGATCGTGAATCGTAAATCGATCCACACTCTCACACTATACTCCCATACTTGCTTTAAGCTTTAAGCTTTGGGCTATAAAGATCTGTTAAACATTCAGGACATAGTTTATCCGAATTTTTTCGTATTTCAGATTTTTTCCTATATTTGAAATACGAAACTTGACGTAGTTATATAACAAAAAATTAAACGAGATGAAAAAATTCATTTACAAGGCTTTATTTATGGGAGTCTTTTGCCTGGCTCTTGGCCAGCTAACGATAGCTCAGCCTGCCGTACCTCCTCCTCCGGTTCCTACTATTGTACCAGATCAAGTAATGACTGAAGATGGAGTCCAGACAGAAATTGTTATCAGACAAAAAGGAGATAAAGACGCGAAGCTTACACTGGAAATTAAAAACGGTGATTTTTTTATCAATGGAAAACCTTTGGAGAAATTCGACGATCAGAATATTATCATTGAGAAAAGAAAATTTGATGAAAATTCAGATTTGGCAAATATGACTTACTCCCTTTCTCCTTTCCGGGAACCTCGTATAATAAATGATGAAATGATGGAAAGAAATCTGGAAAATATGGACAGGCAAAGAAACCTGCAGAAATCAATCAAAATAAGAATGAATGCTGCTTTTCTGGGCGTGTCTTCCCGCAAAGCGGAAAAAGGCGGAGCTACAGTACTGGAAGTAACGAAGGGTAGTCCTGCGGAAAAAGCGGGAATTAAAAAAGGCGATATCATTACAAAACTGAATGAAACAAAGATTGAAAGTCCTGAAACTCTTTATGAAACCGTTCATAATTTAAAACCTGGAGACAAAGTAACAATCCGCCTTACCAGGGATGGTAAAGAACAATCAGTAGTTGCAATACTTGATAAGTCAGATTTTGGGTCAAAGGATTTTAATTATAACTACAATTATAAATTCAAAATGCCCCCTATGCCGGATATGGGAAATATACAGTTTGACGGAAATTGGGGCCCCAGACAGCCAAAGCTTGGTATCAAGGCACAGGATGCAGAAGATGGTAAGGGAGTAAATGTCCTTGAAGTGGAAGACAGTTCCGCAGCCTGGAAAGCTGGTTTGAAAAAAGGCGATATTATCCTGCAGTTTGACGGGTCTGAAGTGAACAGCACCAATGAATTGGTTGAACAATTTCAGGACGCCCGCAGGAAATCAACCATAAAAGTAAAGATTCAACGAGGGGGGACTACACAGGATTTAGATATTAAAATACCCCGTAAATTGAAAACGGCAGAGCTCTAGGAAGGACAAATGAATTCAAAGAAACTTCCTACGATTTTTTACCTTCGTGCACTGGATTCAACTGGTTCACGCTAAGCGCAGAGAACCGGCTAAATGCTGGCCATTCTTTGCGCTTTTGTTTGTTTCAGGATTACCAGGTTATCAATATGCATGAAGAAGTATATGAAACTGTAATAGGGTTGGAAGTACACGCTCAGTTGCTTACTAAATCCAAATTATTCTCAGCGGATGAGAACGGAATTTGGGCGAAACCCAATACGCATATTAGTCCCTTAACACTGGGATATCCCGGAACATTACCCGTTCTGAATGAAAAGGCAGTTCGTCTTGCTGTTAAAATGGGCATTGCCTGTGATTCTGAAATAGAAACTTTTAACTATTTCGCAAGGAAAAATTATTTCTATCCTGATCTACCCAAGGGTTACCAGATCTCCCAGCATACCGCTCCTATTTGTAAAGGTGGTTTTATAAAGATTGTGCAATCTTCCGGAGAAAAAGAAATCCATTTAAACCGAATTCATCTGGAAGAAGATGCCGGTAAAAGTATACATGATAAAGACGATCATTTTACCAGTCTCGATTTTAACCGGGCAGGTATTCCTCTCATTGAAATTGTAACCGAACCATGCATTAGCAACGCGGA
Source organism: uncultured Bacteroidota bacterium (assembly GCA_963757975.1). GTDB lineage: Bacteria > Bacteroidota > Bacteroidia > Chitinophagales > Chitinophagaceae > Puia. The sequence goes on from CAVWUD010000009.1 coordinate 24,195, forward strand.
TGAAGCGGTTGCTTTTCTTTCCAATCTCCGGCGCATCCTCCGTTACCTGGATATTTGCGACGGAAATATGGAAGAGGGGAGTCTGAGATGCGATGCAAATGTTTCAATCCGGAAAAAAGGAGAGTCGGTTTTGGGTACCAAGGTGGAAATAAAAAATCTAAATTCGATCCGTAATGTAAAACGCGCAATAGAATTCGAAGTAAATCGAATGCGGGAACTGGCAGAAAAAAATGAAGCCGTTGTTCAGCAGACACGCAGTTTTGATGCAATGAACGGAACTACTTTTTCTTTACGTTCCAAAGAAGAAGCCAATGATTACCGTTATTTTCCCGATCCGGACCTTCCTCCCTTTGAAATTACTGCGGAATTTCTCAGTAGTATTAAAAAATCGATTACTGCACTGCCTGAACAACTTATAAAAGAATATATTGAAAACTATAGCCTGAGCAGGTATGATGCTGAAGTCATTACTGACGATAAAGAAACAGCAGCATATTTTGAAACGCTCGTTCTCTTAACGACTTCCTATAAAGCAGCAGCGAACTGGCTATTGGGACCTGTTAAATCCTGGCTAAATGAAAAGGGGTTACCTATTACCGGTTTCCCTGTGAAGCCTGCCCAGATGGCCTCCCTGATTGCCCTGGTGGAAGATGGTAGTGTGCACTTTTCCACTGCTTCATCCAAAATTTTTCCAGAACTTGCTTCCGGAAATGCGACAGATCCTTTACAAATTGCGATCGGCATGAACCTGATACAGACGGGCGATGAAACCCAGATTTTGGAATGGGTAAAACAGGCGATGGAAAAAATGCCGGATAAAGTACTGGAATATAAAAAAGGTAAAAAAGGTTTATTGGGATTGTTTGTCGGGGAAGTAAAAAAAATCTCCAATGGCAAAGCAGACCCACTTCTGACCAATCAGCTGCTCATTAAAAAATTAGAAAAATAAAGATTCAATAATAATCGAAATGAAAAAGATCATCCTCCTCATCCTGATTTCCGTATGTTTATTCGTTTCATGCAAGCATGCTGATAGCAACAGGTTCCAGGTGAAGCTCTCATATAAAAACAGTGATAAAATGTTGAGCCCCCAGAATGGCGGCAAATCGGATGGCTGGATTTTCCTTGAAGAAATTGTGTACGGGAAATCACAGCTTCCGCTAATTGTTGATTCTCAGAGAATATCAGGTACTACTGGTAATTTGACCTTCGCAGGGAAAAGTAAAACCCAGGGAATTTTTGAATTGGTATTTGGTGAAAATGCATTGGCTATCCCACTTATTAATGACGCACAGGAAATTCAGATTGATGCCGACCTTTCAAAAACAACAGATTTTTATACAGTGACTGGTTCGCCGGCAAGTAAACAACTCCAGGATCTTCTTGCCGAGGTTGGCGGTAAGAATAATGAAATTCAAACTGCATTTAATCAACTGGACAGTTTAAAAAAAATCAATGCACCAGATAGTGTTTTGGTAGCAGTTAACCTCACGAAAAATGCTGCCATATCACAGTTAAACGATTATTTTAAACAATTCATTCGGACAACTCCAAACGCTACATTAGGTGTTCTTGCACTTGGTTGGGCTTCCAGGAGCCTGCCGCCATCTGAAATGGATAGTGCACTCAAAAATTTAAAGTCCCGATTTCCTGGAAATGCATTTATAGCCGAAATGGAAAAAGCAAGCCAGCAGCAACAACCGGAACAGCCATCCAGTGATTCCTGGATTGGCAAAACAGTTCCTGAACTGGTCATGCAGGATATCAATGGGAAAGATGTTTCAATCAGCTCATTCAGGGGGAAATATGTGCTAATTGATTTTTGGGCAAGCTGGTGCGGGCCATGCAGGATGGAAAATCCAAACGTAGTCAAAGCATTTAATGAATTCAAAACAAAAAATTTCACCGTTCTGGGGGTTTCTCTCGACAAGGATAAAGATTCATGGAAAAAAGCCATAGCCCAGGATCATCTCACATGGACGCAAATGAGTGATTTAAAATACTGGAACAGTCAGGCAGTCGAAACTTTTGGCTTCCAGGGGATCCCTTTTAATGTACTTGTGGATCCGTCCGGTAAAGTAATCGCTCAGGAACTGCGAGGGGAGGATTTAGACTCAAAACTTAAACAGGTACTTAACTGAAAGTGTGGTAGTGTGGCAGTATAGTAGTGTGGTAGTGCAAACACTTTAAACTTAACTACCACACTTTCACACTACCACACTACCACACTTTCATACTCTCTTAGGACTGATAGTAATTAGTAATGCAGGTAAAAATATCAGATTGGTTAGTGTCGCCATTACAAGTGTCAGCGATGTCAGCCAGCCCAGCGCCTGGGTTCCGCCGAATCCACTGAAACAAAAAATTACAAATCCCGCAATCAGAACAAGTGAAGTATATACAATGCTGATGCCTGTAGAATGAATAGTTTTGATAACGGTACTAATTGTGCTGGTCGTCAGGTTGCCGTCCTGTTTATAATTAACGAGGAAGCGGATGGTAATATCAATAGCGATGCCGAGAGCGATACTAAAAACCAATACAGTGGACGGCTTTAATGGCACACCGGCCCATCCCATCACACCGGCTGTGATTACAAGTGGAATGACGTTTGGAAGCAATGAGCAGACCAGGATACGTAAACTCCTGAACAGATATAACATACAGGCAGCGATCAGGAAAAAAGCCCAGATAATACTTTGCTTCAGACCACTGATAATAAAAGCACTTCCTTCCAGAAAAGTTACAGTTGTACCGGTGAATTCAATATGATAATGTGATGTGTCGAATAATTCGTCTGCGCGTTGCTGGACAGCGCCAAGAATTTTTGGTAATTGAATACTTCCTACATCCGCCATGTTTACACTGATGCGAAGAACCTGTTTATTACTGTCGATGAAACTATTTACAAGTTTCATCACGCCATTTGGTTTGCTGCTGTCGGATTTTGTATTTATATAAGGAGCAAGGAATGGTAATTCAAATTCATTCGGCAATCCATAATGTGCACTGTCATTATTATAATAAGCCTGGCGTAAGAATTTAAAGCCCTCTGCAATGGATAAGCGTGTTGCCATCACTGTGCTGGAATCGATATAGGAAGAAAGCTCATCGATCTTTGTAAAATTACCCAACAGGTTGGCCCTTATTCCGTTTTTTCTTTTCGTATCTATCAGAATTTCAAGCGGCATGACACCTTTGAAATTGGCTTCAAAAAATTTCAGGTCGGCATATACGGGATCTGTTTTTGGCAGGTCATCGAGGATAAAAGATTCGGAACGCAGGCGTGTCATCCCTGCAACGGATATTGCAAGAATGATAAGGGTAAATATAAAAATTGCTTTTTTATGATGAAGAGCCCAGGTTTCCAGCAAGTCGAGAAGGGAAATGAGCCAACGATTCGTCAGATATTTCATATGTCTGACTTTCGGATCCGGAAAATAGCTAAGTGCCGCAGGAATGAGAATGATTGAAATAATAAAAAGCAACATGATATTGATTCCGGCTACGACACCGAATTCTTTTAATATGGCGCTTTTCGTTAATGCAAATACGCCAAATCCAATGGCAGCAGCAATATTGCAGAAAAGAGTTACGATTCCCATTTTGCTGATCATCTCAAATAAAGCTTTTCTTTTTTCACCGTATTCCCTGAACGAAGTATGATACTTATTCAGAAAATAAATACAATTGGGAATACCGATAACTACAATCAGAGGCGGTATCAAGGCATTAAGAAGAGTGATCTTATAGCCAAATAAATGCATGGTTGCCAGACTGAACACAACGCCAATGATCACCACCACCAATGACAATAACATATTACTTAGGCTACGAAAAAAGATAAGGAGGATCAAAGCAGAAAGTAAAACAGATCCCAATAAAAACCATTTCATTTCGGTTGCCACCTTAGTTGCCATATTGGTTCGGATCAGGGGAAGTCCGCTAAAATGTATCTGCAACTGATGTGCTTTACCAAAATCATTTCCAAGTTTTACAATATTTCTTACGACAGCGGTTCGTCCCGCTGAATTCATAATTTGTTTATTGACACTGATAGCCATCAGGTAAGCATGCGTATCAGGGTTATATAAAATGCCCTTGTAAAACAAAAGATTTTCAAAAGTCTTTCGGGAAGAATCCAGCGCCGGTTGAGAAGTATAAAGTCCTGGAAATATCCGGCTCACAGTAAGTTTTTCGGTGACTAAATTTTTATTCAGGATGATGGCATCCGGAATGCTTAATACCTGTTCAACTCCCCTAACCGATTTCAGATTTCTGCTTAACAGGAGATAGTCGTTGAAAACATCTTTTGAAAACAGTTGGTCTGTTTGCACACCGATCACTAGCAGGTTTCCGTCATCACCGAATTTTTTCAGAAAATTCTGATATGCCTGGTATTTTGCATTATCAGTCGGGATTGCTCTTGTATATTCATAGCTTAATTCCACTTTTGATGCCTGGAATATCATATAGATAAAACTGGCTGTAAGAAGAAGAAGCAAGGCCAAACGGAACTTCAAAATAAAGGCTGCAATGGATCCCCACATGTAGATAATATTTGATGAAACTGACCGGACACCCGGCAAAGAAACTTATTTTAACCGAATTTCGCAGGAATCCGTTTCGGTTATGGTTCATAAAACAAAAGGCATCGTATTGCGTACTGTGAAATACGGTGAGACAAGTGTCATTGTTACTATTCTTACAGAACTATTCGGATTGCAATCTTACCTGGTGAATGGAGTAAGGACCAGCTCAGGGAAAGGAGGTACGAAAGCAGGTTTGTTTCAACCTGCGGCTATGCTTGATCTCGTGATCTACCACCAGGATTCAAAAAACCTGCAACGGCTGAAGGAATACAACTGGAGCGTATTGTATCAAAATATTTTTGCAGACGTCATTACCCATTCGATCGCATTGTTCATGGTTGAACTATTACAAAAATGTCTGAAACAACCTGAGCCAAACACAGAGCTTTTTTATTTTATGGAGGACTCTCTCAAATCGCTCGATCAGTCGGAATATCATGTGCAGGCAAATTTTCCTTTATTCTTTGCATTGCATCTGGCTGGATTTTTTGGAATGAGAATAGACGATAATTATACTAAAAAAAGAAGTTTCCTTGATCTGGAAGAAGGATATTTTTCGGAAGTAAAGCCTTCACATCCTCACTATCTTGAAAATCCCCTCAGTGAAATCAGCTCCCATCTGTTGAAGATTATGCAGCCGGCTGAACTCGCAGATTTACCCCTCAATAAGGAAAAAAGAAGAATGCTTCTGACGGCTTACGAAGATTTTTACTCGATACATGTATCCGGATTTACACCACTTAAAACACTTCCGGTTTTACGAACCATTCTCGAAGTGTGAGAGTGTGAGAGTGTGAGGGTGTGAGGTTGAGGGTCACTCCTATACTCCTATACTCTTATACTCACTCTCACACCCTCACACTCTCACACTCTCACACTAGATTAGCCGCCTACTGGTACTTTTATCAGTAATCTCACCCTGATGCGTGTTTTCAATCAGCACCACACCAGGTTTCTTTCCCTTCCTGAAAGCTCCAAGCCTTTCTTCAAGCGACAAGGCAGCAGCCCCGTTCGAAGTGGCCCATAAAAGCAACTCTGAAGTAGATATTTGCCCGAAAGCTTTCTTAATTGTTTTCATTTCTTCCAGGATACTGAGTTGGTGATTACTAGCCAGACTGTCCGTCCCCAAAACTATACGTGTTTTAAATTTTAAAAAGAGGGGGATATCAGGAAGCTGATCTTCAATATAGTTATTCGCATTTGGGCAAAAACAAAAAAACAGATTATTGCTATAATCCAGCGCTTCGATTAAGTCAACCTCATTCGTATAGGTATTATGAACAAGCAGAATTCGGGAAGCATTTTTCAACTTTGGAAGGTAATAAGCCAGGCTCCTCGTTCCGGGTGCCTTAAAATGACTAGAATCCATTTTCATGAGCGAATACATGCGGGTAAGGTCTCCTTTGCCGTACATGAAAAATTCGTTTTCTGACGCTGATTCCTGGTTATGAATGGTAATGGTTTTACCTCCGAAACCAGGTTCTATAAGACTCCAAAGTTCATTTGATACAGAATAAGGTGCGTGCGGATTCAGTGAGATATATTTTTCATCTGCGCCTTTTTCAATAAACTGTCTGGCAGTTTTTTTTCCGTTTTCGAAACGGGTATGTGCGAGTCCTGGAGACCAGCCCAACACCTCAATAAAATTATAATAATCCAGTCCACTTGCTGATTTCAGAAACCTGGTATCAGAACTGTTACAAATATCTCCAACAGCTACTATACCTGTTTTCAACATCTCTGCTTCAGCTTTTAGGATTGCTTCCAGTTTAAGTTCTTCCGGTAATTGACGGCTGCTTACAACGGAAAGCACAAAATCGACCAGGCCCTGTTTTTCCGGTATCACTCCCTTCAGGTGACTGAGTTCAAGATGGCAATGACAATTGATAAATCCAGGACTTAAAATACCTGTAAAATTTTCAATTCCTTCTCCCGCCTGATCTTCGTCCACAATTGTCTCGATGATACCATTCTGCGTACAAATCAAAACGCCGCTCTTTTGCATCTTAAAACCATCGAATAAGTAGTCTGCTTTCAATTTCCTATAACTCATGGATCAGTTAACTTTGCAGCAATTTAAATTTTTCACAGGTTATGATAGATAAACTGGATGCAATCCGGGCAAGATTCGAAGAATTAGGAGTAGCACTTACCAATCCGGCCATTGTAAATGATAACAGGAAATTCAGTTCAACCAGCAAAGAGTACCGCAGTCTTGAGAAGATTGTAAAATCGTATGACCAATACCGAAATCTCCTTGACGACCTGGCATTTAACCGGGAAGCTTTAAACGGGGATGATGAAGAATTAAGGGAACTGGCAAAGATGGAAACATCGTCTTTGGAAGAGAAAAAGACCGCCCTGGAAACGGAAATCAGGCAATTGTTGATTCCCAAGGACCCTCAGGATGAAAAGAATGCAATCATTGAAATCCGTGCAGGTACCGGAGGTGATGAAGCCAGTCTTTTTGCAGGGGATCTTTTAAGGATGTATATGAAATATTGTGAACGAAAGGGCTTTCGGACAGCTCTTTTAAGTGAAAGTGAGGGCACGGTAGGAGGTTATAAAGAAGTTCAGCTGGAAGTCTCAGGAGAGGACGTATACGGCACATTGAAATTTGAAAGCGGAGTTCACCGTGTTCAAAGAGTGCCGGACACAGAACAAAGTGGCCGTGTGCATACGAGTGCGGCTACAGTAGCCGTGATGCCGGAGGCTGAGGATGTAGATTTCGAACTGAATCCCGCGGATGTAAAAATGGAAACAGCCAGGAGCGGGGGAGCAGGCGGACAAAACGTTAATAAAGTGGAAACCAAAGTAATGCTTACACATTTACCCACCGGAACAGTGGTTGTTTGTCAGACCGAAAGATCCCAGTTGGGAAATCGTGAAAAAGCCATGCAAATGTTAAGAACACGGTTGTACGAAGAACAAGTAAGAAAACAGGAAGAAGAAATATCCAGACACCGTAAAAGCCTGGTCAGTACAGGAGATCGAAGTGCAAAAATCCGGACTTATAATTTCCCTCAGGGGAGAGTAACTGACCACCGGATCGGTCTTACGGTCTATAACCTGAATGATGTATTGAACGGGAATATCAACGAGTTTATTGAAGCGCTGCAGTTTGCCGAAAATGCTGAAAAAATTGCGAAACCAGCTTAAATTGTTGCTATTTTTCTACAATTGGAATTGAAAGTCAAATGAATAGTTGGAAGCTAATCGTTTAAAGTTGTAAATTCATAATAGTAAATTCTTAACATTAGCCGTTAAACCAATAATTGTTTTTTCCGTTTAATGTAGTATGGTGTCTGAGAAGTTACGATTCATCAAACGAGGTAGTTACAAAAAAAGGTTGAGTCTTAAAAAATTGTTATTAAGAAAATAAGGAAGGAGTTGAATTCGTTTGGATGTGTAACTTTACATCTGTTCTTTCAAAACAAGGCAAAAAGTAAAAAGAATTGGCACTCGAATTGCCTTGTATAAATAAATGGTCTTTTCTATTTGACTTCACAAAAGCAGTCAATTTTCTCATAAGCAGTTAGTTTTGGTTACGGCCCCTGTTTCCACAGGGGCTTACTTTTTAAAGACTACTCTGAAATTTTAAATACAACGATCAGTTTCTGAACCATGTAAATGTCAGGCGGAAAAATAAAAATCCTCCAACGGCCCCTACCGTATCTGCTGCAATATCATAGATATCAAAATCACGGTTTGGGATAAAATATTTCTGCACGTATTCCATTGCAGTCCCATATAAACATGCTACGATCAAAATAATCACTGAATGCCTGAGGGAATTATTGTTATTCTTTGACTTTTCCGAATAATAAAAAGACCATAAGAAGACAAAGCTTCCAAATAATATGATATGTACATATTTATCAAGATTAGGAATTGCCAAATGATTTTCATTTGGCAACATATTTCCGGGGAGGGCAAGTAAAATAAAGATAATTATAGTCCAGATCAGGGCGGGAAAACGATTGGAGAAAATCTGGTATAGTCGGTGGCGCATATTGTTGAATGCGAAGATAAGAACCTAACCTGTAACCTGACCCATTACATACATCGCATTCATAGTAGGAGTTGCACTTCCACCTTTTTTTTCAAGTGTAATTGCAAAAGCTTCAGCTTTCGGAATCGTTTTAAGTTTTACAAATGAAAAATTCTTATCCATATCAAAAATTCCTGCGTCTACGGGGTGGCCGTCTACAATTGCCCAAAGCTGGTATTGTTTATCAGGTAGGGGCATTGGTAACTGATTAATCAACAGATAAACTTCTTTGGATTCGGTATTCCAGTAAACAGTTGCCATGCTTGAAGGAGATGGACTTGCGGGCGTACCTGGCATTTTTACAATTGCCATCACAGGATTTTTCATCAGATCAAGAGCATTTTCGTAAGTCTCCAGTTTCGTTTGCAGTACCTGACTGGCGCCGGCAATCTGTGTTTGTGTTACAAGAAGTTCTTTATACTGGGCAATGGACTTTTTATACTGACTCCAATAGATAGAGGTTAAGTAAAACGCTTCCAAGAAGCAAAATTAAAGAGGCGGCTGCGACATATCTTGCAAAACCTTTCCGGGGAATCAGTGCCGGTGTCCGCGTCATAATCTTTGGAGGCTGTTTATCCTTTTCCATTCCGATTTCGGAAAATATCCTGGATTTCAATACACGCGTTGGCTCCAGCTTTTGGTGGAGAAGTGATTGTTCCAGTTGTAATTCAAATGCATTTCGGGCAGCACGTACTTCATGATGAGCATCGCACATTCGTTCGAATTCTGCACTGTCCTCCGGCGAGGCAAGGCCCAGCACATAGCTTTCAACAATTCCACTTAATATGTACTCCTGCGGATTCACTTATTTTAAATATACTCTTAATTGCAATAATGCATTTCGAATGCGGGTTTTCACCGTTCCTAATGGGATGTCTTCAATCTGAGCAATTTCTTCATGCGTGTAGCCTTTCAAATAAGCAAGTTCTATCAACACACGCTGTTCAGGTTTAAGTTTCTCCAGGAATTTGGAGAGACCGATGCCGTCAATATTGGTTTGGGTCACCTGGTCACTCCCATATACGTTGTCAGCAATCTCCTGGTTTTTCTGACTGTTCATGTACCCCTTCGATCTGAGCATGTCGATCGAAGCATTCCGGCTGATATTAAGCATCCAGGTGAACAAACGTCCTCTCAGGGGATCATATGATTCAATTTTGCGCCAGATATTAATAAAAACTTCCTGTAAAACATCCTCTGCTATTTCTTGTGATTTAACTATCTGAAGAATAATACTATAAAGAGAACCGCTATAATGATCATACAAATATGAAAAGGCCTGATCATCCCTTGATTTAAGAGCTATAACCAGATCCTGCTCACTATATATTACAGTTGATGCCAAAATTCCAGGTTAAATAAATGCAACAGCCCGAATCAGCCAACCAGGGCTTCGTAGGCGGCAGCATCCAATAGATTAGCTACCTGTCCTGGGTCTTTTACAGTCAGTTTGATCATCCATCCTTTTCCATATGGATCCGTATTTACAAGATCCGGCGCATTGGCCAGTTCAGGATTCAATTCAGTAATAGTTCCTGGCACAGGTAAAAAAAGATCAGAAACTGTTTTTACAGCTTCCACCGTTCCAAAGACTTGCCCTGCATCCATGGTTTTACCAATAGTTTCCACTTCGACATACACGATATCTCCCAATTCGCGCTGTGCGTAGTCTGTAATACCAACAATAAATATGTTGCCTTCTTCCTGCCTTACCCATTCGTGTTCCTTTGTGTAGCGTAGGTTTTTTGGAAAACTCATTTGTAGTTATTTAAAAGTTCAGTTCTGGCAGCTGCAAATATAGAAGGATTTGAATATTCTCTGGTTCTGTTTGTTAATCGTCCGGTTCCTGATTTTCAAAATAGAGTAAAATATGATCCTTCATGAAGTTTTCCTGATCAATAAAATTGAAAACAGGGAGAGGTTTCAATTGACGGTAATGTGGCCATCCTTCTTCATCCACCGTTTCAAGTTCATAAAAACCACTGGGTGAAAGAAGCGTGCATACTGCTACATGCATCAAGTCCTGTTTTTGTTCTTTGGAAAATTTAGTCTGAAAATCGCCAACCTCCTGAATGCCGATAAGGAAAAGAATGGCTTCCATATCTGGTTTCTTCCCAAACCTGGCCATCAATTTTTCTTCCAGTGACCACCATCTGCTTTGTATATCATCTTTCACATTCATAGTACAAAGATAACCCCGTAAGGAATCTATCATGGCATCAGTTAACTTTGCGCAAATTTTCCTTTATGTTACAGTTAGCGATGATTCGGCAGCAACCGGATTTTGTAAAAGAGCGACTTCTTGTAAAAAATTTCGATGCTTCCGCTGCTTTAGCTAAGATATTAGAATTGGATGCACAAAGAAAAAGGCTTCAGATAGAAATGGAATCGCAACAGGCCGGACTTAACGCAATTTCTAAAGAAATCGGACAATTGATGACAAAGGGTGAAAAAGAAAAAGCAGAAGAAAAAAAGCTGGAAGTCACTTCATTAAAATCCAAACTCTCATACCTGCCGGATGCCGTTAAAGCTATTGAAGATCAATTACATCAGGTACTGGTTACCCTTCCCAATCTTCCATCTGCCCAGGTGCCCCCGGGTAAAACGCCCAATGATAATGTTGTTGTGAGAGAAGGAGGAGCCAAACCGGTACTACCCGCAAATGCCCTTGCCCATTGGGATCTGGCAAGGAAATATAACCTTATAGATTTTGAACTGGGAAATAAAATAACCGGCAGCGGGTTCCCCGTTTATATTGACAAAGGAGCGAGAATTCAGCGGGCCATGATACAGTATTTTCTGGATTATAATACCAGGGCCGGTTTTGTTGAATATCAGCCTCCACTGGTTGTAAATGAAACCAGTGCTTATGGAACCGGCCAGCTTCCCGATAAAGAAGGGCAAATGTATTATGTTGGTGAAGATAATCTGTACCTGATACCCACATCAGAAGTTCCACTCACAAATATTCTGCGCGATTCAATTCTGAATGAAAAAGACCTGCCCGTTAAGATGACGGCGTATACTCCTTGTTTCAGGCGTGAAGCGGGCAGTTATGGTAAGGATGTTCGTGGTTTAAACCGCCTCCATCAGTTTGACAAGGTTGAAATCGTACAGATCGTTCATCCGGATAAAAGCTATGATGTGCTGGAGGAAATGGTAAAACATGTAGAGAGCCTCCTGATATCCCTGGACCTTCCATACCGTATTTTGCGTTTATGCGGAGGAGATATGTCTTTTACTGCAGCTATTACGTATGATTTTGAAGTGTTTTCTGCTGCGCAGGAGAAATGGCTGGAAGTGAGTTCCGTAAGTAATTTCGAAAGCTTTCAGACCAACAGGATGAAAATACGGTTTAAAGATGAACATGGGAAAATGCAATTATTACATTCCCTCAACGGCAGCTCTCTCGCCCTTCCCAGAATTCTTGCCTGCCTTCTGGAAAATCACCAGGAGACGGATTCCATCAGCCTGCCTGAAGTTTTGCATTCCTATTTTGGAGCCTCAAGCTTAAAGCCGAAAGCTTAACGCCCATTTAATGTGGTAAGTAAGGAATTATACATAATTGCTGCGCAAAATGAAGTACAGTTATTTTAATCTACATTTTTTCACATTATCATTAAACATTCAATTTTCCCATTCTCTTATTATTATAATCTCTTATTTACCACATTAAAATGGGCTTTAATCTTGCTCTTGGGATTAAACCTTTCGTCCCCAATTCCATCCAAGGACAGATGAATACCATCCAGCAAAAGAATCAACATCTCTGGTGGCGGGCAGGCTTTGGCCCTCCGGTTGATCAGTTTAAAGAACTTTCGAAACAAAAACCAGGTGCTCTATTTCATTCCATCCTCAAAGCTTCAGAAAAAAAACCTGTTCTTTTCGACCTCGCGGATCCTGATTTGAAAGAAATGGTAATGGAGAACCAACAGATGTCTCCAGGAAAAATGCAGGGCTTGAAACCTGAAGAAAAACAAATGATCCGCAAACAATCCGTTCAGGATATCTCTAAACTGAATCTTCGCTGGCTACAGGAAATGACGGATAGCCAGGCGCAGCTCCTTGAAAAAATGTCGCTGTTCTGGCATGGACATTTTGCTTCAAAAACAGTCAATATTATTTATGATCAGTTACTCCTGAATGTTATCCGTACAAACGCGCTGGGAAATTTCAGGGATCTTCTGGTTAATGTTAGTAAAACGGCTTCGATGATCCAGTTTCTGAATAACAATCAGAATAAAAAAGGACACCCCAACGAAAATTTTGCCAGGGAACTGATGGAACTCTTTACCATCGGCAGAGGCCACTATACTGAAACAGATGTAAAGGAATCGGCACGCGCATTTACCGGATGGGGCACTAACCTGCAGGGAGATTTTATTTTTCGACCAAGACAACATGACGATGGTATAAAAACATTTTTTGGTAAAACCGGCAACCTTTCCGGAGAAGATATTCTGGGGATTTTACTTGAACAAAAACAAACCGCCATTTTCATCACCCGGAAAATCTATAAGTTTTTTGTAAATGAAATGGCAGACGAAGAAATAGTGAGCGCACTGGCCGACAAATTTTATAATAGTGATTATGACATCAGGGGTTTAATGATAAGCATTTTTAATTCCTCCTGGTTTTACGATCAGAAAAATATTGGTACCCAGATCAAATCACCTGTAGTATGGATGATAGGTCTGCGGAGACAGCTTCCCATGGAAATGCAAAATCCCATGATACAGCTGATTCTTCAACGCCTACTGGGACAGGTTTTATTTTCTCCGCCGAATGTTGCCGGCTGGCCAGGCGGTAAGCACTGGATAGACAGTTCCAGCCTCATGCTTCGCATGCAGGTTCCGAAAATAATTTCAAAATCGGATATCATATTATCCAAACCCAAAGATGATGATGATGTGATGATGGGCATGCGCGAACAGCGTCTTATTAATAATCCTAAAAAAATCAATGACCCGGGAATTCAATTATTCCAGACTAAAATTCATTGGGAAGATTACACAAAAAATTTCAGTGATATAGCCGATCCCGGACTATACACTGCGATATGTGATTTGCTTTTACAAAGAACTTTCGCCATGAATGAAAATGACATGATCAAATATATTGATGAGTCTGACCGCGAAAGGCGAATCGAGTCCATTACCATACGGCTTATGGGTACTCCGGAATACCAGTTGTGTTAACATAAAAGATAGGATATGCTGATCAATCGTAGAAAATTCTTACACCTTGGTTCCCTGGCAACAGGTACACTAATGCTTCCGAAATTTTTAAAAGCATTCGAAGGACCAGTTTCTCTTTCCGGAGGAAACAAAGTGCTGGTTGTTCTTCAGCTGAGTGGTGGAAATGACGGTCTCAATACAGTAATTCCGATTCGCAATGATATTTACTACCGCGAACGGCCTGTTATTTCTATTGCCAGAGAGAAGACACTTAACCTGAACGGGGAAGCAGGACTTCATCCTTCCCTTACAAATCTGAAAGCTCTTTATGATGAAGGTGAACTTGCTATTCTGAACAATGTCGGTTATCCGAATCCTGACAGGTCGCATTTTCGTAGTATGGATATATGGCAAACTGCAAGTGACAGCAATGAATATCTGAATTCAGGCTGGCTGGGCCGGTATCTGGATGCACAATGTTCCGGTTGCTCCAAACCAACACAGGTGCTTGAGATGGATGATATGCTTAGTCTCGCTTTAAGTGGCGAGCAAATGAAAGGCATTGCCCTGAGAGATCCGAAGCGATTGTACGAGACAAGCCAGGATCCATTTTTTAAAGATATACTCCAGTCAGGAAAAAATGAGCAGGCCGAAGATCCTGCATCTTATTTATACAAAGTGATGTCGGAAACTGTTTCTGGCGCCGATTATATTTTTCAGCAAAGCAAACTAAGGCCGAGTACAACAGTATACCCTAATTCTGAGATTGGAAAAAATCTGAAAACGATTGCATCACTGATTTCATCAGACATCAATACCAGGGTATATTATGTTTCTCTGGGAAGTTTTGATACGCATGTGAGTCAGCAGGCCAAACAGGAAAAATTATTTAACGATCTGAATGACGCCATCAAACCTTTTACAGATGATCTGAAATCGAATCACAGGTTTGAAGATGTTTTATTGATGAGTTTTTCTGAATTTGGAAGAAGGGTGGGTGAGAATGGCAGCGGAGGTACAGATCATGGTACTGCGAATAATATGTTCCTGATAAGTGGCGGTCTGAAAAATAAAGGCGTATTAAATGAAATGCCCGATCTATCGAATCTTAGTGAAGGTGATCTCGTTCAGCAATTGGATTTTAAGCGGGTATATGCCACCCTGCTGAACAAATGGCTACAGGCAGATGATTTTAAAATCCTCGGACGGCAATATGAGTACCTGAACTTTATATAGAAAAAACTATATAATTGTTAATTGTTAATGGTTAATTGTAAAGGAACTATACATCACGATGATGCATGAGTGATTAACAATTAACCATTAACAATTAATAATTATTCTTACCAGCTTTGTTTTGCAACGCCTGCCTTGATGGCCGCAAGTGCTTTTTCCTCACCCAGTAAGGTTGTGAGCTTATTTCCTTTGCCATCATGTCCCTGGGCCATATAGGCACCTTTGGCAGTCTTGCTGATCACCGCATCCATGATCGGAACATTTTTCTCTTTCGTCTTAACATTATATGCTGTAAGTACTACGGTGGACATATCTTAAATTTTAAAAGGTTCTGAATACACTAACTGGCTGAGCGGCTAAAGGTATATAAATATTTTTAAACGGGATTTCATTGAATTAAACATCGAGACGGGCATATTTTGCGTGGGATTCGATGAATTCCCTGCGGGGTGCTACTTCATCACCCATCAGCATGCTAAAAATGCGGTCTGCTTCTGCCGCACTTTCAATGGTTACCTGTTTCAGGGTCCTGGTTCCAGGATTCATGGTTGTTTCCCAAAGCTGACTGGCATTCATTTCGCCCAGCCCTTTATATCTCTGTACACTCACACTGTCTTCCTTCCCACCTCCAATCTTTTCAATTTGTAAACGCCGCTGGTCTTCTGTCCAGGCGTATGCACTGTCTTTCCCTTTTTTTACCTGGTAAAGAGGAGGCTGGGCAATGTAGATATGACCCTGTTCTACGAGGGCTGCCATATACCGGTAAATGAAAGTGAGGATCAGGGTAGCAATATGGCTTCCGTCCACATCAGCATCTGTCATAATGATCACCTTGTGATAACGGAGTTTTACGAGGTTTAATGCTTTTGGATCCTCTGTCGTACCTACGGTTACACCCAGGGCGGTATACATATTCCTGATTTCTTCATTTTCGTATATCCGGTGTTCCATGGCTTTTTCAACATTCAGGATCTTACCCCTGAGCGGAAGTATGGCCTGAAAACTTCGGTCACGTCCTTGTTTGGCCGTTCCGCCTGCCGAATCACCTTCCACCAGGTAGAGCTCACAACGTTCAGGATTCCTTTCGGAACAATCGGCCAGTTTGCCCGGAAGTCCCCCTCCGCTAAGTACACTCTTACGCTGTACCAGTTCCCTTGCTTTACGGGCCGCTGCGCGGGCCTGAGCTGCAAGAATTACTTTCTGGATGATGTTTTTAGCTTCCCGTGGATTTTCTTCCAGGTAAGCTTCCAAAACTTTCGATACCGTAGTATCCACTATTCCGCTAACCTCGTTATTACCGAGTTTGGTTTTTGTTTGTCCTTCAAACTGTGGTTCAGGAACTTTTACAGAAATAATGGCGCTGAGTCCTTCGCGATAATCATCTCCTTCGATCTCCACCTTTGCCTTTTCAAAATGATTCTGTTTATCTCCATAACTTTTGAATACCCTTGTCAGGGCACGGCGGAATCCTGCAACATGGGTTCCTCCTTCAATCGTGTTGATATTATTTACATATGAATAAATATGTTCGCTATAACTGTCATTGTATATAAGTGAAACTTCTACAGCTACATTTGTAGCAGCATCCAAAACATTTACATAAATAGGTTTCGGAATCAGCGGCGTTCTTGCTGCATTGCTATCCAGCATTTCCAGGAATTCTGTGATTCCACCCTGGCTATAAAATGTTTTCGAATAAATCTTTCCCTCTTCGTCCAGATCACGATGATCGTTGATCACTATTTTTACGCCCTTATTTAAAAACGAAAGTTCGCGAAGGCGGCTTTCGAGAATATCACGGTTATAAACCAGGGTGATAAAAATACTTGAATCCGGATGGAAATGCACGCGGGTGCCTGTTTTGTCGCTTAATCCTATTTCGCGGACGGGGTATTGAGGGATACCAATTTTATATGCCTGTTCGAATATTTTGCCTTCACGTTGTACCGTTACATGAAGATCACTGCTCAGTGCGTTTACGCAACTGACACCTACACCATGCAGTCCTCCTGAAACTTTATAGGTGTTCTTGTCGAATTTTCCACCTGCGTGAAGAATGGTCATTACCAATTCCAAAGCACTTTTCTTTTCTTTGGTATTCAGGCCCGTAGGAATGCCCCGCCCATCATCTTCCACGCTGACAGAATTATCCGTGTATATATCCACGATGATATTACTGGCATATCCTGCAAGTGCTTCGTCGATCGAATTATCTACCACTTCATAAACCAGGTGATGCAAACCTTTTACGCCCACATCGCCAATATACATGGCGGGCCTTTTTCTGACTGCTTCCAACCCCTCGAGAACCTGAATACTATCTGCTCCGTAACCATTGACTGCAGGAGCTGCAACCTGTTGCTGACTATCGTTCATATTTAATTGAAAAACCGGTTATTAGATATAAAATAACAGGGTCTGCAAATTTACTAAAATCAGGAGTAAGAATGGGTTTAAAACCCTTCTTTTTTAAACAAATTTTTTGGGTTTTTTCTCATGAAATCAGGTTGGATTTTTTGGGCATTATGAGGCTTGCGTAACTATATCCTGATTATTTGAATTCTGAGGGCTAAATTTGCCGGATATTTATGCATCAACCCCCCGATATACTCACACTTGCTTATAAACAGCCCTTCATGCAGGAGCAATTGGAGCTTCTGGATGAGAAAGAGCGCCAGATTCCAGGGTCGGTTCAGTATGTTATACGCCGGTTTGAGAAGAATCCCCAATGGAGCCTGGAAGATACCGGTATGATGGTATATCATTATCAGCGGGAAAAACCCCAGGAGAACTATTTTGAACTGCGGTTTTGTATCACCGGCAACGCATATTGCAAGCAAAAGAGCAGGGAATGTGATATTTGTCAGCAGCATATCTCCCGTTTATGCCCGGATCGTACCGAAACAGTGGATGTAATGAGTTTTCGTTTTTCTCCTGTACATCTTTCTCAATTTGTAAGACCGCAGCAATTATCAGGTAGTTTATCAGACAATGTGCTTCATTTTAAACACCCTTCATCTTTTTCTAAAATATTATCTCTTTGCAGCAGGACCCGTATGCTGCTGGAGGGTTTACTGAATCATAATTATACCGACAGTCTGGAGAATATTTACATTAACGCCCAAACACAAATGTTACTCCTTTACAGCCTGGAATGTATGCTGGGTGAAAAAGAAGTAGAAGCATTTCAGTGTAAATTTCTTGCGAACGGTGCCGATAGAGAAAAGATAAATCTCGCCAGGGAAATACTACTGGAACATATAGGCGAACCGCTCACCATCCGTGAACTCAGCAGGAAGGTAGCCATCAACGAATGTTATCTGAAAAAGGGATTCAAGGAACTTTTCGGCACTACTATTTTTGATTTCTATCAGGGTCAGCGTATGGAACACGCGCGCTACCTGTTATATGAAAAGGGATTAAGCGTTACAGACGTTTCGGTTATGCTGGGTTATTCTTCCATCTCTCATTTTTCCACTGCATTTAAAAAACACACCGGGCTTAAGCCTTGTGAACTACTCTTTAAAGCCTAGAAAGCCTAAAGCTTAAAGCCGAAAGCCTAAAACTACTTTTTGGATCTCTAAAATATTTTCAAATTGTATTATCAACTAATAAACATTTATTGAAATAGTTTTCAGCTTTAAGCTTTGGGCTTAAAAAGTTATTCGCTTCTCAAACTTTTTACCGGATTCGACAAGGCTGCTTTTACAGCTTGTGAACTCACTGTGAAAAGCGCAATCAAAACTGTTGCAAATCCTGCAATGGCAAACATCCACCAGCTGATTTGGATTCTGAAAGCAAAAGCCTGGAGCCATTTATTCATTGCCCACCAGGCAATAGGTATTGCGATGAGAAAAGCAATCAAAACAAGTTTTAAAAAGTCTTTCGACAATAATTCTACGATACCCGAAACACTCGCACCTAATACTTTTCGAATTCCGATTTCCTTATTTCTTTGTTCTGCACTGAAAGCCGCGAGCCCAAATAAACCGAGACAGGAAATACAAATCGCTATTAGCGTAAATGCATTGATGATACGCGACATTGAAATATCTGATTCATATTGTTTCTGAACCTGCTCGTCCAAAAATGAATATTCAAAAGGCACTCCCGGAATATCCTTATGCCATACAGCTTCTATCCTGGACAAAAGGTCTTTATAATTCTTCGTAGAGGTATGAACTGTCAAATTAGCCCAAAGACCATCCTGTTTATGATTCATCCATAGCATAAAGGGTTCAACTTCTTTATGGAGTGATCCGAAATTGAAATCCTTCATCACGCCGGCAATTGTCCACACACGCGAATTAGCAGTCTGTAAGCTTTGTCCCGGGTGCTTTGAGAGGTGACAAACCTATATTGCGCATAAATGTTTCATTGACTAATATTTTTGCAGAATCATCTGACCTGAAGTCGCGTCCACTAATTAGTTTTATTCCATTGGCCCTGACAAAAAATTCATCACTGACAATAAAGTCTGCTGGTTTTCCATCTGCCTGACGCTGACCAGGCAGCGTAAAAACATTCGAAAAAAGTGCGGGATTACTGAGGAACTTACTGGAATTACTAACTTCTTTCACGCCTGCAACCTGACGAAGATCATCCATGAATGCAGGAATATATTTGAATGATTCTCCTGTGTTAAATGTAAAAATCAGCCGCTGGTTTTTATCAAATCCAAGATCCTTATTTTTGATATATTCCAACTGACTGTAAATAATTACGATTCCTGTTATCAATACAATGGATAATACAAATTGAAAAACCACTAATGACCTGCGGATTCCTGCAGCGGAAATTTCGCTTGTAAAATTTCCCTTTATTACTTTGACAACACGGAAAGCAGAAAGATAAAAAGCAGGATAACTACCTGCGACCAGGCCTGTGATCAGGACCAGCGATATAAGCATAACCCAGATTCTGAAATCTTTCAGAAAATTCAGATTGATGTCGGCCTGCGTAATTTCATTTAGAAAAGGCAGTGCAATAATCAGTAACGGAAGCGCGATCATCACAGATATTAAAGAAAGTAAAAAGGATTCACCAAGAAACTGCCTGATAAGATCTTTTTTGCCGGCTCCAATGACTTTTCTAACGCCCACTTCCTTTGCGCGTTTCGATGCACGTGCAGTTGAAAGATTCATGAAATTAATGCAGGCAATGATCTGTATCAAAGCTGCAATGAGTGCAAGGATGGCCAGAAATGTCGGACTGATAGGTTTTCCAATGCCGGGATTTTCCATTGCGGGTGTGGTATGAATACTGGATATCAGTTGAAGATACATTTTGACTCCAAGACCTGCTTCTTTCAACTCCTTCCCTGCATATCTGTTTACAAATGCAGGAAATTTATTTTCAAGTAAAGCAATATTGGTATTCGGCCGAACCTTTACGTAAGATGAGATATAATTATTGCTGGTCCATGAATCGTTATGCATGGTGGATTCGCCATTACCACCACTATTCATAGTTACAAAAAGACTTGCGTGCAGATGAGATTTCCCCAGGCTTTCATCTACCACGCCTGTTACAGTATAATCAGTTATTCCCTGAGTATTATCAATGGTAATTGTTTTGCCAACCGGATCAATATGGCCAAATAATTTATCTGCAGTTGGCTTTAATAACACAACAGAATAAGGCTTCATCAAAGAACTTTTATTTCCTTCAACAAAATGATAGGAAAACACCTCAAAGAAAGTGGAGTCAACATAATAAGGATTGGTTTCATAAACTGAATGATCCTTGTAACGAAGTAAATGTTTGTCAATACCTATAAATGGAACTACGCGGGTGAATTGTTCTACCTCAGGAAAATCGCGTTTCATTGCCGGACAAATAAAACCACCCGTATTTGCAAGACTATATACGCCATCATTTGTAATTAATTTTCTATCCACACGATAGATCCGGTCTACACCATCATGATGTTTATCATAGCTGTATTGATCTTTTACATATACAAGTATATAAAGACAACAAAGTGTACCAACGGCTAATCCGAACACATTGATAAAACTGAAAGTTTTGTTTTTAAGCAGAAAACGCCAGGCGGTTTTGAAATGGTTCTTTATCATTGTTTTTTTCTTTGACCGTTTTTATTCGTTTATCGTAGATCGTCTATCGTATATCGCTATTCGTAGATCGATCCACGATCAACCATCTACGATACACGTTTATCGATCCACGAACAGAATGCCAGAATGATATCTTATTGGATATCAGCCTAATATGGAATAATCAGCTTCCAGGATTGCCCGTTTTTGATACGAAAACTGTACGTTTTTCATAAGAACCTATATAAACGTATGATTGTCATTATTTTATCTAGATGCGCTTCGGGAGTTCTTCGGGAATCCTTCGAGATTACTAGGGGATTACTGGCTGATTTCTCGAAGAACTCTCGAAGAACTTCGCGAAGAATCCTGGAAGCCACCAGGAACCAATACAGGCTCAAACTGGAAGCAATCCGAGAAGAAAGGATGTGTCATTTAGTGCTTATTTCATATAATGCTACCGTTCATCTACCGTTCAGCTACCGTTCAAATGACTATTTTAAACCGAAAGCCATAAAGCCGAAAGCTTAAAATTAGCATAAAAAAGGTGTAGATGGAGATACTCTGCTAAACCAATAGGCGGCTCTGGAAGAAGCTATTCCAAACCACAAGGCGAGCAGGAAGAACGCTTAAATGGGCTGTAAAGAGGTGGGGACGAATTAACGACTCTCCTAAGCCTGGGCAGCTGCTTCTATCGTTTCATCCAGATCCCTGAAGGAAAGGGCATTATTCAGGAACCAGCTCTCAAAAGCAGAAGGTGGCAGGTAGATTCCCTGTTCCAGCATACTATGAAAAAACAGCTTGAATCTATTTGTATCAGTGGCAGATGATGATTCAAAATCTTTTACGGGATGTTCGGTGAAATGAAGGCTGATCATGGAACCGAAACTGTTTATGGTAAAAGGAATATTTTTCTTACTAAACACTTCGTGGAGACCCTTATACAGATAGTTTGTCTTTTTTTCCAATTCGTTATAAATAGAAGGATTGTCCTTTAATATTTTTAAAGTGGTGATTCCTGCAATCATCGCCAGGGGATTGCCGCTGAGGGTACCAGCCTGGTAAACTTTACCAAGTGGTGCAATATGTTCCATGATTTCCCTTCGACCCCCGAAAGCACCTACGGGTAAGCCGCCACCTATTACTTTTCCATATGTAACCAGGTCGGCACGAATGCCCAGTCTTTCCTGCGCACCACCTGCTGCGAGGCGAAAACCAGTCATCACTTCATCAAAAATTAAAACAATATTTTCTTTATCGCAGAGTGTTCGCAATGATTCAAGAAATCCTTTTTCGGGTGGTACACAACCCATATTACCTGCAACCGGCTCAACGATGATAGCAGCAATTTCTCCCGAATATTTTTTTGTTATTTCCTCCACGGCGGGGAAATTATTGAAAGGCGCCGTTAAAGTATCCTGCGATACTCCTGAAGTAATGCCCGGCACGGTTTGTATCTGCAAAGTAGCCAGACCACTGCCGGCTTTCACCAGAAAGACATCAGCATGACCGTGATAATGTCCTTCGAATTTCAGGATTTTATTTTTTCCTGTAAACCCTCGCGCGAGTCTCACTGCGCTCATACAGGCTTCTGTTCCACTGTTCACCATTCGGATGAGGTCAACATGGGGAACCATCCCGGTAATTAATTCCGCCATTTCAATTTCCAGTTCTGTCGGGGCTCCGTAAGAAGTTGAGAGTAGTGCGCGTTTCCGGATGGCCTCTACTACTGATTCGTGTGCGTGACCAAGGATCATCGGGCCCCAGGAGGCGATATAATCGATGTACTTATTTCCATCTGCATCATAGAGATAACTACCCTTCGCTTTATTTATAAAAAGTGGTGTTCCTCCTACGCTGCGGAATGCACGTACAGGAGAGTTCACGCCACCAGGAATGGTTTTCTGCGCACGTTCGAATAATTCTTTGCTTTTATTTATGTCCATTTTTAAAGCTTAATGCTTAAGGCGCAAGGCTTAAAGCTTTTTTTAATTATTGATTATTAATTCAAATATCTTTCCTGCACTCTTATACTCCTATACTCTTATACTTTATTCTCACACTCTCACACTCTCACACTCTCACACTTCCTTAGTTTCCTCAATCTTCCAGCAACTGAATCGCTTCTTTTACAAAATAAGTTGCAATCAGATCAGCGCCGGCTCTTTTAATGGCAGTCAGAGTTTCGAGGATGGCTTTGTTTTCATCCAGCCAGCCCATTTTGGATGCAGCCTTTATCATCGCATATTCTCCACTGATATTGTAAGCACTAACGGGCACGCGCACTGCATTTTTTACTTCACGGATGATATCCAAATAAGCGAGAGCAGGTTTTATCATCACAATATCTGCCCCCTCTTCCACATCCTGGAGGGCTTCTTTAATGGCTTCCGTACGGTTGGCATAGTCCATCTGGTAGGTTTTTTTATCACCAAAACCTGGTGCAGAATCCAGCGCATCCCGGAAGGGACCATAAAAACAGGATGCGTATTTCGCACTATATGCCATGATACCTGTTTTACTGAATCCGTTTTTTTCAAATGCGTTCCTGATGGCACCTATGCGCCCATCCATCATATCGCTGGGCGCTACAAAATCTGCTCCCGCTTCGGCATGACTAAGACTCATATTTACCAGAGCCTCTACTGTTTCATCATTTACGATTTCACCGTCTTTTACGATACCATCATGCCCGTAAGATGAATATGGGTCTAGTGCCACATCGGTCATTAAAATTATTTCAGGCACAGCTTCTTTAATTGCACGAATGCTCCGTTGCATCAGGCCATCATGGTTCCAGGCTTCTTTCCCTGTATTATCCTTCAGCTCGTCCTTACATTTAATGAAAAGCAATACCGATTTCAATCCGCGGGCATGCAGTTCTTTTACTTCTTTTACGGTTATATCAAGACTGTTCCTGAAGTATCCGGGCATGGAAGCAATTTCCTGACGGATCTGTTTTCCTTCATCTATAAAAAGCGGGGCTATGAAATCTGCCACACTAAGATGAGTTTCTGCGACCATACTTCTGATGGAAGGATTTGAACGTAAAATTCGGGAACGGTTTTTTAAAATCATATCAGAAATATTAGTGTGGTGAATATAGAATTGTGTAGTATGAAAAAGTGAAAATTGAATTATTAATGATAATGTGAAGATGTGATTATAGATATTTCCATAAAACTTTGCGAGATCCATGGCTTAAAATGATATTTCCATATTTATATATTATCATTAATAATTCAATTTTCACTTTATCACATTTTTACAATTCCTTATTTGGCACATTGATTAGGCCTACCCATTCCTTCGGGTTTAAACATACTTGTAAAAGTTCGTCTTCTCTGCTTCCGGGTTCAGGCTGATAATTATATATCCATCTTGCCCTTGGAGGAAGACTCATCAATATACTTTCCGTCCTTCCATTTGTTTTTAATCCAAACAGGGTCCCGCGATCATGGATCAGGTTGAACTCTACATAACGTCCGCGTCGGATTTCCTGCCATTTGATTTCATTTTCACCAAATGGGAGATTTTTGCGTTTTTCTACTATTGGAAGATATGTTTTCAAAAAAGCCATCCCATTTGCTTTCTGGAATGCAAATAATCTTTCTGCATCCTCTGCATCCACCGGACGCAGGTAATCATAAAATATGCCGCCGATACCACGCATTTCTTCGCCCCGATGATGGTTGCTGAAATAATGATCACATTCTTTTTTATAAAGCGGATATAATTTTTCGCCAAATTGATCCAGGGTTTGTTTTATGGTATTGTGAAAATAGACAGCGTCTTCTTTAAAAAGATAATAAGGTGTGAGGTCCGTTCCGCCTCCAAACCAGCTGTCGATAATTTCATCCGATTCATTATACAATTCAAAATACCTCCAGTTGGCATGTACCGTTGGTACAAATGGATTCACAGGATGAATTACCAACGATAAACCGCAGGCAAACCATTTGTAGCCTTCAATTTTCAATTGTGCTCTCATCGCATCCGTAACATTTCCGAAGACTACTGAACTGTTTACGCCGCCTTTTTCAAACACATTTCCGTTTTCAATGATCCTCGATTTTCCGCCGCCACCTTTTTCTGATCTTTTCCAGTTGTCTTCTTTAAAGTGTGACTTACCATCCACTTCTTCCAAATTTTTGCAAATGATATTTTGCAATGAATGAATAAACTCGATCCAGTTTTCACGTAAACCAGTTACACTTGTTTTATTTGTAATGATAAAATTCATTGTTATAAAGATGAAAGGACTTGTTTTTCCTGCTTTAGATAAACGTGATTTTTAACAGTATCAACGAAAGCTTTCGCATGATCGACCGGAACATGGGGTAGTATTCCATGACCGAGGTTGGCGATATAACTGCCGGGCCCGAAACTGTTTAACATCTTCGTCACTTCCTTTTTTAATTCAGGAATAGTACTTAGCAATCTGGCAGGATCCAGATTTCCCTGCAGGGCAACGCCGGCACCTGCCAGCTTCCTTGCTGTTTCGGGACGAATGCACCAGTCCAATCCGATACAGGCCGCACCGGTGCCGACCATTTCAGGTATTGAACCCCATGCTCCTTTTGCAAATAAAATACTGGGAACATCATTTCCCAAAGCCTGGATAATCTGCCGCATATATTTCAAAGAAAAAATTTCGAAATCATCCGGACTTAGTAAACCTCCCCAGGAATCGAAGAGCTGGATAACATCAGCACCCGCTTTCACCTGTTGCTTCAGGTAAGCTATTGTAGTATCAGTCAACATTTGTAACAATCGATGTGCAAGTTCAGGCTGGGTATAACAGAATGTTTTTACCAAATCGAATGTTTTAGATCCTTTTCCTTCTACCATATAACATAGAAGTGTCCATGGCGCTCCCGCGAATCCAATGAGTGGAATGCGGTTGTTTAATTCCACTTTCGTTAATCTGATCGCATCGAATACGTAACCGAGTGTCTCCTCAACATCAGGAACAGAAACGCGGGAAAGATCAGCTTTTGTTCTTATTGGTTCAGGTAAAACCGGCCCTTTGTTTTCTATGAGCTGTACTTCAAGCCCCATAGCCTGAAGCACTACCAGTATATCAGAAAAAAGTATGGCAGCGTCGACACCAATCTGATTGACCGGTTGCAGTGTAATTTCTGTTGCCAGCTCTGGTGTTTGAACACGGGTGAAAAAATCATATTTATCACGGAGTTTGCGATAGTCCGGCAGATATCGACCGGCCTGTCGCATCATCCATACAGGAGTTCTTTCAGTAGATTCTCCCCGGAGTGCCTTTATTATTAAATCATTTTTAATCATACTTATATTATAGGATGAGATGTGGCATATTCAACTGCCATATTAAAAACAAAAGCTTTATCTGTTTCGGGTGAAATAATAATTTTATTGGAAGTCAGGCTTTCCAATGCAGCAGCAGTCGTTTTACCCATGGCAAATACGCGTGTTTCAGTTTCGAGATCATTTTTTGAAAAAAAACTTTGAGCAGCTTTTGGACTGAAAAATAAAATAGCATCCGGCTGATCCTTCAATCGTACAGGTGTAAGCTTCGTATCATATATTATCAATTCTGTCAGGCCAATTTTATTTTTTTTTAAATTATCCGGAAGAATATCCATTCGCTGGTCTCCGCAAAAAAAAGGGCATCTTTTACCTTGTCGGATATCATCAATTGAGATAATAAAAAAGCATTGTCAGCATATCCGGCAATGGATTCTCTCCCAAAATATTTATCAACTGCAATGCGTGTTTCATTGCGGATACAATATATTTTCCACGCCGGCTTGTTTTTCAGAGATTCACCAACATACTTCACTGCATGCACACTGGTAAAAATGACTACTCTTTGTTCTATTGCAAATTCATATATGATGGGTTTTAATTCAACGCCGGGCCGTGGAATTATTTTTATGAATGGAACAACACTGACTTTAATCGTATCCGGAATCTGATGGATCCGATCGAAAGGAAGTGCAGCTGTGGACAATATATGATAACGACGGTCAGACATGTTGTTTTTTTTCAAATATTTCCTGTCCGCCGCTACTGAGCAATTCGTGGGCAGCGGCTGTTCCGAGGCTGGAAGCCAGTTCTACAGAGATCCTTTTTTCTATCGAAAACATTTTTTCACCTGATGGATCCAGTAGGTTACCCCGGAAAAAAACTTCTTCACCTTCTGTTTCTGCCAATGCACCTATCGGAGTAGAGCAACCGCCAAGCAAAGCAGCTAAAAAATCGCGTTCGATTTTTACGCAAAAGGCAGTTGATTCGTGATGTATTTTATGGCATATTCCGATCATTTCTTTTTCTTTTTCTCTACAAACAACCAGTATTGCCCCTTGTGCAGGTGCAGGAATCATCCAGTCCAGTTCAATGGAACTTGCCTTGCGAAGTCCCAAACGTTGAAGTCCTGCTGCAGCAAATATGGCTCCCCACCAATTGTTGTCTTCCAGTTTTTTTAACCGTGTGTTCACATTCCCACGTATGGGTTCGATTTGATCAGCTGGAAAACGATGAAGCCACTGGGCTCTTCTTCTTAAACTGCTGGATGCAATAATAACCTGCTCATGATTTTCAAGATGAATATTTTCCTTGGATGGATTTGGAACTAGTAAATCGTAAGGGCTGTCTCTTTCCAGAACAGCAGCTTCTGTGATGCCGGATGGAAGATTCACCGGAACGTCTTTCATCGAATGAACTGCCAGATCAATTTGATTATTCAGCAAAGCCACATCCAGGCTTCGAGTAAAAATTCCCTGAACGCCCATGGCATACAAAGGTGTAATCAGATCCAGATCCCCTTCACTTTTTATCAGGACCAATTCGGCTTCAACACCATGTTTTTTAAGTAATGACTTAACATGGTTGGCCTGCCACAAGGCAAGCTGGCTTTCGCGTGTGCCGATCCTTAATTTTTTAGACATGTTGAACCCGTTTATCAACCCGCGATAAACTCGTTGATCGCCTCGATATAATAACACCCGCGCTGATTTTCGCGGCGCATTTTGGAAGCCATCCCATTGAGCACCCGCTGGATTTTCTGGTCTCTGTTTATGAAAGATGACTCCACAGAATGTGGTTGTTCGAATAATGGAGAACCGTGTATTTCCTGCAGTTTTATTTTTACGAGCTTGAGAACCGGAACGTGTTTTCGCATTTCATGCCATTCCATTAGTTCCTTCAGGTGATTTTGTATAATCATTCGGGCTTTTGGAACTTCTGCAGCACGACGAAGCAGGGTTTCATCCTTAAGTTTTGAAAGTCCGTCTACATCTATAAGTGTAACATTTCGTAAATACGTCACGCTTTTTTCAACATTGCATGGAATGGAAAGATCTATAATGAGTTTTTCCCCGGTAATATTTTCCAGGTCGGAAAAATGAATGACCGGCTCAGAAGAATTGGTTGCAACAAGTATGATATCAGCATTTTTTATCTCTTCCGGAAGGGATTCAATAGATGCAGTTCTTAAATCAAACGCAGAAGCGAGGTTTTCTGCTTTTTCCGGTGTGCGGTTCATCAGGGTGATACGACTGGTTCCGAGATAATCAACGAGATTTTTACAAGTGATCGTCCCGATTTTCCCTGTTCCTAATAAAAGGATCTTTTTGGTATGCAATGAATCCGTGTTTTCACGGATATACTGCACCGCAGCGAAAGCGACAGAAACCGTCCCGTCGCTCAGTTTGGTATTATTTTTAATTTCTTTGGAAGATTGTAGAACCTGGTTGAGTGTCCTTTCGAGTAAAGTATGGATGAAACCTCTTTCTTTGGCAAATTTCATTGCCTGACGAAGTTGTCCTATTATTTCATAGTCGCCCAAAATCTGTGAATCAAGACCGGCTCCTACATCAAAAAGATGATGTAGTGCTTTCAGTCCGTGTTTACGATAAGCCAATTGATTAAAAAGCTCTGCCGTTCCCTGTGTTTGGGTACAAATAAGATTTACAAGCTGGTCAGGATTATCAGCGATACCATAAATTTCCGAACGGTTGCAGGTTGATAAAACAAAAAGATCACGGACATTAAACTTATCGGCCAGTTTTAGTATATTATTATATTGATCAGGTCCTATGGCAAAAGATCCCCTGATTTCAGTATCGGTCTTTTTATAGTTAATACCGGCGACAAAGAAATTCGATAATTCAGCGTTTGCGTTTCTACTCATCCTTTAAAATAGTACGCCAAAATTAGTTCCTGCGATTACTATTGCCTCATATTAGTGTCATGGTAATGTCATTTATAATATGATTCTGGTCATGTTATATTATGATCCAAATCATTTTAGCATCCGATTCCATAGAAAGTTTCTTAATTACATTTGCAAATGACCAATTTGAAAAGGGGAGTTATTTTGATGAATCTGGGTTCACCGGATTCAACAGAAGTTCCGGATGTACAAAAATACCTGGATGAGTTTCTTACTGATAGAAGAGTTATCGATTCATGGTTTGTACGTAATTTATTAGTTCGAACAGTAATAGTTCCAAAAAGAGCTCCTGAATCTGCCAAAGCTTATCGTACTATCTGGTCAAAAAACGGATCACCGCTTGTTCACACGACCATAGAGCTTGCCCAAAAATTACAGGAGCAGCTGGCTGAGCCTGTTAGTGTTGCCATGAGATACGGCAATCCGGATATGGAATCAGCTTTTGAGGCTTTAATAAAGAAGATTCCGGATATCCGGGAAGTCATTGCAATTCCTCTCTATCCGCATTATGCGATGTCTTCTTATGAAACTGCTGTTGAACATGCAAAAGAAATTTACCGAAAAAAGAAATATGGATTTAATCTTGAATTCATTCTACCTTTTTACCAGGATCCGGGTTACATACATGCAATGGCAGAAAACATACGGCCATATCTTCAAAAGAATTACGATCATTTGCTTTTCAGTTTTCATGGCATTCCCGAAAGACATTTGAAAATATCTGACCCTACTCATCAACATTGTCTTCAATCTGCGGACTGTTGTTCAATAGCATCTGTGGCTCATGCTACATGTTATCGTCATCAATGTCTTCAGACTATGAAGTTGGTTGCAGATGAACTTGGGTTGGAGCAAAAAAAATTCAGTTTCTCTTTTCAGTCAAGACTCCTTAAAGATCCATGGCTTAAGCCCTATACAGATTTCAGGTTACAGGAAATGCCGGGTGAAGGGATTAAGAAGCTGCTGGTTGTTTGTCCTGCTTTTGTAAGTGATTGCCTGGAAACGCTGGAAGAAATTGAGATCCGGGGAAAGGAAAGTTTTCTGGCATCCGGGGGTAGTGAATATGAGATGATACCCTGTTTAAACATCCATCCGCTTTGGGTAAAGACCCTGGCTGATCTTGTGAAAGATTAAAACTTCGTATGTACTTATATATAAAGGCTCTTCATATAATATTTATCGTCACCTGGTTTAGCGGGATG
This sequence comes from uncultured Bacteroidota bacterium, assembly GCA_963757975.1. Classification (GTDB taxonomy): domain Bacteria; phylum Bacteroidota; class Bacteroidia; order Chitinophagales; family Chitinophagaceae; genus Puia. Next base: position 54,721 of record CAVWUD010000009.1, read on the forward strand.
TTTTATATTGTCAGACTCTTTATTTACAGTACTGAAGCAGCTGAAAAAACAGGAGCTGAACGTCAGATCCTGGTGGACCAGTTCCGCATCATGACCAGACGTTTATGGTTGGGAATTACGTGGCCTTCTGCGATACTTACACTGATATTCGGACCCTGGATCTGGATTTTGATGGGTAGTACACCGCACTGGCTGGTTGTAAAACTTGTTTTCGTTGCGATACTTTATCTGTATCATTTCTCATTACATATTATATATTGTGAACAGCAACGAGGCATATACCGCTTCAGTTCTCAAAAGCTTCGTATCTGGAATGAACTTGCTACCCTTCTTTTATTTGCCATAGTTTTCCTTGCCAGCGTAAAACAGGCGATGAGTTGGATATTTGGCCTCGCAGGAATTCTTTCCCTGGCAATTGTGTTGATGCTGGCTATTCGTATTTATAAGAAGATGCGGAATAAACCCTAGGGAATGTGGTGGATGTGGGAAATGCAGAAGATGAAAAATGCGGGAATTGAATTATTAATGACAATTCCTTATTTCCTCATTGTCATTAATAATTCAATTCTCACATTTTCTCACATTTTTAATTCCCCTACTTTTTCATATTCACCATATTATTAATAATGTAAAAAAACCTCCCTATTGGGAGGTTTTTTATAAAAGGGGCAAAAAGGTGGTCTTTCAGAAACTGGCTTCAAAATGGTGATTCAGGAATTGGCAAAAAATTCAATACTAGCATTGGTTTTTGCAAAGGCGATAAAAGGAATTAAAAACGGGAAGGTGCGGATTAATACAAAAAACGCCTAGCGTAAAAAGGAAGGGGAGTAGGAATACCCCCCTTTTTAACCCCTAAACCCTAAACCGTAGAAAAAAATTTTTCAGAACCCGAGAATGTCTTTTTATAGATACAGTCCCAATGATTTTATATAGGATCAGACCCCTTTTTTCAAACATAAATTATGCCAAAGGATTTCTTTGTGGAAAATTGATTGTACTTAAATGCTTGATTCTGCTCAACTTCTGCGTAACAATACTTTGAGTTATCGTACACAAACGATTTGTAATCGGGGTTTTATACGGGTAGAAAAACCTCTAAATTCGTTAGCTTTGCAGCCATTTTGAATTGTTAAATTTTTATTTTTTTTAAATTATTTTCTAACCCATTCATTATTAGGGATCCATATGGCAGGGCGTTACAAAGAATATGAGAAACTGAATCTGCCGGAAATCGGCCGGATCATCCTGGACCAATGGAAGACTACCCATGCGTTCCAGAAAAGTGTCGATTTGCGCGAAGGAAATAAACCTTTCGTTTTTTACGAAGGTCCTCCCAGCGCCAATGGCCTTCCTGGAATCCATCATGTAATAAGCCGTACACTCAAAGATCTCGTTTGCCGTTACAAGACCATGCAGGGATTTCAGGTGGAAAGAAAAGGCGGTTGGGATACCCATGGACTCCCCGTTGAACTGGGTGTTGAAAAAGAGCTTGGTATAACGAAAGAAGATATTGGAAGAAAGATTTCAGTTGAAGATTACAACAAGAAATGTCGGGAAGCGGTTCTGAGGTATAAGGATAAATGGGACGACCTGACTGAACGAATAGGTTATTGGGTCGATTTGAAGCACCCTTATATAACTTTTGAGAATCAATATATTGAAACGCTTTGGTGGATTCTCAAAGAATTTTATAAGAAGGATTTATTATTCGAGAGTATCAGTATTCAACCCTATTCACCTGCGGCCGGAACTGGATTGAGTTCCCATGAACTTAATCAGCCTGGAACCTACAAAGAAGTAAAGGATACAAGCTGTGTTGCCATGTTTAAGGCAGAGAGGAATAAAGAATCAGGATTTCTTTTTGAAAAACTGGAAGCTGGAAATAATGATGAGATTTTTTTCCTGGCATGGACGACAACACCCTGGACCCTTCCCTCCAACCTTGGACTAACTATAGGACCGGATATCGAATACGTTTTGGTTCAAACTTTCAATCCATATACACATTTACCCGTAAATGTAATTCTGGCGAAAGCTTTATTGGGTAAATATTTCAAACCTGAAGACGAAAATGTGGATTTTAGTACCTATCAGCCCGCCTCCAGGATTCTTCCCTGGAAAATATTGTCATCTTTTCCCGGCGCAAAAATCGAGGATTGCAGGTACGAGCAATTGATCCCCAGCGAAGCCGGAAGTTTGGAAAAAATAAGAATTACTACGCCAGATGCGGATCCATTCCGCGTTGTTGTTGGCGATTTTGTCACTACAGAAGATGGAACAGGAATCGTTCATACTGCTCCGGCTTTCGGGGCCGACGACTTTAGGGTTGGAAAGAAAAATAAACTTGGGATCCTCATACTTGTAGATAAGCAGGGGAAATTTATTGATGGTGTTGATGAATTCAGCGGCAGGTATGTAAAAAATTATAAGGATGATCCGGCCTGGGTGGATGTGAATGTTGACATCTGTGTTAAACTTAAGAAAGAAAATCGGGCGTTCAAAATTGAAAAGTATGAACATACCTATCCCCATTGCTGGCGAACAGATAAACCCATATTATATTATCCGCTGGATGCCTGGTTCATCAAAACAACTGCCGTCAAAGACCGGATGGTTGAGCTCAATAAAACGATTCAATGGAAACCAGCTTCAACGGGTGAAGGAAGGTTCGGTAACTGGCTGGAGAATATGGTGGACTGGAATCTGAGCCGAAGCCGTTTTTGGGGAACACCCCTGCCGATCTGGAGAACGCAAGACGGTGAAGAAGAAAAATGTATTGGTTCTATCCAGGAATTGCTGGAAGAAATTGAAAAAGCAAATAAAATATTCGGAGAGAAAATTAATTCCGGGATCAGTGCCGGAGATTTGGACCTGCACAAACCACAGGTAGATAAAATTATCCTTGCCAGCAGTCAGGGCAGGAAGATGAATCGTATTCCCGATCTGGTTGATGTGTGGTTTGATTCAGGAGCGATGCCTTACGCACAATGGCACTTTCCATTTGAAAATATAGATCAGTTCAATAAAAACTTTCCTGCAGATTTTATTGCAGAAGGAGTAGACCAGACCCGCGGCTGGTTTTATACACTGCACGCTATTGCCGTTATGCTATTCGATAGTATAGCTTATAAAACTGTTATATCTAACGGACTCGTTTTGGATAAAAGCGGTAATAAAATGAGTAAACGTGTGGGAAATGTTGTGGATCCCTTTAAAACCATTGACCAGTTTGGTGCCGATGCCACCCGCTGGTACCTGATTACCAATGCTTCCCCCTGGGACAGCATGAAATTTGATCCTGAAGGGATAAGAGAAGTACAGCGAAAATTCTTTGGGACATTATATAATACTTACCAGTTTTTTGCACTTTATGCTAACGTTGATGGGTTTGCTTTTAAAGAAATTTATATTCCATTGGAAGAACGGCCGGAAATTGACAAGTGGATTTCTTCAGCCCTAAACAGCCTTGTAAAAAAAGTGATTTTGAGTTTGGATGATTACGAGCCGACTGTCGCCGGCAGGCTGATCGAAGATTTCGTTGACGAAGAATTAAGTAACTGGTATGTACGTCTCAGCCGTCGCCGATTCTGGAAGGGTGAATATGAGCACGACAAACTAAGTGCTTATCAGACTTTATATGAATGTCTGGAAACACTGAGCAAGATTATTGCACCTGTTTCACCATTTTTTGCGGACTGGCTATTTCAAAATCTAAACGATGTTACCGGAAGATCTGAATTTAAATCGGTCCATTTCACCAGGTTTCCTGAAGTAAATAACGAGGCCATTAACAATGATTTGGAAGAAAGAATGAAATTGGCTCAGGATGCTTCTTCTCTGATTCTGTCTATCCGTAAAAAAATCAATATCAAAGTCAGGCAGCCTCTTAAAAAAGCCCTCATCCCTGTGATGAATCCAGGCATGAAAATACAGCTGGAAAAAGTGGAGGATCTGATTTGTTCAGAGGTAAATATCAAGGAAATCGAATACCTGGGAGCCGATAATGAGTTTATACACAAAAGGATTAAACCGAATTTCGTTTTGTTGGGTAAGAAGCTCGGCGCAAAAATGAAGGCAGTAAGCGGGGCATTGGCTAAATTCTCACAGCAGGATATTGGAAAACTGGAAAGAGATGGCAATACTCGCATTGTTATTGACGGTGAATCCATTGAAATTATCCTGGAAGAAGTGGAAATCAACAGCGAAGACGTGCCAGGCTGGATGGTTGCCACAAAAGGCCCTCTTACCGTTGCCCTTGATGTAACTGTTACGCCTGAGCTGGAAAGGGAAGGAAATGCAAGAGAACTTGTAAACCGCATCCAAAAAATCAGAAAAGACCAGGAATTTGAGTTAACAGACCGAATTAACGTACAAATTGGCGGTGCCAAAACATTAGAGGAGACAATAAGAGAATTTAATTACTATATTTGCGCGGAAATTTTGGCAGACAAACTTGATTTGGTTGCCGAATTAACACATGGCACTTTAATTGAAGTTAATGACGTCCCTTTAAAAGTGTTTGTCACAAAAAAAGCCTAACCATATGGCAATCAAGAAAAAACCGGTTAAAACCGCTAAGAAAGTACAACCAAAAAAGACCGCTAAACCAGCGGCTAAAAATGTTGTTACTAAAAAGCATGCACCGGAAAAACCTGTTAAAAGGGACAATCCAAAAAAACATACTCCAGTGGTAAAGAAACCTGCAGCGACAGTAAGTAAAACATCTCATTCAAAATCAGCAGTCCCGGCAAAAAAAGCGGCAAGCCCAATTTCGGCTGCCAAGAAACCGGCTGTCACAGTTTCAGTAACTAAAAAACCAGTAACATCCTCACATCCTGTAAAACCAGCACATCCGGCGCCAGCTGCTCATCCGCCAGCTGCCGTTAAACCAGTGCCACAGGTAAATGCAAAACCCGGAAATAAAGCTGAAGATAAAAAGCCGGTTTTTAAACAGCAAGTAAAAAACACCAGCCCTGTTACAGTGAAACCTGAGGTTAAGAAGCCGATTGCACCACCCGTGAAAGCGGTTAAAGTAGTTATTCCCGAAATTAAAACGAAAACGGTTCGGAAATACGAACCGGAGTTTACAAAATCAGTATTGGATATACATCATCAGGATCAAACCGGACCTACCATGAGATATAGTGATGCAGAGTTATTAGAATTCAGGGATCTGATTACCAAAAAATTGGATTCTGCCAAGAAAGAACTGGCTTACCTCCAGGGCCTGATCACCAGACGTGATGAAATGGGCGGAGATGAAACAGATAACCGTTACATGACAATGGAAGACGGAAGTATGAGTATGGAGCGTGAACAGCTTAGCCAGATGGCAAGCCGCCAGATTACTTTTATCGATCATCTCGAAAAGGCTATGATGCGGATTGAGAATAAGACATATGGCATCTGCCGGGTTACAGGAAAGCTAATAGATAAAGCAAGGTTGAAAGCAGTTCCACACGCTACGCTCAGTATCGAAGCCAAACAAACTATGAATAAATAGTTTTTAGGCTGAAAGCTCAAGGCTTAAAGCCTAAAACTTTTTATGATATCGTTTATCGATTCACGATACACGATTTGCGGTTTAATAAAGAGTCACATTCTTTAAGAACTTTCATGCAATCCCGCTTCTTATTTATTGCGATGGCACTGGCATTGGGTGCAATACTTCCCATGCAGGCGGCAATTAATTCCAGACTGGCTAAAACAGCAGGAAATCCTGTAATGGCTGCTTTTGTTTCTTTTGCAGTCGGCACGATTGCACTGATGATTTATTTAATAATCGTGGGGCAGTTTCAATTTCGTTTCGTTTCTTCTCAATCCCCGTGGTGGATTTGGACAGGCGGGTTACTGGGAACATTTTTTGTTGCGGGTATCGTGATCCTTCTTCCAAAGCTTGGAGTAGTTTTATCTTTCAGCCTGGTGCTGGCCGGTCAAATGTTCGCGGCAATTTTGTTCGATCAGTTTGGCTGGCTGGGAGTAGCCGTAAGGGAAATTTCTCCCGGTAAAATCATCGGATCCATTTTACTTATTGTAGGAGTAATTCTTATCAGAAAATATTAGTTGACGGTTAATCGATGATCGTTGACCGATGATCGTTAATGGTGAACCGGCAATCGGAATGGAACTACCACACTACCACACTTTCACACTTTCCTATTAGTTTTAGGCTTTAAGCATTAACGGATTTCCTGCATATCCACCAACTTCTTATAGAAACCATTCTGGGAAACCAATTCTTCGTGCGTTCCTCTTTCTACGATAGCTCCTTTCTGTAAAACGATAATTTCATCGGCATGCCTGATGGTGCTGAGCCGGTGGGCAATCACCACGCAGGTTCTGTTTTGCATCATGTTATTGATGGCGTCCTGTACCAAACGCTCGCTTTCGGTATCCAGGGATGAAGTGGCTTCATCCAAAATAAGGATCGGCGGATTTTTCAATACGGCTCGTGCAATGGTTATCCTCTGTCTTTCACCCCCGCTGAGTTTAGATCCCCGATCACCGATATTAGTTTGATATCCGTTTTCTTTTTGACTAATAAACTGATGTGCATTAGCCACGCGGGCTGCCTGTTCAATTTCATGCATGGAGGCATCTGGTGTTCCAAGAGCAATATTGGCAGCAATGGTATCATTGAATAAAACGGGTTCCTGCGTTACAATACTCATCAAGCTACGAAGAGAATGCAGGGAATAGTTTTTAATGTTGATGCCATCGACTATTAATTCACCGCTGGTTACATCGTGAAAACGAGGGATAAGATCGGCAAGAGTCGATTTACCGGCGCCGGATGAACCAACCAGTGCAATTGTTTTTCCTTTATTTATTTTCAAATCAATATTGTGAAGAACTTTTACGCCTTCATAGGCAAATCCTACATTCCTGTATTCAATCGAGCTATTGAAAGATTTGATAGGAACAGGATTTTCAGGTTCTCTGATAACAATATCCGCATGTAAAATTTCTTCAATACGCTTGATAGCAGCGGTTCCTCTTTGAGCATTGTAAAACGCAGTGGATAAAGACTTGGCAGGATTGATAATCTGGGTAAAGATGGCAATATATGCTATAAATCCTTCGGCCTGCAGAGCAAACTTATGACTGAGAATCATTTGTCCCCCGAAAAAAAGTATACAACATAATACAATCACACCCAGCAATTCTGACATGGGTGAGGCCATATCTCTTCTGAAAATAATTTTATTCCTTACATAATTCAGGTAATTATTGGTTTTAAAGAATTTGGACTTCAGTAGATTTTCTGCATTGAACGCTTTGATTACACGAAGTCCGCCAAGCGTTTCGTCAAGGATAGACATTAGCGTGCCAAGTTGTTCCTGGGCAATACTGGATTGTTTTCTCAGCGAACGGCTTACACGTCCGATAATGAAGCCGGTTAATGGCAGTAAAACAAATAAGAAAATAGAGAGGGGCGGGCTAAGGAAAACGAGTGTTGCAAGGATAACCAGAATGGTAAGAGGCTCTCTGAATATCCCTTCAAGCGTACTGATAACGCTCCATTCGATATCGTTGATATCATTGCTCATACGACTGATCAGATCTCCTTTACGCTGTTCTGTAAAAAATCCAAGAGGCAGGTCAAGAATTTTTGCATACAGATCAGCACGCAAACGTGTAAGCACGCGATTTCGCATAGGACCCATAATTCTATAGGAGAGGTAGAGAAAAAAATTCTTTAAAAAAATAGATACAATTATGATTATACAAATGGCTCCTAAAGCGTAAACCGGTCCGTGTTCACGAATCAGGATTCCGAGAACATATTTTATGTAATCCAGCACGCTGGATGCAGAAAAAGTCAGGTGCGGCATTTGCTCCACCATCTTCTCCTTGCCAAATAGTAACTGAAGGAAAGGCACCAGCATGGTGAGGGAAACAAGGGAGAATAATATAGATAACAGATTAACTAAGAAATATAGGAATACATACCTTTTTTGATCTTTCAGATATCTAAGAACAGTTGCAAATCTTTTCATTATTTCTGGATGGGGCGTAAACCCGTAAATTTACATTGAAATCTGTAATGATATGAAAGAAGGTAAACGGCAAAAACAGGTTAGTGCTTTACTATTGGAAGAGCTTAACAAAATATTTCAGAAACTTGGACTGAATATGATCCATGGGGGGATGGTTTCCATTTCATCCGTTAGAATTACACCTGATCTTTACGAAGCACGTATTTATCTGAGTTTTTACCAGGTAGCAAATCCCAAAGATGCTTTGAAGCTGATTGAAGACAGGGCATGGGAGATAAAACGAGATCTGGTCAGTTCCATCCGGAATCAATTAAGGAGTATGCCCCAGCTTTCTTTTTATATTGATGACTCATTGGACTATGTGGATAAGATGGAAAATCTTTTTCGTGAAATACATGAAACTAAACCCGATACCGGAAACGAATCCTGAATTAATTCAACTCCATTGAAGTTCCTTTTTGCCTGGCGTTATTTCAAAGCGAAAAAATCAACGAATGCCATTAACATCATTTCATGGGTTAGTGTAAGTGCCATTATTCTGGGAACTGCTTCCCTGATTGTAGTTCTCAGTGTTTTCAATGGATTGGAGCAACTGGTCAGGTCGCTGTATTCCGCTTTCTATACGGATGTAAAAATTTCACCGGCTACGGGAAAATTTTTCCACGTTCCGTACACCAGTCTCCTCAAATTGAAAGAGATTGATGGTGTTATCGGTTACTCATTAACGATAGAAGATCAGGCCCTTTTAAGATATAATAGTATGCAACCGGTGATGTTAAAAGGGGTTGATGAAAATTATAAGAATATCAATGGACTTTCTAAAAATATTTTTAAAGGTGATTATCAGCTGGGTACAGAAGATCATCCGCAAGCCATTCTTGGTTCAGGGATTGAATATGCTTTAGATATAGAATCGGACCGGGCGATTACACCTATGACAGTTTATTTATTTCGCAACGGAAGTATTAATGAAATGGACCCCGAATCATCTGTCCGATCGGAAGCCATCGTCTCCTCAGGCACTTTCAGAATCCAGGAGGACTTTGATAACCATTATGTGATTACAAATCTTGGATTTATGCAACGCATGCTGGGCCTGGATTCGAACCAATATGGTGCGATTGAAATTGCTACAAGGAACAGGATAGTTACTAAGGAATTAAAATCAAAACTTCAGGCATTATTTGGAGCCGGATTCATAGTGCAGACCCTGGATGAACAAAATCAGACTTTATTCAGTACCATGAAAATGGAAAAATGGGTTATTTATATTATCCTGACACTTATCCTGATCGTCGCTGCATTCAATATAGTAGGTGCATTAACCATGCTGGTGCTTGAAAAAAAGAAAGATATACAGGTTTTAAAAGCCATGGGAGCGGATAACCTGTTTATACAGCAGATTTTTTTAAATGAGGGAATTCTGCTGGGTGTGCTGGGTGGAGGATTTGGTTTCCTGCTTGCCATCGCACTATGCTGGCTACAGGTAAATTTAAAAATTGTACCCCTCCAGGGTAATTTTCTGATAGATTATTATCCGGTGAAATTGATTCCGGGAGATTTTCTACTTGTCGGCGGAACCATCCTGATCGTAGTTCTGATAGCTTCCTGGCTTCCTGCAAGGAAGGCGGCGTTGCAACCGTTTGAATTAAAAACTTAGGCAAATATGGAGTATGAGAGTATGAGAGTGTGAGGGTGTGAGAATTAAGGGTAAAATTCACTCTCACACTCTCACACTCTCACACTCTCACACTATTCTAGTAGTCTCCCAAAGTTTCGGGAATTTGTGCCAAGGCTTTTGCCAGTTGTTCGTCATTGGGAGCGCTTCCATGCCAGCCATGGTCATTCTCCATAAAATCAACTCCTTTGCCCATAATAGTATGCATAAGGATAGCTACAGGCTGGCCTTTACCGGTCATAGATTTAGCTTCTTTAAGGGTAAATACGATTTCATCCATGTTATTCCCATTGGTTTCCAGCGTTTTCCAGCCAAAAGCGTCAAATTTCTGCCTTATATTTCCAAGACCCATTACTTTATCCGTAGTGCCGTCAATTTGCTGATGATTCCAATCAACAGTAGAAATCAGGTTATCTACCTTGTGATGGGCAGCGAATAAAAGGGCTTCCCAAATCTGGCCTTCATCCAGTTCACCATCTCCATGCAGAGAAAATACAATATTTGAATCTTTATTGAGTTTTTTGGTGAGGGCAGCACCAATGGCTGCACTCATACCCTGTCCGAGTGAGCCACTCGCTATTCGTACACCAGGGAGGTGCTCATGGGTGGTAGGATGTCCCTGTAATCGTGAATTCAGTTTTCTGAAAGTAGCAAGTTCTTTAACATCAAAATAGCCTGACCTGGCGAGGGTTGAATAAAAAAGCGGCGAAATATGGCCATTGCTTAAGAAGAAAATGTCTTCATTTTTGCCATCCATCGAAAATTTCGGGTTATGATTCATGACCTCAAAATAGAGAGCAGTAAAAAATTCTGTGCAACCAAGTGATCCACCGGGATGTCCACTTGATGCAGCATGAACCATTCTGACAATATCGCGCCGGATTTGTGAAGCAATAGCCTTTAAATCAGCCATATAATATGATATGTTTTAAGGTGCGCAAATCTAAAGGAATTTATTTACCTGCGTCCGGGAACATATTAAACTTTTGTTCTAACTTGCTTGTTCATGCGCTCAGTGACATTATAACATTGCTGGTCAGAAGATCTTGAATCTCAATACTCTAATCTGAACGTACGCACAAGAGTTAAGGCTCGATTTTGGCAATGACTGAAATTAATTAATGTAAACCGAGGTACATGTTTGACGTATTACTTTGCATCTCTATTTCTTTTACCATTACTTTTCTTGCAATTCCGGTAATTATTAATGTAGCCGAGATGAAAAAGCTATTTGATATGCCGGATGCCCGCAAAATTCATCAGGTTGCTATCACTCCTTTAGGTGGAATTGGCATATTTGCCGGCTTTATTTTTGGCTGTTTGCTTACCATTAATTTTAGGGATGCTTCCGAATTCCAATATTTTATTGCCGCGAGTTTGGTCATTTTCTTTTTAGGATTGAAAGATGACATTCTTGTTTTATCTCCTATAAAAAAATTCATCGGCCAGGTATTAGCTGCCTTCCTTATTATTTATTATGGCAGGATCCAGATCCGGAGCATGCATGGTTTTTTTGGTATTCACGAATTGCCCGAGATGTTCAGTCTGCTGATTTCCTATTTTTCAGTTATCGTTATCATTAATTCATTTAACCTTATTGATGGTGTTGACGGATTGGCGGGAACGCTGGGATTGATGTCGGCTGCACTTTTCGGAATTTACTTTATGTCTGCTGGCATGGAGCCATACTATGTACTCGCATTTTCTCTTTGCGGCACCCTGCTGGCATTTTTGATTTTTAATTTTCAACCTGCAAAAATATTCATGGGCGATACGGGATCGCTGCTCATTGGTGTAGTGAATGCTATTTTAGTATTGAAATTTATAGATCCGGGAACTGGTCCGGAATCTGTGAATCCGATTGTTTCATCACCTGCCATTGGATTTACCATTCTTATGATCCCATTGCTTGATACACTTCGTGTATTTGCTATCCGTATTTTTAAACGCCGGTCGCCATTTAGTCCGGATAGAAATCATATACACCATCTCCTTTTGGATCGCGGTCTGTCGCACCGTACAATCACTCTTTTGTTAGTGGCTGTGAATGCCAGTATGGTTGTGTTTGTTTATTTGGCGAGATCGCTGGGTTGTACCATTTTAATTTTGTCTGTCATTGCACTTTTCTTCACCTTCATTGCAATTGCGTATTATTCCAGGCCGCGTCATTCCATTTCATGGGCAAATGATGGAAATGATAAAAACGAAAAGATAAAGGAATCAAAATTGGTTACCTTTATCCGTGAAAGCATGCTTGAGCAAAAAAACTAACCAGGCATCAATCCAAAAAATAATACGAATAATTGTCTATGTCTGATGAATTAGTCTTCATCGTGGAAGTAACGAAAGATTCCATGATCAAAGCAATCAATCACCTTGAAAATGAACTGACCAGGATACGTGCAGGGAAAGCGAATCCTCAAATGCTTGAAGGAGTGAATGTGGATTATTATGGGGTACCTACTGTAATCAACCAGATGGCAAATGTTTCCGCTATGGATGCAAGAACACTAACCATACAACCCTGGGAGAAGAATATGCTTCAGCCTATAGAACGGGCAATTATCAATGCCAATCTCGGTGTTACTCCTCAAAATGACGGAAATATCATTCGTCTTTTTATGCCGCCATTAACGGAGGAAAGAAGAAAGGAATTTGTTAAACGAGCATACGCTGAAGGTGAGCTAACCCGGGTTTCTATCCGAAACATCCGAAGGGAAGCGATCGAACAAATTAAGAAGTTACAAAAGGACGGGATGAGTGAGGACATCACAAAAGATGCAGAAAAACAAATCCAGGATATCACGGACCAGCATATTTCTCTGGTAGAAAAACACCTTTCTTCCAAAGAAAAAGAAATCATGTCCGTTTAACCGGATGTTTTTTACCGGATCATTTAATTCTTAATCATTAAAATCAAATGTATGGGAATCTTAAAAGAATTCAGGGATTTTGCATTGCGCGGTAATGTTGTTGATCTAGCCGTAGCAGTTATTATTGGTGCTGCTTTTGGTGCGATTGTATCTTCACTAGTAGATAATGTTATAACACCCCTGTTACTAAAGCCGGCATTAAAAGCGGCCCATGCCGAAAACCTTGGATAAACTCAGTTATGGTGCCGTTAAGTATGGATTGTTTTTATCAGCGGTTATAAAATTTATTATTATAGCATTCATACTTTTCCTTATCGTTAAAGGAATGAAAAGTATAGAGAAGAAAAAAGTTCCGGCGGCACAGGAAGCGTCGAGCACCGATAAACTGCTTATGCAAATAAGGGATGAACTGAAAAAATCCTGATCACAACCTGCTTTAATCAAGTTTGATTTACATTTCTGCCATATAAAATAAGCTGCATTTTTAAATTCAGTAATATCATTTATATGAAAAAGGCTTCATTAATCATATTGTCTTTACTAAGTGTTTTTATGAGCTCGGCGCAGGATAAAACAGTTCAGGAAATGCGCGACGAGGCGAGTAGAAATATTAAAAAGGACCCTAACGATACGATTCCAAAGATTTGGAAGTTGGGAGGAGTTCTCCGTTTTACATTAACACAGGGTGCCCAGGATAACTGGGCGGCCGGTGGGGATAAAAACTCTCTTGGACTGAGCAGTTTTTTTAGCGGGTATGCTTTTTATAAAAAGGGAAAAAGCGCATGGGACAATACAATGGATCTTGCTTACGGTTTTTTAAATACAACGAGTCTCGGTTCGCGCAAATCGGACGACAAAATTGATATTCTTTCAAAATATGGGTACGATATTGGAAAAAACTGGTATATAAGCGGACTCATAAATTTCCGATCACAATTTGCTCCGGGTTATGCTTATCCATCGGATGGCGGGAAACCGGTACTGACTTCAGATTTTATGGCTCCGGCTTATTTGATTGTTTCACCAGGATTGAATTATAAACCAAATGATCAATTCTCTTTTTTTATATCACCCGCTACTCTACGGTGGATATTTGTAAAAAATGATTCACTCTCCTCGCAGGGTGCATTCGGCGTGGATACCGGCAAAACAGTGAAACTCGAATTCGGCGCTTATTCAACAATTACCTATACCCATAAGATCAACGAGAATGTCGTATATACCGGTCGTCTGGATCTGTTTTCAAATTACCAGCATACTCCGCAGGATGTGGATGTAAACTGGTCCAATCTGCTTGCGGTAAAAGTTACCGGAATTATTACGATGACCGTGGCCTTTAACCTGATTTATGACAACGATGTTAAGACTGTGAAAGCAGATGGAACCACCGGAGGTCCGGCAGCCCAGCTGCAGGAACTGCTTGGAATTGGTTTATTGTTAAACTTTAAAAATTAAAGCTTGACGCCTAAAGCTCAAAGCCTAAAGCCAAAAACTTTTTTTGACATTTACATCACAATAGTACAAGTTTATATTCTATTTATTATAGATAAACAGGAAGACAATCATATGAAGTTTTAGGCTTTAGGCCTTCGGCTTTCGGCTTTTGTGATCTAATTGTCAACAAAAGTTTTAAGTTTTAAGCATTAGGCTTTAGGCTTTTCACTATCCTTGTATATAATGTTTCAAAATGCTAAATTCAGCATCTTATCAAATCAGATTATCGCAGTTTGAAGGACCCTTCGACCTGCTCCTTTTTTTTATTGAAAGGGATGAACTGGATATTTATAATATTCCAATCCATAAACTGATCAAGGATTTCCTGGATTTCATTCATAAGGAAGAAACACTGAATATTGAATTGTCGAGCGAATTCATATTATTCGTATCCACCCTGATGCGCATTAAAGCAAAAATGTTACTTCCCAGGAAAGAACTGGATGAACAGGGTAATGAAATCGATCCCCGACAGGAGCTGGTAAATAAAGTTCTGGAATACAAAAGATTCAAAGAAGCTGCTGCCCGTTTAGCGGATATGGAAGAACTGCGTATGAAATTAATCAGGCGTGGAAATCTGCACAGGGAATTATTACAGATCGGGGAAGAATCAGGAGAAGGAACAGAAATTCAGTCCATCAGTTTATTTAAACTGATGAAGACCTTTGAAAAAGTTTTAATGCGCTTACAGGAGCGCAACAACCAGCCAAGACATACCGTTGTTCAATACACTTATACCATAGAAGAAAGCAGACAGTATTTAATTGAAACTGTCAGCCGTGATAAAACGGTTCCATTTGAAAGTATTATTGAAGTTTGTGAAAACAGGATCCATGCCATATTCCTTTTCCTTTCCATCCTGGAACTCGTTCAACTGGGTTATATGAATATCCTGATAGGAGAGGGAAGAAACAATTTCATACTGGAACATAACGAAGAACCCTTAACGCTTAAAGCTTAACGGAGTTAGAAGGATAATAAGTTGCTTTTGAAACTTTCATTAAGTAATCTCCTGGCAGCGTTTGCAATAGCTTCTGCGTCAAATCCGGCTTCATGATGAAGTTGTTTAGGCGTACCGTGATCTATGATTTTGTCAGGTATGCCAAGTATAATGACCCGGGCTTTATAATTATGGGCAGCCATAAATTCCAGAATAGCTGATCCGAAGCCTCCTACGACCGTCCCGTCTTCCACAGTTATGATCTTATCGAATTTAGAAAATACTTCATGCAATAATTCTTCATCCAGGGGTTTTACAAATCGCAAATCATAATGGGAGGGATCCAGGTCTTCAGTACGTAATTGTCTGATTGCAGCAGCTGCAAAATTTCCGGGATGGCCAAAAGTCAGGATGGCCAGATCCTTTCCATCTTTTAATTTTCTTCCCTTGCCTATTTCAATTTCCCTGAAAGGTGTTTTCCATTCCGGCATAACACCTTCTCCACGCGGATAACGAATTACAAACGGATGTTGATTTTTATCCAGTTGCGCCGTATACATCAGGTTGCGTAATTCAGACTCATTCATGGGTGCAGTCACAATCATATTCGGAATGCAACGCATATATGCAATATCATAAGCTCCATGATGTGTTGGACCGTCTTCACCTACCAATCCTGCACGGTCAAGACAAAATACCACCGGCAGGTCCTGTATGGCCACATCATGTATCACCTGATCATAGGATCTTTGCATGAAAGTGGAATAGATATTGCAGAATACTCGCAGGCCCTGCGTAGCCATGCCAGCACTTAATGTAACTGCGTGCTGTTCACAAATGCCCACATCGAATGCGCGGTCGGGCATTTTTTCCATCATGAATTTTAGCGAACTACCGCTAGGCATGGCAGGGGTGACAGCAAAAATATTTGGATTCTTTTCTGCAAGTTCAATAATTGAATGACCGAAAACATCCTGATATTTTGGCGGCTGAATTGTATCGAATTTCTTCTTATAAATTTCTCCCGTAATCTTATCAAACAAACCCGGTGCATGCCATTTGGTTTGGTCATTTTCGGCCAGAGAATAACCCTTCCCTTTTACTGTTATGATATGAAGAAGTTTAGGACCCGGAATATTCTTTAAATCCTGTAGTGTATCGATGAGCTTATTGAGATTATGTCCGTCGATAGGACCGAAATAACGCAACTTCAATGCTTCAAAAAGATTGCTGCTTTTATTTACAAAGCTCTTGATGCTATGTTCAATTTTACTGGCAATCTCCCGGCTGAAATGGCCACCCACAGGTAGTTTGCCAAGCGCCTTCCAGATATCGTCTTTAAATTTATTATAGGTTTGAGATGTCGTAATATCTGTCAGATATTCCTTCAATGCACCCACATTGGGGTCAATGCTCATACAATTATCATTCAGGATTATCAGGAGATCGGAATCGGCAACACCCGCATGATTCATACCTTCGAATGCCAGCCCTGCTGTCAATGCACCATCCCCGATTATGGCAACAACTTT
>CAVWUD010000010.1:0-11855 GCA_963757975.1 uncultured Bacteroidota bacterium
GGTAGGGATATCCATTTCGTCGACGGCATAGAAAGCGGTTTAGCGGATGAAAGTAAGGAGTTACTGCTTATTCCCTAAAAGTTTATTACAAATGGTGGGGGAATCGGGCGGGTGGTCGTGCGATCTGCGGATCTCCTAAGGTAAACTACTTATATAAGCAACCTATTACTCAGTGTGGCTGAGAACGGGGGGCCCGGCAAACTAGATTTGTTTTAGAAACACAAAATTTATTCAACTAATTAAATCTAAAACAATGAAAAAAATTACGCTTGTCCTCACCATCGGACTATTATCCACCGTAGTTTTCAGCAAAAGCACTTATGCACAGAATAGCTTTGTATATAATTCGTTGCCCAATGATAAAATCTTAATGGCCGATGTGCTGGCAATGAGTGTTCCGAATAACACTTCGCATGCCGGTAGTTATGTTCCTGATACAAAGACCATTAATGCGAAAGCAATCAAGGATTTCGAAGTAAGATTTAATCATATTAATAATGCGATGTGGTTTGCAGACAAGGATGGATACGAAGCCTATTTTATGCAGGAGGGTTTTGGAAACCGGGCATTTTATGATAAAAAGGGGCATTGGAAATATTCATTAATCTTTTATAATGAATTCAAACTTCCCACAGACCTCAGGGCAGCTATTAAATCAAATTACCTGGATATGGACATTAAGCAGGTTGAAGAAGTGCAAAATCCTGATGGGATTGCTTATATAATAGTGCTGCAGGACAAGTCATACATCAAGGTTTTAAAAATAAGCCAGGAAGGTGAAGTTAAAATTTTGCAGGACCTGAGGCGTGAATAAGATCAACCTTTATTCTCCGGAATTATAGGCTTTCTTATCGAACTGCATATATACCTTTTCCTGAGGAAACCTATCCGCGGTAACTACTTAGTTTTCACATCTTACAGCCGGGACTAATTATTTTGAAGTTTGTAGAAAGTGTTCCCATTCAACTTGTGATATACAATTAATAAGATATAAAAGATTCACATCCGGAAGTCACCAGACCTCATTGTGCATCATAAAGTGTAATCAGATAAACCTTTATTAAATGAAAAAGATCCTCTTCGCAATAATCTTAGATTTTACTTTTATTACCGTGCCAGGGAACAACGTTTGCGCTCAAAATTCCAAAAAAAACATTGAGCCGAATGTAGAAAATAACTATATGCGATCCGTTTATAATTTGGCAATACTATGGAACATGGATTTAACGGGCACTTATATTCTAAATAGAAATGAAATCAATGTTAGAGCCATCAGAGATTTCCTGGACAGGTATAGCAAAGTAAACAGTGCCATATGGTTTCCCAATTCTAACGGCGGCTTTGAAGCGTATTTTGTTCAGGACGGTTATGGAGAAAGAGTTATTTATGATAAAAAAGGCGGCTGGCAAATGTCGCTGTTAATCTATAATGAAGAAAAACTTTCAAGCGATATCAGATGCGAAATAAAACGAACTTATTATGACTGGAATATTACCCTGGTCGAAGAGGTGCAAACTAATGATGGCGTTGAATATATAATAAATCTGGAAGACAAATCAAATATCAGGGTTTTAAAAGTGACTAAAGAAGGCCTGATGGAAGAACTGCAGGAATTGAGAAAGCAATCAAATTGATCATTCGTGTATTGCCTGTGTACTCAAGGATCCCTCAAGATCCAATGGTATTTTAATACCTAATGGCCCGACAAAGATTGGGGTAATTGTTTTATTAACTTTATTTATAAGTGGAAAAGACAGCATTTATGGGGAATATAAAGCGGATTCTGGCTTACACTAATTTCAATGATCCGGGAAAATAATTAGTCATTAAACAAAATGAAGAAAGCAAATCATCACCAGCATGTTCATCACAAAAGGAAGAAGTTCGGGGAATATTTGTAGAATACATCTAGATATTTTTGTCTATAACTCTCGGTACTATAAAATAAAATTGCTTTTCCGAAACGGAAAGGCAATTTTATTTGTAAGACTTAATTGAATGGAGCTTATCAGGCTTAACTGCAGGAAGTTTTTCCGGTATAATCAATTGAAGTTTGGACTAATCGTAATTAATCACCCTCCTCCTGGGTTAAATTTATTTAACAACATTTCTTTGCGGCTCCTCGATACATTTATGGTTGAACCATTACTCATGACCAGATAACCGCCATCGCCACGAATATATTTTTTCGCTTCGTTCAAATTCACGATATAAGAATGGTGAACACGCAGATAAGAGTCGAAATCGTCCAGCTGCTCTTCAATTTCCTTTAACGTGCGGCAGGCAGTTACTTTACTTCCATTTTTAAGAAAAAGTTGCGAATAGTTGTCATTGGCCTCGCAATATATCAACTGGTCGACCGGTATCAATTCGAATCCATCTGTGGTTGGAATCGCTAATTTATTAAAAGTTGATCCCTTATGCTGATAATGATCTTTAAGCATTTGGAATTGGTCCATGGACGGTTGGTTTTTCTGAACATTCACCTTATGTATAGCCGTAACTAATTCCTTTGGATCTATGGGCTTTAATAAATAATCCAAAGCACTAAAGCGAATAGCCTTGATTGCATACTGATCGTAGCCGGTGGTAAAGATTACTGAAAATGGAATCTGACTATAATTTTCAAGCAATTCAAAACCGTTCATCAGGGGCATTTCAATATCGAGGAATACAAGCCCGGGCTTTAGTTTATCGATCAATTCTATTGCGCTTTCCCCCGAAACACAACGACCGATTATCTGCACTTCAGGACAATAGTCGCAAAGGATCATTTCCAGTGTATCGAGACAATGAATTTCATCATCAACAAGAATAGCTTTAATCATATATAGCCGCTTTACTGAATGACAGGAATCTTGATAACTACCTCGGTACCCGCGGCACTACCATCTTCGTTTACCAGATCATTGATGACAACGGAAGATCCCTCATATTTTCCCGACCGCAGCATGGCAATGCGGCGGGCCGTAATGCTCAGACCCATGGATTTATGCAGGGTTGCCGATTTACTCGCCAGGGCAGCCGACTGCCTGCGTCCAATACCGTTATCAGTTATTTTGAAATACAAGTGATCCTCTTCCTGCGACAATTCGATATCAAGTTGGCCCTTTTCCTTTTTATGCATCAGTCCATGCCAGATCGCATTTTCAATGTACGGCTGAATAATCATTGAGGGAACTTTTAAAACGGAGATATCCAGGTCGGGATCCACAGACAATTTGTATTCAAAATGATCATCAAAACGAAGTGATTCCAGGCTGAGATATAATTTTAAAGATTCAATTTCATTTTCTAAACTGATCAACGCAGACTGCGAATTCAGCAGGATTAAGCGGACAAGCCGTGAAAATTTGGTGAGATACTCAGATGCCTGGAGACGGTTATTTTGCAGGATGAACCGGTTAATGGAATTGAGTGAATTGAAAATAAAATGCGGATTCATCTGCGCACGGAGTGCCTGCATTTCAAGTTCGGTTGTCTGTTGTTTTAATTCTGCTGTACTTTGCCGCATATCCGCCAACTGTTTCTCTTTCTCAGTACTCTCCAGCTTAAGCCGGAATTTTTGATTGAGCCGGTAGCGGATGGCGGTGTAAAATCCGCCAACCAGAAGAATCCCGGTTATTATCCTGAACCACCAGGTATCCCAAAAAGCCGGACTGATTTTTATATTTAATATTTTTTCCAGTCCGATGAATTCATTACTCGCATTGGAACCCTGCAAAACAAGTCTGTAATTGCCCGGGCGCAAACCATCGTAGCGGATTGTAAAATACGCCGGACCGTATTGCCATTCTGCGGTTTTCCCTTTTGCTTCCAGTTTGTATCTCAGGTGACTTTTTCCCATGGAATAATAGTCGATGATTCCTGTTTCAATACTGATATTGTTCTGATCATATGAAAGAGACAAATCATTCAGGTTGTTGATGCCTGTTGGAAGCTGGTAAGATTTGTAATTAATATTTAAGGCACTAAAATATACGGTTGAGGGGACAGCGGAGACATATTTCTCCGGATTGATACGGATCAACCCGAATTTACCAGTGGCCAGATAGGACTCTCCAAAATATATATTACCCCTTGAATCCCGGGCTGCCGGTGTGAACCAGTCAAAAAACTGAGACTGGTAGCCGTCAGCGGAAGACAGCGTGCTGACGATTCCGGTCTTCGAATTGATCCGGCCAATCTGCTTTTCTGTGTTGACATACCAGATATTACCCACCCAGTCGCTCTGCATATTAAGAACGATGCCACTATACCCGATTGATTTTCCATACTCTTTTATAATATTGAAATTTTTATCATAATGCAAAAGTTTATTTAGCAGACTGAGCCAGATCGTCTGATCTCTGTTGTTATGATAAAGGTAGAACCATCCCAGACTATCGAGCGGATGGGGCGATTTCTCCCATATCCCATTCCGGTTCCTGAATGTAAAATTGAATGGGTAAGCCGGGTCTTTTAAAAATAGCAGACTGTCGTCAATGAGTACAATTCTTCCGAGAAAATCATGAAAGGGAATGATCAGGTCCGCAACCAGACTATCCTTCTTCTTTTCAAAAAAACCATGTCTCTCATCATAAATCAACAGTCCGCCTTTATAGGGTTGGATCAATATTCCTTCAATGGCCAAAGATTCCACCGTGCCCGATTTGTCCCTGAAAATAATATTCCTGCTTTGCCTTGTCAGTAGATTTGTTTCGTAAAGCCGGTTACCCGGATTAGCGATCATCCATGCTTTATTGCTGGTCGCATCGATCTGCACCGGGAAAATGTTGTCGCCTTTTATACCGGGGAAATCTTTTGGTTTTAAAATGGCGAATTTTCCGGACACAGAATTGAATATGCTAATGCCTGCGTCCTGGCCAATCCATATCTCGTCATGATCACCCGGAATGATTACACGAGGTATGCCTGCTCCCATAGAATCCTTTACATCGGGCTTCGATGTATATAAGGTAATAGCAGGATTGAATGGCAGGAGCTCGTAAATTCCCCGGTTATCCCAATAAGTCAGCCAAATGATACCTTCTCTGTCGCAGTAAATCTGCATATTGTTTTCTCCTGTTTTTTCCTGCATAACAGAATCCGTAAAAGGTTTGAAAACCTGTTTGGTTTCCGGATCATAAATGAGAATTCCATTTGGGTGGGTGGCCAGCCATATTCTTCCGTTATTGTCAATGTCAAGCCCGACAAAACGGCGGTAGTCTTTCAATTTTATGTATTCCTTAAAGGCGTCCACAAAATGAAAACTTTGATCCTTGAGTGAAAACTCTATCAATCCATCGGGACTATTGATCCAGATCGAATTTCTTTTCACATCAAGGCGCATGGCTTCAGCAGCATGGTCATGTCCGGGTATATTCCGGTAACAGGTCCAGCCATAATTTTTTCTATGTCCATCTTTCAGAGAAATCTGCAACAGGCCTCCATCGAGGTGATGAAGCGAATCGCCACTACAGCCCTCTAGCATCCATAGTGAATTGGAAGAGGCTTCATACACCGAGGGATTGAATTGGGTTATCGCATTGTTTTCTTCCCTGGTCAATAAACACAGATTGGTTTTTTGAAGCGAATGCGTATTATATCGTACGATCTGCCTGCCGGATTCAACGGCCAACAAATCCGTTGCTGTGCTCCATAGGGCAACGGTTGATTTCTCAGCATTCGATGAATCAATCTTTGTTTTGAAATTCGTGAACGTGTCGGCCATGATATCATAACGGGAGAGACCCAGTCCCGTCCCAACCCATATATTATGCAGGCTGTCCTCAATCAGCGAATTGATTCCGATAGCCTGAATGGATCCGGGCAGGTCGGGATCGGGATCATATCTTTCAAAACGGGCCCCGTCGAACCGGTACAACGGACCTCTCAGCGCTCCAATCCAGGTAAATCCCTTGGAATCTTTTATGATATAATGCTCACCCGCGGACAACCCATCGTCTGTCGTCCAGTTAATGGCCCGGTACTGACCGGGTTTGAATTCGACATGTTGTTGTGCTTGGGATGCCGAAGGACAGATTGATCCAAAAAGTAAAAAGGCAAATGTTAAAAATAAAAAGGAGATATATTTTCTTTTATAAAAAGCGGGGCGGTAATGTAAGGTGATAAGCGTCATGAGGGATCCCTGATTAGATGTTTATTCATATGCTGAAGGCTAGTATCCTGGATTCTGGGTCATTTTCGGAACTCCGTCCGCCCCAGCACTCAGATCGAGCTCATTCTGCGGGATTGGAAAATATAAATTTTTAGGAGAACTGAAATGACCGTCATTCAGAAAAATAAGAAAAGTCTTTTCTTTCATGAAAAAAGCATTTAGTTCTGTTTCTGCAATACCCCATCTTACCAGATCAAAAAACCGGTGGCCTTCCATACCCAGTTCCAGCATTCGTTCATATTGAACCGCGTTCAGCGCAAAAACCGGATCAGTCCATGGTGTTATATATATTCCTATTTTATAATTTGCTGCCGGTGTATCGGTATATCCGCCGGTTGGATTATTTGGATCGATATAGGTATGCACCCAGCCATCAGGATTCATGGCCCTGGTTCTGATTTGATTTACATACCCGCGCGCTTTTTCCAGGTCTCCTCCAGGCCTAAGGATTTCAGCTTCGGCAGCCCAAAGTAATACATCTGCGTATCGAATCAGATTTATATTAAGCGCCGTCAGTACGGGCCAGCCGCTTTCTGTATATGTGCCTTCCTGTGTTTTGAGAAATACATTTTTTATTGGATTGTAAGGCCCCATGAAACTCTGATCACGAACCCAGCCTGCCGGGCGATTACCTGGATTGACTCCCCAGTCCAGGTAAGGAATTCCCCGCCGACCTACCGTCCAGTCCAGCCGGGGATCGAGTGTTCCTGCATAAGGCGTAAAGGGATCGGAACTTAGCAAACCTTCATCATTTGTCACGTCTGTTCCTGGATCATTAAAATGATACAGGTCAGGCAGGCCAGTGACAGAATCCGTTTTAAAATGATTGACAAGGTATTGGGAAGGCTGGAAAAAACCACAACACGTTCCTCCTCCATCGGGGAAATTGAATTCATCACCATAATTGCCGTTTAGACCTCCTCCAGTTTCATTTACGGAACTTTGACAGCCAAAAACTGATTCCGTTGAATTTTTGTATTCAGCGTTGAAATTATGTTGATATAAACTATCAAGTGCATATTTTGTTCCACCGGAAGTTTCTCCATTTGTAATCAGATCAGTCAATAATGGTTCTGCTAAGGCATATTTGTGTTCAAACATATAAGCTTTCGCCAGAACTGCTTCTGCGGCATATTTGTTGACTCTTCCGATAGCATCGGGCTGGGTTTCCGGCAAATTAGCCACTGCGTAAATCAGATCATTTTCAATAGGTGCCCAACTGGTGTCATTTACCACATGATAATTGCCAGCATCGTAAGTGACAGATTCATCTATATATGGAATTCTGTTCCACATTTTCTTCGCTTCAAAATAATAGAACGCCCTTAAAAATACTACTTCAGCCCTGGTCTCAACCGTATCTGAAGAGGTCATATCCTTAGCCAATCGCATAGTTCGTAAAACAGCATTCGCTCTCTGCACTCCTTCATACACAGCGGTCCACTTTAGATCTAAAAAAGGTTCTGATACAAGTTCTGTGAAGGTCTGCAGATTGTTGATATTATCGTAGTCGCCGCGCCCAGCACCTTTATACGCTTCACCGCCGCAGATACTACCATAAATCCAGTTTGAACCTGCTGAAGCTATATAAGCATTGGTGCCTTGAGGGGAGGGGTTGTTACTGGATACCCCATCCAACATTGAATAAGTTCCTATCAATAATTCCGCCACACCTTTTTTGTTGTTGATATCTGCCTGGCCATATAACGCGAGGACCGGTTGATTCAAGTTACTCTTAAAACAGGAAATCATAATCGCTGCTGTCACCAACACCGGAAGTATGATTTTTAGATGTTTCATAATATTATGTATTTACAGACTTACGCGAATCAAAAATTCAGGTTTATTCCAATTAAGTATTGACGCTGGTTACTGGGATATTCGCCAAAATCAAGTCCAAATGCAGAGCTGCTGCCAGAAATTTGAGGATCAAGGCCGGAATAGTTTGTAATTGTAAATAAATTCAACACCTCACCATATACTCTAAAGCGTTGTATCCTCAATTTTTGCAATGAACCTGCTGGTAAGGTATAACCGAGTATTATCGTTTTATTTCTCAGGTAACTACCTTTTTCAATACCGTAGGAATTGATTACTGCATCGTTGCTAAAATTCTGATTGTCTTCAATGATGGGTATTTTGGCATTGGGATTAGCAGGTGTCCATGCACCATATAAAGCAGCTACACTTTTGGGATAATGAAACAATCCAGGAAAGATATCCAGGTTTGATTTTACAAAGTTGAAAATATCATTTCCATAGGACCAATACAAAAAGGTAGAAAAATCAAATCTGCTAAATGTTAGCCCGATATTTATTCCGGCAGTAAATAAAGGGTTTGGATTTCCTATGTGTACCCTGTCCGAAGGATCAATTACCCCGTCTTTATTAGCATCCAGGTATTTAAAACGTCCTGGGCTGGCAGCTTCCTGTACCGGTGATTTAGCAACATCACCTGCATTCTGAAATAAGCCTATGATTTTATATCCGAAAAAACTCCCTATGGGATATCCGATTTCATCTCGTACAAAAGGTCCATATGGAGAATTGGTACCCGGGTTATCAAAATAAGAAACTCCATTCAGTTTAACTACCTCGCTATGATATGTTGTGAGCGCGATGTTCGCATTCCAGCTGGAATTTTTGGAGAAATTGCCTTTTGTTCCGAATGTAAGATTAAATCCCTTGTTTTGAACATCGCCTATATTCACATTGGGTGCAGTTGCATATCCAAATATACCCGGTAAAGCGACCTGAAATAAAAGACCGGTTGATTTTTTATCATACCAGTCCAGAGTAACCGATAACAATCCGTTCCACAAAACACTTTCAATTCCAACGTCAGTCATAATATCCTGCTGCCACCCTGTATTTGCATTTCCAATATTTAGTAACGATAATCCGGGAACGATACTTGTACTGGTGCCGTTTATGTCATAAAAATTTCCTCCCGGAAGACCACCATATAAGGAATATTGGTTTAGCGGATTGGTATTACCATTATAGCCGCTTATTCCCCAGCTTCCCCTTAACTTAAGTTCACTAACCCATTTTGAAGAATACATAAACTTCTCCTGACTAATTCTCCAGGCTCCGCTAAATGAAGGAAACCATCCATACCTGGATTCAGGACCAAATACAGAAGATGCATCTTCCCGAAGCGTAGCTGATATGAAATATTTTTCATCAAATCCATAGTTTATTGCACTGATAAACGAAGATAAAAAGGTACTGGTAGCCATACTACTTACAGATTGGTCCGCTGAATTACCGTTGCCATTACCCAGAAATCGAAGGTTTGGATTGTCTGAAAAATAACCCATGCTGGTGCCCGATTGTGATCTGGTGTATGTACCTATATCTTCCGTGCCGATCAGGACTTTCAGATGATGTTTGCCGGCGAAAATATCAGAGAAAGTTAAAGTATTTGTCCAGGTCCATGACTGGGCGTATCCCGAATTCTCAGTGAATTGATTCAGACCTAATGTAATGTCATAGGGTCCATATGTATAATTATATGCATTGTTGAAATTAAACGTACCTCCATAACTGCTTCTCAAATTAAAGTGTTTCAAGAAATCCAGTTCGCCAAATGCATTACCCAATACCTGCCAGTTATTGTTCACGTTATCTTTGGCTAATTCCTGGGCTGCCACGGGATTATCAGTTGGCGTAGCATGGGGCCCATTTTCACTACTATAGTTTCCTTCTATATCATAAACAGGCAACCATGGATCTTCGGTTATTCCATTATAAATATTCGGACTGGTATTCGGACTGGAAAAAGGCGTTTGACTTTGAATCAATTGAAGGTTTTCTCCAAGATGAAACACATTGTCAATATTAAAATCCGTATTAACCCGTGCAGTCAGTTTTTTCAAATATGTGTTCAGATAGGTTCCCTGCTGGTTAAGGTATCCAAGAGAAAAAAAGTAATGGTTCCGTTCATTCCCTCCAGATGCGCTCACCGTATAATTCTGGTTCCATGCCGGTTTGAACAACTCATGAAACCAGTCAGTTCCGGACTTGTTAAATGGCACAATCTGATAAATTTGAGATCCTGGCGTAATATTATACAGAGAGGGGTCAACAGCAGGATCACCTGCGCGATAACCATAACCATTCACATAGAAATCCGGTAAAACCGGCGTTGTGCTATTTCCATAATTGCCATATAACGGATATGAAGGGAGCCCAGTAACCGGATCCACTTCATTTGAATTAATGAGTGCCTGCCAGAGAATATTTGCCTGTCCCTGAGGATTTAGTAAATCCAGTCCTTTGCTTAATGGAACCTGGTAACCGGTATATGCATCAAATGAGAGAACCGATCTACCTGTTTTTCCTTTTTTCGTTGTAATCACTATCACTCCGTTTGCTCCCCTGACGCCATAAATTGAATAAGCTCCAGCGTCTTTGAGTACCGTAAGAGATTCAATGTCGTACGGATTAAGCGTGTTGATATCACCCTGAATACCATCAATTATATAAAGAGGAGTAACATCACCAAAATTTCCAATGCCATTTATCCGTACTATACTTGTACTTCCTGGTTCGCCTGAAGAAATAACAGTAAGCCCGGCTACCTGTCCCTGTAACATCTGATCAACCTGACCCACCGGCTCTGTTGTCAGATCTCTGCCCTTCACTACAGTGACTGAACCTGTAATTTCTTTTGCCGCCTGTGACATATATCCTGTCGTAACAACCTGGTTCAGGCTCGAAGCGGAACTTTTTAGAGAAATATGGAGGACTAATTCGTTCCCGATGGTAACTTCCTGTGATTCAAATCCTATGAAAGAAAAAACCAGAGTGGAACCTATATTTGCGGTGATTTTGAAATTACCAGCAGAATCGGTTACGGTTCCGTTCGGTGTGCCTTTGATAATCACCGATACAGGATAGAGCGGTAGTTGATCTTCCGCTCCAAAAACATAGCCACTCACTTTGATCTGGGAAAAACATAGAAATGAATACAAAGAAAAAAATAGGGATAGCAGGAAATACCGAAACATACCCATATAATACCAGTTTTGCAAGGAGGTTGCTTTTACATGTTAAAATATTCTTTGAACGAATTCCTTCTCCAGATACAGGCGTATCTTTTCAATTATTTTGCACGGGGTAATCAGGAATGAAATCTACTACGTCCAAAAAGGAGGACGTCCGGAAATCTCTCTAAAAATAATTGATAAAGTCCCGCTCTTTTTTGACAGCCATTCACATATTCATTTCACAAGCTATAGCAATCAAAAATCACGGATAACCTATTTTAGATTTTATCGGGAAGCAGAGTAGACCGGAGAAAACCTTAGAAAAGGCTACTTTTAAAGTTAAACCAAATTCCCAGCTTACCTACTCCAGCCACCGATAGTCAAATCTAGCCGGCTCCCGCCTGATGTTTAAAGCACACTGAGCATTCAACAGGATTTCCAGGTAGTTAACGGAATGGATGGGTGGTTCACAAATACTTTTGGTGGCTGAAGGTTGACGGTTGACGCTTTTTATAGCCGTACTCTAACGCCCAACGCAGGAATCGACTGGTTGCTGAACACGGTTCCCTGCAATACAGGTGCCTTCGCCATATCAATAAAAACGAAGCCTGCTTTTGCTTTTTTCATATTTTTTGATGACGCAATAAAAAATGGACGAAGCCTGAATGTCTTACCATCTTTTTTGGCAAAAGTTGAATATT